>CAYNGZ010000245.1:0-8698 GCA_964396695.1 uncultured Pseudomonas sp.
GCCAGCCCTTAAAAATAATATATAAATCAATAAGTTATTTTTTGTTCCATAAGAACTGCCGCAGGCTGCGATCTTTTTAGGCCTTGCCGGTAATCTTGCGGTACTTCTCCATCAACTGCTCTTGAGTCTCTGGATGCGCTTCGTCCAGCGGAATGCAATCCACCGGACACACCTGCTGGCACTGTGGCTCGTCGTAGTGGCCGACGCATTGGGTGCAGAGGTTCGGGTCGATCACATAGATTTCTTCGCCCTGGGAGATGGCGGCGTTCGGACACTCGGGTTCGCAGACGTCGCAGTTGATGCAATCGTCGGTGATGATCAGGGACATTGGGACTCCTGCCGGGGTAGTCTGCCCAGGCATCTGAAAACTGATGCGTACAATTGTGCCGCATCGGCGCCCGCAGTGCACGCAGGCGCGATGGGCTGCAAGAGATCGCAGCCTGCGGCAGTTCCTACTTTTTGAAGCGCAGGGTCAGGGCATCGGCCACGATTGGGTGGACGAACTTGGTGATATCGCCGCCCAGGGCTGCAATTTCACGGACCAGCGTCGAAGAAATGAACGAATAACGCTCGGACGGGGTAAGAAACAGGCTTTCCACATCCGGGGCCAATTGGCGGTTCATGTTGGCCAACTGGAATTCGTATTCGAAGTCCGACACCGCACGCAAGCCACGCAGGAACACGTTGGCATTCTGCTCTTTGGCGAAATGCGCCAGCAGCGTCGAAAAACCGACGACTTCGACGTTCGGCAAATGTTTCGTGACCTCGCGGGCCAGCTCCACACGCTGTTCCAGGGGAAATAGCGGGTTTTTCTTGGGGCTGGCGGCGACGGCGATGATCACATGATCGAACAGGCGCGAGGCGCGTTCGACCAGATCGCCATGGCCCTTGGTAATAGGGTCGAAGGTACCTGGGTACAACACTCGGTTCATCGCGTCGTCCTGGCGGGAATCCGTTGGGGAGTCGGATGGTATCGCAGCCTTCCCGGTCGGCCAAGTCGCCTTTGGGGTAAGAAAGCACTATAGACGGTGCGAATTATGCGTTTTTTCATGCTGTTTTTAAACGCATCGCCAGCGCGGACGCCAGTTGCGCGGTCAGTCCGTAGATCGACAATTGCGGGTTGGCGCCAATGCTGGTGGGGAACAGCGAACCATCGTGAATCGATAGATTACTCAATTGATGATGACGACCGAGGCTGTCGGTGACGGCGATGTTCGGGTCTTCACCCATCGCGCAGCCGCCCATCACATGAGCGCTGCCCAGCCGCGTGCGATACAGCTCAAGGCTCAGGCCGTCGATCAGCGTGCGGGCTTCAGCGAGGGTTTTCACGTAGCGCGCGTCGGCGTGCATCGGCATGACCGCGTTGGCGCCGCCGGCGAACTGAATCTCGGCCATGCTGTGAAACGCCCGACGTAATCCGTCCCAGGCATAGGCTGAGACCTGATAGTCGAGCACCGGCGTGCCATCGCCGCGCAACTCGACGCTGCCGCCGGGGCTGTCCGGGTGGAAACCGTCGCGCAGCAGCGCCAGCATCGCGTGGGTGTGCGGCAGTTGCTGCATGTGCCGGGCGCTTTCGGTGCCAAAACCGCCGAGCAAAGTCGCCGCCAGCGCCGGGTGTAGCGGCGGTACTTCTAGCTTGTAGGACATTTTGCCAGTGGTGCCGTCCTGCCACTGAAAGTGGTCGGAGTAAATCGACTGCGGCGCGCCGTAGAACGGGTTGATCACTTCGTCGAACAGCCCGGCGGACATGTTCACCAGGTGCAGAAATGTCCGCTTGCCGAGGCGCTCATGGGGATCCGGGGCGTTGGAGCGCAGCAACAGCGCCGGGCTGTTGATACCACCGCCAGCCAGCACGTAATGCCGCGCCTTGACGGTGATGCTGTGCCCGGTCGGCGCCACGCAGCGCTCATCCATGGCCACGCAGTGCAGGCCGGTGACTTTGTCATCCTTGAACAGCAGACGTTCGGCGCGGGCCAGATAGAGCAGCTCGCCGCCTTTTTCCAGGGTCGCGGGAATGGTCGTGACCATCATCGATTGCTTGGCGTTGGTCGGGCAGCCCATGCCGCAGTAGCCGAGGTTCCAGCAACCGCGCACGTTGCGCGGGATCACATGCCAGCTGTAGCCGAGCTGTTCACAGCCTTTTCTGATCACGTCGTTGTTGGCGTTGGGAGGGACCCTCCACGGGGCGACGCCGAGGCGCTGCTCCATTTTCTCGAACCAGGGCGCCATTTCCGTCGGGCTGTGGCCCTTGACGCCGTGTTCCCTGGCCCAGTGTTCGAGGGTCGGCCCGGGGGTGCGAAAACTTGAGGTCCAGTTGACCAGCGTCGTGCCACCGACTGCGCGACCCTGCAGGATGGTGATCGCGCCGTCCTTGCTCATGCGGCCGATGCCTTCCTGATAAAGGCTGGAGTAGGCCTGGTCCTCGAGCATCTTGAAGTCGCTGCTGGTCTTGAGCGGGCCTTCTTCGATCAGCAGCACTTTGTAGCCGGCAGCGCTGAGAATTTCGGCGGTGGTGCCTCCGCCAGCGCCGCTGCCGATGATGGCAATGTCGGCTTCCAGCGTCAGATCATTGGTCAGTTGCGAGCCGTTGTAGGTTTTCCAGCCACGGGCCAGGCCTTCGCGGAACGGATCGGGTACGGGCATCTTCAGGCTCTCTTTTTATTATGAATAGTAAGGTGAAGCGGATCTCCCCTCCTACAGGCGACCATTGACCGGCAGTCGCGACGGTCTCAAACGCTCGGCGGTCCCGGATACCCGCAATGAGCCCAGGATTCGGCGCGCTTGTACCAGGCCATCATCACCAGTTGCACGACCGAGCTGTGGCCCATGCGCAACAGGCTGAACGAACTGTTTTGCCTGCGCTGGAGGAACTGGCGGATGTCATTGCCACTGGCGTTTTCCCAGCTACCCCAGATGCCGGTCAGCGGTCCGCGAGTGACGGTCATGCCGAGCACGTCGAACAGTTGCCGGGTCAGCTTGAGCATTTCCGGCGACAGGTGATTGAGGTCATGGTCCAGCGATTGCAGGGTGCCTTCGACGGCTGCCGGGAGTTTTTCGGCGGCCACAGCCCCGTCGAGCATCACCGGGATCAGCGCGCGCAGAAACGGTAGGTCACTGCTGCGCAGAATGGCGAAACCGCTGGCCGGGCTGTTGGCCGAGCAACTGCTGAGGCTGGCGCCAAGGCCGGCGGGGGTCAGGAAGGCCGTGGGGCAGAGGCCGAATTTGAGCAGGCCGCGCCGTGACAGCGCGGGGGATTCGGACAGGCTTGGGCTCATTCTTGTTATTACCCGTTCATGAGGTGTCAGCGGACGAACAGCTTCTGGATCAGCTTCTGGATCGATTTGCCATAAGGCGGGTAAATCAGCTTCGCCGCGTTGAAACGCTGTTTGATCAGCACGCCCTTGGCTTTGCTGAACGTCAGGAAACCTTCATGGCCGTGGTAATGGCCCATGCCTGACGCGCCGATACCGCCAAACGGCATGTCGTCCTGCGCGACGTGCAGCAAGGTGTCGTTCAGGCAGACGCCGCCGGAATGGGTTTCGTTGAGAACGCGGTTTTGTTCGGCCTTGTTGTAGCCAAAGAAGTACAGCGCCAGCGGACGCGGCCGTTGGTTGATGTAGGCAAACGCCTGGTCCAGATTCTTGTAGGGCACGATCGGCAATACCGGGCCGAAGATTTCGTCCTGCATCACGATCATCTCGTCGCTGACATTCAGCAGCAGGCTGTGGCTCATGCGCCGGTCCTGATCCTGTTCAAACATCGGGATCAGCAGCGCACCTTTGCTGGTGGCGTCACTGAGGTAGCTGTGCAGCCGCGCCAATTGGCGGTCATTGATGATGGCGGTGTAGTCCGGGTTGTCCGCGAGTGTCGGATAAAACCCACGAACCGCCTGACGATAGGCTTCGACAAAGGAGCCGACCCGCTCTTCCGGCACCAGCACGTAGTCCGGTGCGACACAGGTCTGTCCGGCGTTCAGGGTTTTACCGAAAGCAATGCGTTCGGCGGCGTCCTTGAGCGGTACATCGTGGGAAACGATGGCCGGAGACTTGCCACCTAACTCCAGTGTCACTGGCGTCAGGTTCTCGGCGGCTGCTCGCATCACATGTTTGCCGATGCTGGTGGCGCCGGTGAACAGCAGGTGATCGAAGGGCAGTCTGGAGAAGGCCATGCCGACCTCGGCTTCGCCCAGCACCACGCACACCAGGTCTTCGGGGAACACTTTGGCCAGCAACGTTTTGAGCAGTTGCCCGGTGGCCGGCGTGGATTCGCTGAGTTTGAGCATCACCCGGTTGCCCGCCGCCAATGCGCCGACCAACGGGCCGATGGCCAGGTACAGCGGGTAGTTCCACGGCACGATGACCCCGACCACGCCCAGCGGCTGATAAACCACCTTCGCCGCCGCCGGCTGAAAGGCGATGCCTACCTTGCGCGGGGACGCTTTCATCCAGCCTTTGAGGTGTTTGCTGGCGTAGTGAATGCCGTGAAGGCTCGGCATCAGCTCGGCGAGCAGGGTTTCATCGGCGCTGCGGTTGCTGAAATCCTGGCTGATCGCGTCGATCAACGCCTGACGCTCGTCACTCAGCAGGTCGCGCAATGCCTTGAGCCACTGCTGGCGTTGAGCAGCCGGCGGCATCGGGTGGGCCGCGTAGGCCTGACGCTGGGCAGCAAACAGATCGTGGAGCTCATTTAATGACTGCTGGGCGTTTTGCAGGTAGGCAATGTCGGCGGGCATGGTAGCTCCTGTTTTTTTAGAATGAGGAAGTTTTTAGAGTCTATGCTCTAAGTGGTCAAGTGACATCCTCGGGAAGCGCTGATTTATCCGCCGGCGGATAGGTCGTAAGATGCCCGGCAACGCACTGAAGAATTAAAGCTCAAGCCATGGCCCCACGAATAAAAACCAGCGAGCGCATCGTGCAGAACAGCCTGGAGCTGTTCAATCAACAGGGTGAACGCAGCATCAGCACCAACCATATCGCCGCGCACATGGAGATTTCTCCGGGCAACCTGTACTACCACTTCCCCAACAAGCAGGCGATCATCGCCGTGTTGTTCGGTGAGTACGAAAGCCTGGTGGAGAGCTTTCTGCGCCCACCCCAGGGCCGCGCCGCGACCGTTGAAGACAAGCGCTTCTACTTGCAGGAGCTGCTGGCCGCCATGTGGCGTTACCGGTTTTTGCACCGCGACCTCGAGCACTTGCTCGACAACGATGTGGAACTGGCCGCCCGATACCGGCGCTTTTCCCAGCGCTGCCTGATCCAGGGCACGGCGATCTACGAAGGCTTCGTCGAGGCCGGCATCCTGTGCATGGACAGGGTTCAGATCGAATCCCTGACACTCAACGCCTGGATCATCCTCACGTCCTGGGTGCGGTTTCTCTGCACCACGCGGGAGAACTCCAACCACCTCAGCGAGCAAGCCATTAAACGGGGCGTGTATCAGGTGCTGGTGCTGGAAGCCGGATTTGTCACGGATCAAGCCCGTGAGGCGGTCAATGCCTTGTTCGAGGAGTTTTACGTGCCGCTGGCCCAGGCTCTGGAAGAAGTGCAGTAGGATCGGCCAGAGACTTAATCACAGGAGCCCGCTATGCCCATTGCGCAACTGATCAGCCCGAACGCCCTGGACCAGAAAAAAGACCAGGCGGGGTGGGTGATTCTGGATTGTCGTTTTGCCCTGGAAGACCCGGATTACGGCCATCGCAGCTATGCCGAAGGGCATATCACCGGTGCTTCGTTTGCCGATCTGGAACGTGACCTCAGCGGGCCAGTGGTCAAGGGCGTTACTGGTCGTCATCCATTGCCGACGCCGCACCACTTGATCGAGCGTTTGCAGGATTGGGGCATCAGCAACGACAGCGAAATCGTTTTGTATGACGACGGTCCCGGCATGTATGCCGCTCGGGCCTGGTGGTTGCTGGCGTGGCTGGGCAAGCGCGACGGCGTGTACATTCTCGATGGCGGCCTCAAGGCCTGGCACGCGGCCGGTCTGCCGCTGAGCCTGGATGCCCCGGCAATCACCCGTGGCTCCTTTACCGGTGCGCCGGACCACACGTTGTTAGTGAGTGCCGAAAAACTGCAGCAACGCCTCGGTCAACCGGCGTTGACGCTGCTCGACGCTCGGGGCCTGCCGCGTTTTCGTGGCGAGGTCGAGCCGATAGATCCGGTCGCCGGGCACATTCCCGGTGCGCAATGCGCGGCCTTCACGGACAACCTGGGTGCCGACGGGCGTTTCTTGCCCGCTGAACAGCTCAAGCAGCGCTTTGCCGCGAAACTGGGTGATCGCTCGCCGACCGAACTGGTGGCGTATTGCGGTTCGGGCGTGACGGCGTGCCATAACCTGTTTGCGTTGTGCCTGGCGGGTTACCCATTGGCTTCGCTGTATGCCGGGTCGTGGAGCGAATGGATTACCGATCCTGCGCGGGGCGTCGCTACCGGCGACTAAACGCAAATCCCCTGTGGGAGCGGGCTTGCTCGCGAAGAGGCCATGTCAGCAGGCATCAACGTCGACTGACACACCGCTTTCGCGAGCAAGCCCGCTTGTGTCTTACGCAGGATTTAGACTGAGGATGAGAGCGATGAGTGGCAAGCTGAACGCCCGGAGTGCTCGCAGCACGTTATTCGCGACCTGTGTTGGCCAGCCAATGCGGGATGCGTCGTTCCAGGTAGTAGCCGGGGTTGCGGAACGTGCCGTCGACAAAGCCGACATGCCCGCCCTTGGCCTGCAATTCGAACTGTGTGCAGTCCGACAACTCGCTGGCTTGCGGCAAGCTGTGGAGAAACACGAACGGATCGTCGGCCGCTTGAATGATCAGCGTCGGCGTGCGGATCTCACCGAGAAAATAGCGGCTGGAGGCGCGGCGATAGTAGTCCTGCGCATCCCTGAAGCCATTCAGTGGCGCGGTCACCCGGCCATCGAAATCCCAGAACGTGCGCAGGTTTTCCAGTGAGCCGAGTTTGGCCAGCGTCTCCAGGCCCTCGTGGCGACCATCGTGCAAAAACTGCTGTTGCTTGTTCTTGATGTAGGCGAGCATTTCGCGCATGAAGTGCGCTTGATAGACCTTGGAAAAACCTTGGCCGATGCGGTCTGCGCACTGGTCCAGCCGAAAGGGTACCGAGACCGCCACCGCGCCCTGCAACTGACTGCCACTGCCGGTTTCCCCCAGGTGCTTGAGCAGCACGTTCCCGCCCAGCGAATAGCCGACCGCGTACAGCGGTGCCGACGGGCGGGTGGCTCGGAGGTGGTTGATCGCCGCCGCGAGGTCTTCGCTGGCGCCGGAGTGATAGCTGCGCGGCAACAGATTCGGTTCGCCCGAACAGCCGCGCCAGTTCAGCGCCACACTGGCCCAGCCCTGGGTGAACAAGGCTTTTTGCAGGCCGGCGACATAGGGTGAGTTTGAAGAACCGGTCAAGCCGTGCAGGACCAGCACCAAGGGCGCATTGGCGCTGTGCGGCCCGTGCCAGTCAAGATCGAGGAAGTCGCCGTCGTCGAGCCATAGACGTTCGCGTTGTCGATCCAGGTGCGTGGTTTTGCGCCATAGGGGTCCCCACAAGGTTTGCAGATGCGGATTGCCGAGGCCGAAGGCGGGGGTGAAACGATCTGGCGGTGTAGACACGGTTGTTCTCGATGCAGCGGTGCGTGCCTGAGGTTGTCGATCCCAGGCGCGCGCCTTGTTCAGGCCGGTGGATTAACCGGCGATCTCTGCCATACGGTGCCACAACGCGTAGTAGACCCGCCCGGATTTTTGCTCCCGGTGCAGGCGCCAGCCCCCTGGCAGACCGAGGGTCGATGGCGCGGTCTCACTTTCAGTGTAGATCCACGCGTCGTCCGCCAGCCATTGGCGTTCGTCGAGCAGCGCGCAAACGGCGGGCAGCAGGTTCTGGTTGAACGGCGGATCGAGGAAGACCAGGTCGTAGGCGGTCGCGGGCTGGGTTTCCAGGTAGCGCAAGGCATCGGCGGTCTGCACCTGGCCGACGGTGCAGCGCAGCGTTCCCAAATGCTCTTTCAGGCTGGAAACCGCCAGGCTGCTGGCGTCCAGCGCCTGGCCCATGGCGGCGCCACGCGACAGCGCTTCGAGAAACAGCGCGCCGCTGCCGGCAAACGGGTCGAGCACTTTGGCCCCGGCAACATACGGCGCGAGCCAGTTGAACAGGGTTTCACGCACGCGGTCGGGCGTCGGGCGCAAACCGGGGGCGTCAGGGAAGCTCAGGCGACGGCTGCGCCATTCGCCGCCGATGATGCGCAATTGGTTCACGCCGTTATGGACGTTGTGAACAGGTTTTTTAGGACGGGCCATTAATGCTCCGGAACCCCGAGCGGCTGCTCGGAAGGTTTGTCAGTTGGGGCCGGTAACGGCTGTTGTGGCACGGTAGGGCCAGCAGAAACGATGACCATTTTGTCCGTGCTCAGGTGTTTGTTCATTGCCGCGGTGACCTGCTCGACGGTCAGGCTTTGGGACTGCTGCATGAAGTCTTCGAGGTAACTGAGCGGCAAATTATAGAAGCCCATGGCGCCCAGTTGACCGACGATATCGGCGTTGCTGGCGGTGGACAGCGGAAAGCTGCCGGCCAGTTCACGTTTGGCGTCGTCGAGTTCTTTCTGGGTCGGGCCGGTTTTAAGGAAGTCGGCGAGCACGTCCTGCGCCAGTTTGAGTGTGCCTTCGACAATTCGGGCGCGGGTTTGCAGGTTGATCATGAACCGAACA
>CAYNGZ010000246.1:0-8671 GCA_964396695.1 uncultured Pseudomonas sp.
TACGTCTGGGCGTGAAGCCGGAGATCAACGCCGTGGCCAGCCTGATTCTGCTGGCGGTGTCGCTCGCCACGTTCATGGTCTGGTACTTCAGTCGCAAGGCCGAAGCCAACCGCAAACGCGCGATCCAGGAAGCCATGGACCAGACCACGAGCGAATCCTGGAAGCAACCGGAATCACAACGACCTGTTACCCAACAGCTCGGGGCGGCGGCTTAACGCCGTCGCGTTTCACTGCACCTGGGCCCGACCAGAACTCGGTAAATAGATAACACGCGCCTTGGGCGCGTCACGCAATACCGTTCACGCAGCGCCTTACCACCGCGGCAGTTACACGAACGGCCTCACCTGGCTCCTCGGTTAAGGTGATTTTGGGCGCCCTCGGGCGCCCTTTTTGCTTGATGGCCCCAGGCTTAGAACAACCCCAGTTGCCCACCAATCAGCGTGCTGAAATCGTCGTCGACAAACGGCAGAATCGCGTCAGCCACCGGTTGTAGCTGGCGGCTGACGTAATGCTCGTAGTCAATCGGCGCGCTACGGGTTTCCAGCGGTTCGGGACCCGCCACCGTGATCACGTAACTGATCCAGCCACCACTCTGGTACTGGCGTGGCCGACCCTGTCGATCGTTGAACTCGTCGGCCAGGCGTGCAGCACGCACATGGGGCGGTACGTTGCGTTGGTAGTCGTCCAATGGACGGCGCAGGCGCTTGCGGTAGATCAACAGCTCATCGTGCTCACCGGCCAGCGTCGCGCGCACAAACTCGCGCACATAATCCTGATAGGGCCGACGGTGAAAGATCCGCAGGTAGAGTTCCTGCTGAAATTGCCGGGCCAGCGGCGACCAGTCGGTGCGCACGGTTTCCAGGCCTTTGTAGACCATTTCGTCAGTGCCGTCGGCGCGCGTCACCAGCCCGGCATAGCGCTTCTTGCTGCCCTCCTCGGCGCCGCGAATGGTCGGCATCAGGAAGCGCCGGAAATGCGTTTCGAATTGCAGCTCAAGCACACTGTGCAAACCGAATTCCTGCAGCAAATGATCGCGCCACCACTGGTTGACGTGCGCCACCAGCGCCCGGCCAATTTGCGCCGCCTCTTCCTGACCATGGGCACGTCGCAGCCAGACGAAGGTCGAGTCGGTGTCGCCATAGATCACCGCATGCCCTTGCGCCTCGATCAGTTGGCGAGTCCTGAGCATGATCTCGTGCCCGCGCAAGGTGATCGATGAGGCCAGGCGCGTGTCGAAAAACCGGCAGCCACTGGAACCGAGCACGCCATAGAACGCATTCATGATGATCTTCAAGGCCTGGGAAAGCGGCGCGTTGTGCTCGCGCTTGGCAACTTCCCGCCCCTCCGATACACGGGCAACGATTGCCGGCAGGCAGTGTCGCGTTCGCGAGAACCGCGCACCACGAAAACCCGGCACCGACTCGCTGTCGTCGGGGTGGCGCAAGCCCTCCACCAGCCCCACCGGGTCGATCAAGAAGCTACGGATGATCGACGGGTACAGGCTCTTGTAGTCGAGTACCAGCACCGACTCATACAACCCCGGTTGTGAGTCCATGACAAAGCCGCCCGGACTGGCCTGCGGCGGGCGCTCACCAAGGTTCGGCGCCACAAAGCCCTGGCGATGCATCAACGGCATGTAGAGGTGAGTGAATGCCGCAACCGAACCACCACTGCGATCGGCCGGCAAACCGGTGACGCTGGCGCGCTCCAGCAAGAAGGTCAGCAGCTCGGTTTTGTGGAAGATTCGCGTGACCAACTCGCAGTCCTTGAGGTTGTAGCGCGCCAGCGCGGGCTTGTCCTCGGCGAACATGCGGTTGATTTCGTCCATGCGCTGGTACGGATTGTCGATCGACTTGCCTTCACCCAGCAGCGTCTGCGCGACGTTTTCCAGGCTGAACGACGGAAAGCTCCAGGTCGCCGAGCGCAACGACTCGATGCCATCGATGATCAGCCGGCCGGCCGCTGCGGCAAAGAAGTGATTGTTGCCTGAACCGTGTTCGCGCCACTGCATCTCCTCGCCACCACGCCCCAGCCGCAACGGTACGGCCAGGCGCCGGGCATGCTCGTGCAGCACGCGCAGGTCGAATTGCACCAGGTTCCAGCCGATGACTGCATCGGGGTCGTAGAGTGCAAACCACTCGTTGAGTTTTTTCAGCAGCAGGGTTCGGGAATCGCAGTACTCAAGCGCAAAGTCCACCTGCGAGTCGTCACCATTCGGCGCGCCGAGCATGTAGACCTGGCGCTGACCGCAGCCCTCGAGTGCAATCGAATACAACTCGCCCTGCTCGGTGGTTTCGATATCCAGCGAAACCAGCTTCAGGCGCGGGCGATAGCCCGGCGCAGGTTTGAGATGAGCGTCAAGCAGCGTGCCGGAGTCGTCTTCCGTTCCAGTGAACGACACGGGCGCGGTGATGAAACGCTCCATCAGGTAGCGTTCCGGTGGACGAATGTCCGCCTCAAACACATCGACACCGGCCCTGCGCAACAGCGTGTCGAGGTGCATCAACTGGCGATGCTGTTGGCAATACAGCCCGAACACCGGCCGATGCTGAAAATCCTGCAACCCCAGCGGGCGAAGCTCGACCCCCTGCTCGCCGCGCAACAGTTCCTCGGCCTGCCCGCGCTGCTGCTCGGGAATGAATGCCACCGATGGCTGAACCGGCAGCCGGACTAGCTTTGGGCCTAGATCGGTCGCCAACCAGAACTCGACTTGCGTGCCGGCCGGGGTATCGCGCCAATGCCGGGTCAAGACGAAGCCCTGCTGTAAATCCACCACTGCAACCTCGAAGACTGTTTCACAGGGTGATTCTACGCGTCATCGGTGCTCACGGCTTCCTTTGCGTTTATCCCGCAAGTGATTGTAGGACAAGGCTCCAGGCCGACCCTGCAGGCGCCAAAGCGTCTTATGTAGTGATTGAAAATATTAACTACAAAATCGTTGACGAGTTGTTTTTCCCCTTGCATGATGCGGACGTCTCCCCGATCGGGAGCATTGGCAAAAGTGTTGTGAAAAGGCTCGACTGACCGCCGAGCTGTTCCCGGATGTGTACTGCCCACAAGGCAGATTGATGAAGCTGACCTGGCATGAGCGTCCAGTACAAGGACGAGAAACGCTGGCGATCAATCCTCAAGATGCTTGTGGCCGACGGATTCATGTCGGTGGCAACGTCCAGGCAATCGCTGTTTCTCCCCGCTGTGCCGCACGTGCGTAGCAGTTTATCGGCAAAACTACATGCATCCTGCTCAAGGCCCTGCCGATATTCGGCAGACACCCACTGTCGCCCTGGTTTCGGTACCAGATATCAACTCACCGATGTAGAGAAGTGAATTAGCGAACCAACTAGACATATCAAACACTGGTCAAGGGGCTTACACATGAATCTGAACAATCAACCGACTATTGATGAACTGGCTCGGATGTTCGCAGCGCACAAAGACAGCCATGACAGCCATATCCTGTGGGTTGCCGAGTCTGGCCAGGTGCATATCGACTGCCTGTCGCCCCACGCCCATGAAGCCGAGTTCGAAAAGAACAAACGTGACTTGCGTGCCCGACTGAAGATGTACCGTCGCGGCCAGGGGTATGTTGGCAAGAAAGCCGCCGCCGACAAAGACTTTGTCGGGCGTGTTCTCGAGACGCTGACTCAGGCGTGGAAGAGCGCACAGAATCAGTCCGACGTGTATGTGATCGATCGCTACTGCTAAGTGTGCGTGCCAGGACGCTGATAACCCGCCCGGGTTATCAGCGACTGCCAAGCGCGAAACAGCGCTGCTGACAGTGCAATCACCCTTCCATGACGTGTTTAGATCCCCTGAATGCCGCTTTGCCCTCTTGCTCTGTTGGCGTGCGTCTATGATTCTGTGTAAGCGTCAGCGCACTTGGCGACGCCTGATAAATACAACACCGGAGAGGCCCCATGAAGACCGTCGCGCAACTGCTCAAGTTAAAGGCCGAACAGAACCAGCAGGTTCATACCATCAACTCGCATCAGATGGTGCTCGAAGCCCTGATGGTCATGGCCGCAAAAAACGTCGGTGCATTGCCGGTGCTCGAAGATGGCCGAATCGTGGGTGTGCTCAGTGAACGCGACTATGCACGCAAACTGGTACTCAAAGGTCGTTCTTCGGTCGGTACGCCCGTCAGCGACATCATGAATTCGCCAGTGATCACCGTGGACTCCCATCAGTCCGTGCAAACCTGCATGAACATCATGACCGACAAGCACTTGCGTCATTTGCCGGTGGTGGAAAATGGCCAACTGCTGGGCTTGCTGTCCATCGGCGACCTCGTCAAGGAAGCCATTGCCGAGCAGGCCGAGCTGATTCAGCAACTGGAGCAATACATTCGCGGCGAATAGCCCCTCTCACCCATTAATCCGAACCATGACTGCGTGTTCTCGATCCTCAAGAACTCGCAGTTTTTGGTTGTGAAGTCTGCAAGCTGCTACCGCTCGCCGTCCCGCCTTGTCTCAAGCCCCCGCACTTTAAATTTGCTCTATCGCAAGGCACTTCTATATTTATTTAACTACCGGCAGCTTCCGACTTCCCTCGAGCGCGAACCATGACCAGGACTGATCATTTGATCATCTGTGAACATTGCGATTGCGTGTATGAAAAAGTTGCGCTCGCCAAACATCAAACCGCCCTGTGCCCGCGTTGTGGCGGGGTACTTCAACGCTACAACGGATTGTCGGTAGAGCAACGCCTGGCCTTGAGCCTGACAGCCGCCGTGCTGTGGATTTTCGCCAACTTCTATCCTGTGATGAGTATCAGCCTGCAAGGCCTGAAGAACAGCGCCACCTTATGGGACTCGGTGCTGGCGCTCAGTCAAGGACCGATCACCTTCATGGCCATGGTCGCGGCTATCGCCATGATCATTGCGCCGGTCATTCAACTGTTGTTGCTGGTCTGGGTGTTGAGTTTCGCCCTTGCGGCCAGGCGCTCACCGGCATTCAAGCTGTGCATGCGCTGGCTGGAAACTCTCAGGCCCTGGAGCATGCTCGAGGTCTGCCTGTTGGGGGCAATGGTCGCGGTGTTCAAGCTTGCCGGCCTGCTTGACGTACTGCCAGGCATCGGCTTGTTCGCCCTCGCGGCGCTGAGCCTGCTGCTGATCCGGATTGCCGGCCGCGACGTTCGTGACCTCTGGGACACCCTATGAACAGCGCACCCGAAGCCCGCGATCTCAACCTCAGCCTGTGCCACAGTTGCGGAAAAGCCTGCGACATGACCGACCACCCTCACGAGTGCGAACGTTGTGGTGCGCCATTGCACGCCCGCAAAGCCAACTCACTGACCCGAACCTGGGCCTACCTGCTGGCAGCACTGGTGTTTTATGTACCGGCCAACGTATTGCCGGTAATGAACACCAGCCTGTTCGGCAGCGGCTCCGACAGCACCATCATCAGCGGCGTGTTGGAGTTCTGGGAGCATGGCGCCTGGGACATTGCGCTGATCATTTTCATCGCCAGTATCGCGGTGCCGGGCATCAAGTTCGTTGCCCTTTCCTTACTGCTGATCACGTCACAACGCGGAAGCCTCTGGGCCCGTAAAGAGCGTTCGAAGCTCTACCGTTTCGTCGAACTGATCGGCTACTGGTCGATGCTCGATGTGATTGTCGTCGCACTGGTAGCAGCACTGGTGAAGTTCCAGGCACTGGGCGATATCGAACCCCGGCCAGGGATTCTGTTCTTTGGCCTGGTGGTGGTGTTCACCATGCTGTCGGCGATGAGTTTCGACCCACGCCTGATTTGGGAAAACCGAAAGTCCGAGGAGGTCACGGATGAAGTCGCAAGCCACTGAGGAGCAACCATTGCCCGGCCAAGCCAACATCAAGACCCGCCGCTGGAGTGTTTCGCTGGTCTGGATAGTGCCCATCGTGGCGGTGCTGGTCGGGATTTCCCTGGTGGTGCATAACGTGCTGCAACAAGGGCCGACCATCACGCTCAACTTCAAGACTGGCGAAGGTCTGGCGGCCAACAAGACCGAGGTCAAGTACCGCAACGTGGTGATCGGCCATGTCTCCGATGTCCAATTGAGCGACGATCAGAAGAGCGTCAACGCCACGGTAAAACTCGTCAAACAGGCGGAATCCTTCACCCGCGAAGATTCGAAGTTCTGGGTGGTGCGGCCCCGCATTGGTGCCGGCGGCGTGTCTGGAATTGACACCTTGCTCTCGGGTACCTTTGTCGGTGCCGACGCCGGTCGCGCCGATGCCCGCGCCAAGATCTTCACGGGTCTTGAAGCCCCGCCGCCCCTCACTCTGGGCGAACCGGGCAAGCATTTCATGCTGCACACCCAGGATCTCGGTTCACTGGATATTGGCTCTCCTGTTTATTTCCGCAAAATCCCGGTCGGCCAAGTGGTCGCCTATACCCTGGACTCGGAGGGCAAGGGTGTGGATATCCAGGTCTTCGTCAAGGCTCCGAACGATGTCCACGTGACCGAAAACACGCGCTTCTGGAACGTCAGCGGTATCGCCATCGATCTCGGCGCCAATGGCTTTTCGTTCAAAACCGAGTCACTGTCAGCCTTGCTGGTCGGCGGTATTACTTTCCGCGCTCCGGACTACAGCCCCAACGACCAACCCGCCGCCGAAGACAAGAACTTCGAGCTGTTCGACAATCAACAGACCGCCCTCGCCCCACCTAATGGCAAGGCGCAATTCTTTTCGCTGCGTTTCAATCAGGAGTTGCGTGGGCTTAAGGTGGATGCCCCTGTCGAATTCCAGGGTCTGGACATCGGTAAGGTGGTCGCGATCAATCTGGACTTCGACGAGAAGACCCGCAGCTTCCCCATCAACGTGGGCATCGTGATCTACCCGCAACGCCTGGGCCAGGCCCATACCAAGATGCTCAAGGCCTTGAACCACAACCCCGACGACGAACAGGCCGGCGCCCAGCTCATGGGCACGTTTGTCGAAAAAGGCCTGCGCGCTCAGGCCCGCAGTGGCAACTTGTTGACCGGTCAGCTGTACATTGCGCTGGAGTTCTTCCCCAAAGCCGAAAAAGTTGCCTTCGATCCCAACGCCCGGCCGCTCAGGATACCCACCGTTCCCGCTAGCCTCGAACAGTTGCAAGAGCAGCTCAAGGCGATGGTCGACAAAATCAACAAACTGCCGATCGAGCACATCGCCAACAACCTCGATGATAACCTGACAGAACTGCGCAAAAGCCTCAAACAGGTCAACAGCAAGACACTGCCGGGTGTACAGAACACCTTGCAGGACATGAGTAAAACCCTGCAATCGGCCAGATCAACGCTTGCCGAAGGCTCACCGCAACGCGAACAACTGAGTGAAACCCTGGACGAACTCGGGCACGCATCACGCTCGCTGCGTGAATTGTCAGACTACCTGACCCGCCATCCGGAATCCCTGGTGCGCGGTCGCCCCAAAGGGGCCCCGGCACAAGACCTGCAGCCGTCTTCGAGCAACTGAGCCAGGAGCAAGTCCATGACTTTATCGCCGAAAGTTTTGTTGCTCAGTCTGATGGTGTTGCTCGCTGCGTGCCGCAGTGATCCGATTCATTACCACACCCTGACCCCGGCTCAGCCGGCCGCAAGCGCGCGTGGCGGCGCAGATATCCAGATTGAGCGGGTTACCGTACCGCCTCAGGTCGACCGCCCGCAAATCGTCATTCGTCAGGGCAACAGTGGCCTGGTCATTCTGGAAACCGAATGGTGGGGCGCCAGTCTGTCCGACGAGTTGAAAAGCGCCTTGGTGATTCAGCTGTCCGGTACCACGTCCCAGCACAATGTATCGCTGCGGATCGATGTGCAGCGTTTTGATTCTGTTCCCGGTCAGTACGCACTTGTCGACGCGACATGGCGCCTGAGAACGGCGGGAGCTGATGCAAGCAGCGCACCGCCGCTGACCTGTCGTACAACGCTGCAAACACAGGCGGGACCGACCATCGATGACCTGGTGGCAGCTCATCAGAACAACGTAAAACGACTGGCCAGCCTGATCAGTAAAATGGCCAGCGCCCCCCTCAACGGATGTCCTGCGGCTCAATAGCAGGCATGGGGGTTATTTCTTGCTGAACAGCCTGACCACCTTGCAGGGGAGACACGAGCGGTACAGGTTCGGGCACCACCGGCAGGTTTTTGGCGAGACTGCCTTCGATTTGTCCCGAAATGTAGTAGACCCCCGCCATTACCCCATTGGCCTCATTCTCCATCAACCCAAGCCACGCTTTGTCGAACGCGTCGCCCAGGTTTTTGCGTAGCTGCACTTCCGTCTCCGGTCGATCATTCTCGTTCGAGACAGCACTAATACTCGCCGACACCACGGAAATGACTGCGCCCGCCACTCGGCCAACTGCCGCGGCAACAGCGCCGGCGGCACTACGGGTGGCGATCTGGGCTTCGAGTTTTTCACCGGCTCGCTTGGCCACCGACGCTATACCGGCGTCCGATAATCCAGCTCCCGCGCCGCTGTTAGCACTGCGGACTCGTTGGATCAAGGCCTGATAGGCTGGCAGATTGGTAAGCGGTTCGGCGTGAGCGATTTGATAGAGCGAAGCGTTGCGTGCGGGGGGAGGTGCAAGCGCGATTGCCGGAATGTCGTTGAGTCGACGGCCGAATTGATCTTGAGGTGCACTGTAGTTCTTCCTGAACTCCGGGAGATTGCCGGTGAAGGGCTGGAAAATGGGGTGAAAAAGGTTTGTCCAGA
>CAYNGZ010000247.1:0-1403 GCA_964396695.1 uncultured Pseudomonas sp.
AAAGCAACTGCTCACCAGCCCCAAGCAAGGTGAACTCCGGCATGACGAACTGGTGCTGAGCCTGGAGCGCAAGATTGAGCAGATCGAAGAAATGCAACAGCACCTGGCTCAGAGCAAGGCGAAGTTGCTAGGGGTTATCGAGACCGTCAAGGCACGACCTGAGGGGATGGCGTGTTCGGAGAATGCCGAGCGAGTGCTGGCGACGCTCAAGCACCACTGAGGCGTGTGATGCCTGAAGATCGCAGCCTGCGGCAGCTCCTACGGATGAACGCGATCCCCCGTAGGAGCTGCCGCAGGCTGCGATCTTTTGGGGCCTCAAACGCTTAATTGATAGGCATCAGGCGGACCTGCGCTTCAAGGGATTTGTCCATCGCTCGCCTTGTTTTTATGTTGATTGTCCAGAATCACTCGTCCCCACGGGCGGTAGCGCAAGGCGAACACGGCGGTCGGATGGCAGCCACTGGGTGTGGCGTCAGGAGTGGCGGGCTCGGCGCGGGATGGCTGACCTTCGGCGCTGACCTGACGGAATGCTTCACGCACGATACCGACCGGGCAGGGCAGTGCGCTGGCGTAACTGTTGCGCACCATCGGCGGCAGGCGTCCGGTGCCGACGCCGTCCTGCCACCAGACCTGAATCCCACCGCTGGCCAATTCACCCAGCCAGTTCGCATTGACCTGCGGCGCCAGCTTGCCGGCACTGAACGCGCTGATGTGCAGCGGCGCGTCGAGTTGACGGGCGAAGTCCTGAAGTTGCCGTTGCAGGTGCTCGCGCCGGTCGGCAGCCATGAAGTGCGCGTCATCCAGCTCCAGCGGCAAGTACCAGCCGCTGGCGGGCAGCTTCCAGTCCTGGCGCAGTGTGTGCTGCCGGGCCAGTGACTGCCCAAGTTGCGCTTGCCAGTAGGACGCCAGCCCGGCGCTGTCGAGCTGGTCGATGCGCTGGTAATACGCCGGGTCCATGGACAGCCCGAGCACCAGCTTCAACCCCTGTGCCTGGGCCTCGCGCAGACTGTTGGCGAGCCAGCCGTTGGCTTCACCAAAGGCTGAATCACCGTACGCAGTCCATTGCACGATGACCGTGGTCGCGCCTTGTTTGGCGCTGTCCTGCCAGACCTGTCGCCATTGCGCCTGACTCAGGCTGGCGTACACATTCAACGGTCGATAAAAAATCCGCCAATCGGCGCGGGACACCGCGGTGACGCGGACGGCGATGGGCTCACTCGCCGATCGCCACTTCACACCGGTACGTCAGCTGCACGAGGAGGGACCGTGACCGACGCCCCCACCGACGACTGGGGCCTGCCGCCCGAGGACGACCAGTTCCACCCCCCCGAGCCCGACCGCCCGTGGTTGACCGAGACCGTCTGGTTCCCGTGGATGGTGCCCTAGAGCAACCGGTCCGGGTG
>CAYNGZ010000247.1:1413-8635 GCA_964396695.1 uncultured Pseudomonas sp.
TGCCACCTTCATACAAATTACCGCCCAACGACTGCTGATATTCGGTGCGCACAGTCAGGTGCGCGCGGTAGGCGTTGTAGATGTCGTCGTCGAACCACCATTGCCACCGCACGCCGAGACCGGTGCGCAGGTCCTGACGCCAGTCGCTGTTCGGGTCCTGACTGGCGAACTCGAGAAAGCCATACGGCATGAGGGTTTGCGCGCTGTTGAACGGCAGCTTCCAGGCGTGTCCTTGCTGGAAGCGCGACAGCCATTGATGGTCGCCGGCCTTGGTCCACCAGGCCGCGTCGAGGTAGAGAAAACGTTCCTCCCAGTCGCTTTCATCGACCCGCCAGTCGTTGCGCAAGCGGCCTTGATCGAGGAACGAAGCGGTGGCGCGCAGCAAGTAGTCAGTGTCGGTGTGGCCGTCTCTGCGGTGGTCGTTGAGCTGCTCCCAGAGTTGAGCCGGGTTGAGAAATTCACCCAGACTCAGGCCTTGCCTGTTCTGGTCGTCGAAGGTGTTCTGTTTGTAGATCTCGGCGTAGAGGTTGATGTTCGCCGTGCCCCAGGGCTTGTAACGCAAGCCCAGGCCGGTGCCGACGGATTCTGCGTAACTGGAGCGGCCATCGCCAGCCAACAATGCCCGGCCATACACCGAGAGCGTGCTGCCGGCGCGGCTGGGTTCATCACCCAAGGCATGGTCCCACATGGCGACCTGCACATTTTGCGAGGCGGCGTGGCGAGCGGTGCCTTGGGTGTTGTCGGGGCGCAGGATGTTATTGGTCGAAACCCCGGCCGGTGACCAGGTGCTGGCGAAGGTCAGGCTGTCGCGTCTGGACAGGGTTTCGTGGGCGCGACGTTGGCGGAAACGGCGGGCTTCGAGACTGCCACGTTCGTGGTCAGCGGCCACCCGGTTTTGTTCCGGATCGATGACCCGACGCAGTTCCTTGCGTGCCGAGGCGCTGTCTTCGACTTCGTCGTAGCGCCAGGCCAGGGTCTCGCCGAGGCTGTAGTCCTCAGGGAAACTGTGGGTGGCGGTTTGCAGGTAGGAAATCGCGCGCGCCCGCTCCTGGCGGGTGTCGGCCCCGGCCAGGCGCATGCCGTAGTCGGCGCCGTAGCGCGGGTTGTTCGGGTCGCGACGCACGGCCTCGGCCAGCCATGCCGTGCTTTGCGGCAGGTCGCCGGCCTTTTGCGCGGTTACCGAAGCGGCATAGAAATGCCCGGCGTCAGGGGATTGCTGCAACGCCTGGCGCTGACGCTCAAGGGCCAGCGCGTGATTGCCACGTGCTTGGGCGATAGCCGCGCCGAGGGCCCATTCGTTACTGCCGCGGGTGCGGCTTTGCTGCCAATAGCGTTCGGCGGCGTCGGTGTCACCGACGGTCAATGCACTGCGGCTGGCGGTGAGGCGGGCGTTCTCTGTGAGCTGACTGTCCGGCACGCTGCGCCAGATACGCAAGGCGCCTGCTGAGTCGCCGGAGGCTTCGAGGGCGTAGGCCAGCGGCAAGCGACTGCTGCGATCTCCGAATTTTTCCGCGGTCTGGTAATAGACCACGGCTTCGCCTGGCCGGTCTGGCATGGCACAGCGACCCAGGGCGCGGAACTCGCCGGCTTCTTTGGGCTGCGCGCCGATTGCCCGGCGTACCGTCTCGCACTGGCCGTTCTCTGCCAGTTGTCCGAGCAATTGGCCGCGTGTCGCGGTGTCGACCTGGTTCAACAACAAGGCCATGCGTTTTTGCTGGGCCGGGGTTGTCGTCGACGCCGAGCCATAGAGCCCGGCCAGACGCTGCAACATGGCCGTCGGCAAGCGCGCACCGTGGCGGTCAAAGGCGTCTTCCAGCACCTGCTGCGCGTGATCGCGCTGGCCGTTGTTGAGCGCCAGATAAGTGGCTTGATTGAGTGAAGCGAGATTGCTGGTCTGTTGGTAATGCCGTTCCCACAGCGTCGCCGCTTCGTCATTACGGCCCATCGCCTGAAGCAGCTCGGCACGGCGCTTCACCACGTCGGCGGTTTGCGGTTGGCTGGCGAGCCAGGCCATGACGTTGTCGCGGTATCCCTGTGCCTGCCAGACATCGAGCAAACGCTCGCGGCGTTTGCTGTCCCAGGGTTCGGGCAGGTGCTGGTTTTGCAGCAAGTCGGTGGCTTGCAGGCGTTGAGCGAGGATCAGCCAGGCCTGCGGATCATCACCGGGTGAGCAGCCACGCAACTGGGCGAGTGCGGCGTGCGGGTCGCGACGCGACAGCCATTCTGCGGTTTCCAGGCACGGGCGCTGCAACTCGCCGCTCAAGCGTTGCACCGCCTGCGTGTCGCCGGTTTGCCGTGCCAGTTCCCACAGCCGTTGGCGCTGGGCCGGATCGGCAAGATCGCCCGCCGACAGTGATTGCATCCAGCGTTGAGCCTGTTGGAGATGGCCCATGGCAATCGCTCGATCAACCATCGCCAGCCGCGCCTGGCGCGCTGCCTCCGGGGTCGGAGCCTGTTGCAACAGGTTCTGCAAAGGCTTTTCTTCGAGGCGTTGCACATAGGCGTTGGCCAGTCGTTGCCAGTCTTCGGCGTCCAGTTGCTGGCGCTCGGCCAGGGGCGCCAATTCCTGGATGACGCCGTCCCAGTCCCGCAATTGCTCGGCCCAGTTGGCGCGAGCCAGGTGCAGGACATTGTCGTTGCCCTGAGCGGGCAAGTGGGCAAGCCACTCATGGGCACGGGCCGGGCCGCCCTGTTTGGCCAGGCTCAAACTGTAGGACTGCCAGAGACGAACCCGCTGGTTCGCAGGGCTGTTGGCGATCCAGCGCTCGACGTCGCTGGCCGGGGGCGGATCCTGTTCGATCCAGGTCAGGCGCAGTTCGAGCAGGGTGTCACGGTTGCCCGGAGTATCCGGCAGGGCCTCCACTGCCTCCTTGTATCGACGCTGTTTAGCCAGGGACTCGACCAGCATGGCCCGGGCCTCTTCGTTGTTGGGCACCTGCGTCAGCAGATGGCGCATCAGCCGTTCGACTTCAGCCCAGTTGCCCTTTTTCGCTTCGCGGTAGCTGCGGTCCATGTACGGGAAGCTGCGGAACTGCTCGAAATCGCTCAGCGGCGCCGCTTCTACCCAACTGGCGGCATTCAGGCTCAGCAACAGGCCAGCGAGCAGCATTCGATGGCGAATACCTGGCTTCATGCGACCTCCCGGGCAATGCGGAAGGCCGCTTGTTGTTCAGCGGATTGCTCAACCAGTGCCTGTTGCAGAATGTCCGGGGTGATCATGCCGCGTTCGATCAGGTGATCGCCGAGCGACATGCGCTCGGCGTCGAAGTCGATCAGCGCCTGATTGAACAGCGTTGCCGGGACCATGCCGCGCACTTGCAGCAGGTTGCCGAGCAATACCTGATGGTGGCTGACGCGCTCCAACAGGGCTTCATCGTCCTGATGACGTTCAAGCACGTGCAGCATGTGCCGCACTTCCTCGTTTTGCAGCGGGCTGGGGTACCAGTAGCGAATGCCCAGCGTGACTCGGCCCTGTGGTGCCAGACGGCAGCGAACCGGGCGTTTCAATTGACGGCTGATGGCCCCCAGCGACACCTGACTGACCGGACCTTCGGAGGCCAGCACCAGGGTTTCGTCTTCTTCGGCGACCGGTAATACGCCGTAGTGGGTGGCGACTTTGCGCGGCACGCGGTCAATCAGCTGTTTGTCGAGCTTGAACGGATTGAGTGGCGCCCACGCCAGGTCCAACTGCTCGGCGAGGGTCTCGACCAGTTGGGTGCTGTTGATGTGCTCACGCAGCAGCAGTTCATGACCGAGGCGACGACGCACCGGGTTGGTGATCGCGGCTTCCAGTTGCTCTTCGGTCAGCAGGCCTTTTTCGACCAGTCGATGGCCCAGCGGTGTGCGTTGGGCCTTGGCCAGGGCCGGGAACTCGTGGGTGGTCTTGTCCCAGGCCACGCGGCGCGAATCGCCCATTTCCATGACCTGACGCAAGGCGCGCAGGTTGGCGAAGAAATTCACGAAGTTGCTCCACATCATCCGTGGCGCCGACAGCAGGCCTTCAAGCAGTCCATAGAAACGGGTCACGAACCAGGCGCGCTGGAACAGCCGGTTGAGCAGCATCAGGCCATTGAGCCAGAGCAGTGTCGACAGCAATGGGCTGTCGGACAGAATGGACGGGAAACGCCAGGCCTCGGGAGAGATCAGCGTCACCAGCCACAGGCTCAGCAACACCAGAAGCAACAGGTTGACCATAAAGCTCAGCAGGTAGGCGATCAGGCCCCGGCGGTCGCGCCAGAGGAAATAGTTCAGCGAGCCTTTGTTGCTCCAGCCCAGGTTCTTGGTGCCCTGGAACACGATGCCGACAATCCAGCGCGACTTTTGCCGGATCGCGTGTTGCAGATCTCGCGGGAAATGTTCTCGCACACAGATCACCTGGGAGAATGCGCGATTCATACCCAGGACCCACTTCTGTTCCAGCGCCAGTTTCGGGTCGGTGACCGAGTAGCGGGCGAAGATGCACTTCATGCCTTTTTGCTTGAGGCGAAAACCGATGTCGTAGTCTTCGGTCAGGCTCTGCACGTCGAAGGCGATACCATCGCCGTCTTCCAGCAGGGCGCTGATGGCCTTGCGGCTGAAACAGGTGCCCACACCCGCGCTGGGCACCTGGCCGGTCAGCGCCTCGCGCACGACCACGTCCTTGCCGTGGTTCTCGGCGAACTCATCGACATAGTGCCCGGCGGTGAAGCCGTTCCATTGCGGCGCGTAGGGGTAGACCGGAATCTGGATCAGGTCCTTGCCTGGCAGCAGGTAGTTGAAGAGGCGCAACTCCATCGGTGAAATCACGTCCTCGGCGTCATGCAGAATGAACCCGGCGAACTCGATTTTTGCTTCGCTTTCAAAGCGCAAAATCGCGTCGATGATGTTGTTCAGGCAGTCGGCCTTGCTGGTCGGGCCGGGGCGGGCGCAGACCACCTTGTGTACGTTGGGATAGTGCCGGCACACGGCATCGACGTCGGCCTGGGTCTCGGCGTCGTTGGGGTAGGTGCCGACGAAGATCTGGTAGTTTTCGTAGTCGAGGGTCGAGGCCGCGAGCCGGGCCATTTCACCGACCACGCCGACTTCGTTCCAGGCCGGAACCATGATCGCCAGGGGCTTTTCGGGGATCTCATACAGCCGCTGTTCATCGGCACGCTTGAACTTTTCGTAGATCCGCCAGCGCCGGATCAGCTTGCGACTCCAGTACACCAGGTCGATGAACAGGTCATCCAGACCCAGCACGAACATCAACGAGGCCAGGGTGATCGCAAGGTATTTCAGGCCAAACAGGACGTACGCAAAGAAATCGACAAACGCCAGGCTCATGCCGTGTTACTCGCCGAGTGCGCGCTCAACCAGGTGCATAGCCGTTTGGCGATGCGTTCGCTGGCGTGCCCATCGCCATAAGGGCTGTGGGTGCGGCTCATGCGTTTGTAGGTGGCTTCGTCATCGAGTAGCTGGCTGGCTTCTTTGACGATCTTCGCGGTGTCGGTGCCCACCAGCAGCACGGTGCCGCCTTCGAGCGCCGATGGCCGCTCGGTCACTTTGCGCAACACCAGCAACGGTTTACCAATGGCGGGGGCTTCTTCCTGGATGCCACCGGAGTCGGTCAGGATGAAGTGTGCACGGCCCATCAGCCAAACAAAGTGCTGATAGTTCTGAGGCGCGATCAGATAGATGTTCGGCTTGTCGGAAAGCACGTCATACACGGCATGTTGCACCCGCGGGTTCAGATGCACCGGGTAGACGAACTGGACATCGGGATAGCGCAGGGCCAGGTCGGCCAGGGCCTGGCAGATATTGCGGAAGCCTTCGCCGAAGTTTTCCCGCCGATGGCCGGTGATCAGCACCATGCGCCGGTTGTCGTCGAGCACCGCCAGTGGTGAGTCGGCGGCGGGGTGCCAGTGGATTTCCTGCTGATGGGTACGCATCCACAACAGTGCATCGATCACCGTGTTACCGGTGATCTCGATGTTCTCCAGTGGCACACCTTCGCGCAGCAGGTTGTCCTGGGCGTTACGGGTCGGTGGAAAGTGCAGATCGGCAATCACCCCGGTCAGGCGTCGATTGGCTTCTTCCGGCCAGGGCGCGCGCAGGTTGCCGGTGCGCAGGCCGGCCTCGACGTGGCCGATCGGCAAATGGCGATAAAAGGCGGCGAGGGCGGCGATGAAACTGGTGGTGGTATCGCCGTGTACCAGCACGATGTCCGGATGCAGGCGTTCGTAGCTTTTATCCAGGTTGATCAGCAGTTGCTCGGACAGGCCGTTGAGGGACTGGCCCTGGGTCATCACTTGCAGGTTCTCATCGACCGTCAGTTCGAACGAGTCGAGCACCTGTTTGAGCATCTCCAGGTGCTGGCCGGTGGAACAGATGTTCAGTTCGATACCCGGCCACTGACGCAGCACCCGGGCCAACGGGGCCATCTTGATGGCCTCCGGCCGAGTACCGAAAACCATCATGACTTTGAACGACATTGCCCCTCCCGAACCGATACGTCGCTCAAACCTCACGGCTTGAGCGAACGCTTCTCAATCGGTCCATTAAAGGAAAGCAGTGGATTGGAGGGTTGTCCACTGCGCTTTTGAGCGTCTCAGCGATTGTTGCGGCTGATGGCGGCTCGATGGACGAGCAGTTGACGTGCCCGTGGAGCGGTGCGCAACGTGCCCAGGGTGTGCCGTAACCAAGGCAGATCACGCGGTGGTTTGCGTGTGACAGGTTTAGCCCGAGCCTTGCCGATGAGGCTGGAAAAAACAGCGTTCAAGGCCTCTGCACTTTCAAAGCCTTTGAGTTTCTTCAGCAGTTTCCCGTTGCGATAGAACAACACGGTGGGAGTGCCTTTGACCTCGGGGTGGAAAGGGCACTCGCCAGTATTCAGCATGTAAAACTCGGCGCGATCTTTATAGGCCTCGGCCGTCGCACGAAATATCGGCCTGGCGAACTCGCAGGCGCAGCAGTGCGGATGACCAAAATACAGGACGACCGGGCGGTAGGTCCTCAATGCCCGGCGGTACTGCGGTGCGAGAAGGTGGGTTGTCGGGCTCATTGAAGTCTTCCTTGTTCAGCCGCAAGACGAAGAGAAAGCGCGCGATAACGCTAATGCCGTCTGCAGGGGGGCGTCTACTGTCAGAGTTGACAGGTGGGGATATGACGGTGGGGTATGGGACTCCACGGAGCTTGCTGTGGACGTCCGATGAAGGTCAGCCGGAGTTGGGGGGGGGCACTACGATGCCGAGGCGAGGGGGGG
>CAYNGZ010000248.1:0-8595 GCA_964396695.1 uncultured Pseudomonas sp.
ACAAAACCAAACTGTACGCACAACCAAGAAAAGCGATCGGCAAAAAGCCCTGGCCGATGCCAACAGCCGGACCACCACCGCCCAGACCCGCCCCGAGCGCGCCCAGGCCGAAATCAGCGCCAGCCAGACACGCATCCTGCAAATCAACGGCATCCTCAAGCTGGGCAAAGACAACGGCAAAGCCCTGACGAATGAACAACGCGATACGCTCAACGCCGAACTGGCCGCGCTGAATGCACTGATCCCGTTGCGTCGTCAGGAACTGGCCGGCAACAGTCAGTTGCAGGACCTGGGCAACAGCCAACACGACTTGCTGCTGGAAAAAACCGCGCGCATGGAGCGCGAGATCCAGGACCTGCAGACCCTGATCAACCAGAAACGTCTGGCCCAGTCTCAACAAACGGTGACCCAGCAATCGATCGAAGCGCAAAAGGCCGGCGGCAGCAATCTGCTGGCCACGGAAAGCGCCGCCAACCTGAAGCTCTCCGATTACCTGCTCAAAAGCACCGACCGTCTCAACGAACTGACCCAGCAGAATCTGCAAACCAAGCAGCAACTCGACAGCGTGACCCAAAGCGACGCCGCGCTGGACGAGCAGATCAACGTGCTCAAGGGCAGCCTGTTGCTGTCCAAGATCCTCTACAAACAAAAGCAGGCCTTGCCCCGCCTCAAGCTTGACCGGGACCTGGCCAACGACATCGCCGACATTCGCTTGTACCAGTTCGAGGTCAATCAACAGCGCGAACTGATCAGCACGCCTGGCGCTTATGTGGATAACCTGCTGGCGAGCCAGCCACCCGAACAGGTTACCCCGCAACTGCGCAAAAACCTGCTGGACCTGGCCGTCACTCGCGCCGACCTGCTGGAGCGCCTGAGCCGCGAGCTGAGTGCCCTGCTCAACGAATCCATCACCCTGCAACTGAACCAGAAGCAACTGCTGACCACTGCCCAAAACCTGCGCGCAACCCTCGACGAACAGATGTTCTGGATCCCCAGCAACAAGCCGCTGGACTTCGAATGGATGCGCGGTGTGCCGGACCGCCTGGTGAAACAGGTCAACACCCTGCCGTGGGCTTCGAGCCTGAGCGAGCTGGGCGACGGCCTGACCCAACGGCCACTGTTGTTCCTGCCGCTGGTGCTGCTGATCGGCTTCCTGGTGTGGCGACGCAAATACCTCTATGCGCGGCTGAACAAGGTGCACAAGGACATCGGTCACTTCAAACGTGACAGCCAGCTACACACACCGCAGGCGATTCTGATCAACGTGCTGCTGGCGATGCCGGTGTCACTGGCCCTGGCCCTGTGCGGCTTCGCCTTGCAGATCGACGCCCGCGGACAAAACGCCAACCTCGGCGCCGCCCTGCTGCAAATCGCCCAGGCGTGGCTGGTGTTCTACACCGCGTACCGGATCCTTGCGCCGGGCGGCGTGGCGGAACTGCACTTCCGTTGGGAAAGACCTCAAGTGGAATTCCTTCGCGGCTGGATCCGTCGTCTGGGAATGGTCGTACTGGCGCTGGTGGCCGTGGTGGCGGTTGCCGAATTGCAACCGGCATCCCTGACGGATGACGTTATCGGCATTGCCGTGGTTCTGACCTGCTATGCCTTGATGGCCTGGTTACTCAGCCGCCTGCTGATCAATAGCCCGACGCATAACAGCGCCTCACTGTTTCGCAAAGCTGTCGGCGTTCTCTTCACTGTGCTGCCGATCGCCTTGTTTATCGCCGTGTGCTTTGGCTACTTCTATACCGCACTGAAACTCAGCGACCGCTTGATCAACACCCTTTACCTGCTGATGTTCTGGCTGATCATCGAAGCGACCTTCGTTCGCGGCCTCAGTGTCGCGGCACGGCGTCTGGCCTACCAGCGCGCCCTGACCAAACGTCAGGCCGCCAAAGAGGCCGGCGACGGTGAAGCGATTGTCGAAGAGCCGACGCTGGACATCGAGAAGGTCAACGAACAGTCCCTGCGCCTGATCCGTCTGGCCCTGCTCGGCGGCTTCATCGCTGCGCTGTACTGGGTCTGGAAAGACCTGATCTCGGTGTTCTCGTACCTGGACAACATCACGTTGTACGAATACACCAGCGGCGTCGGTGCCAACATGAGCATGGTGCCAATCAGCATCGGTGACATGCTCGGTGCACTGATCATCATCGGTATTACCGTGGCCCTTGCGCGAAACCTGCCAGGCTTGCTGGAGGTGCTGGTGCTGTCCAAGCTCGACCTGGCCCAGGGCAGCGCCTACGCCACAACCACCCTGCTGACCTACGTGATTGCCGGTGTCGGTTTTGTTTCGACCCTGTCGACCCTCGGCGTGAGCTGGGACAAGTTGCAGTGGCTGGTGGCCGCGCTCTCGGTCGGCCTGGGTTTCGGCATGCAGGAGATCTTCGCCAACTTCATCTCCGGGATCATGATCCTGTTCGAACGTCCGGTACGCATCGGCGACACCATCACCATCGGCACCCTGTCAGGCACGGTGAGCAAGATCCGTATCCGCGCCACCACCATCACCGATTTCGACCGCAAGGACATCATTGTCCCGAACAAGACCTTCATCACCGGGCAACTGATCAACTGGTCGCTGACCGATACCGTCACCCGGGTGACCCTCAAGCTGGGTGTCGACTACGGCTCCAACCTGGACCTGGTCAAGGAGCTGCTGCTCAAGGCCGCGCGGGACAATCCTCGAGTGCTGAAAGAGCCCGAGCCTCAGGTGTACTTCCTGAACTTCGGCGAAAGCACCCTCGACCACGAACTGCGCGTGCACGTACGTGACCTCGGTGACCGCAACCCGGTACTCGACGAGATCAACCGCTTCATCAATCGCGAGTTCAAGAAGCAGCACATCAACATCTCGTTCCGGCAGATGGAGGTCTACCTCAAGAACCTGCACGGCCAGGAATACAAAATGGTGCCGGTCGAACCGGACGCGAAAACCGTCGTTCCACCGAGCGACGGCAAACCCGCGCAGCAACCACCAGCGGCCAAGCTCGACTAACGACTTTATCCCCAGCAGAATGCTCGGACATTCTGCTGGAGATGGCCGTTGAAAGCCCTCGACGAACTGACCTTCGACAACCGCTTCGCCCGCCTGGGCGACGCACTCTCTACCCATGTGCTGCCTGAGCCCATCGGCGATCCACGACTGGTGGTTGCCAGCCCTGCGGCCATGGCGCTACTTGACCTTGACCCCTCGGTCGCCGAAACGCCGGTGTTCGCCGAACTGTTCGGCGGCCACAAGCTGTGGGCGGAAGCCGAGCCGCGGGCGATGGTTTATTCCGGGCACCAGTTCGGTTCCTACAACCCGCAATTGGGCGACGGTCGCGGCCTGCTGTTGGGCGAGGTCTACAACGAGGCGGGCGAGCACTGGGACTTGCACCTCAAGGGCGCCGGACAAACACCCTACTCGCGCATGGGCGATGGCCGCGCAGTGCTGCGTTCGTCGATTCGCGAGTTTCTGGCGTCCGAAGCGTTGCAGGCGCTGGGCATCCCGACCACCCGCGCACTGTGTGTCATTGGCTCGAACACCCCGGTCTGGCGCGAAAAGCAGGAAAGAGCGGCCATGGTCCTGCGTCTGGCGCCAAGCCATGTGCGCTTCGGGCACTTCGAGTACTTCTACTACACCAAACGACCCGAACAGCAGAAAGCACTGGGCGAGCACGTATTGGCGATGCACTTCCCCGAGTGCCTGGAACAGCCGGAACCCTACCTGGCGATGTTTCGCGAAATCGTCGAGCGCAACGCCGAACTGATCGCCAAATGGCAGGCCTATGGTTTCTGCCACGGGGTGATGAACACCGACAACATGTCGATCCTGGGGATCACCTTCGACTTCGGCCCATTCGCCTTCCTCGATGACTTCGATGCCGACTTCATCTGCAACCATTCCGATGACCAGGGCCGTTATTCATTCAGCAATCAGGTACCGATTGGCCAATGGAACCTCAGCGCACTGGCCCAGGCCCTGACACCGTTCATCAGCGTCGACGCCCTGCGCGAAACCCTCGGTTTGTACTTGCCGCTGTTTCAGGCTCATTACCTGGACCTGATGCGACGCCGCCTCGGGCTGACCATCGCCAAAGACGATGATCAGAAACTGGTCGAAAGACTGCTGCAACTGATGCAAAACAGTGGCGTCGACTACAGCCTGTTTTTCCGCCGTTTGGGTGATGAAACCGCGGAGCTCGCCGTCGCTCGCTTGCGTGATGACTTTATCGACATCAAGGGTTTCGATGCCTGGGCCGAGCTCTACTGCGCACGCGTCGCCCGCGACGGCAACTGCGATCAGGCACAGCGCCGTACCCGCATGCACGCGGTCAACCCGCTCTACATCCTGCGCAACTACCTGGCGCAGAAAGCCATCGACGCGGCAGAAAGCGGTGACTATGCAGAAGTTCGCCGCCTGCACGCGGTACTCAGAAAGCCGTTCGAAGAGCAACCTGGCATGGACAGCGACGCCGAACGCCCACCTGAGTGGGGCAAGCACCTGGAGATCAGTTGTTCGTCGTGAGGGCGGTCAGATAAAGGTCTCTACCGACACGCCAAAGCGCTCGGCCAACCAGCGGATCTGCCGCAGATTGAGCTGGCGCTTGCCGCTCAGGATTTCCGATACCACCGATTGCGCGCCCACGCCCGGCAGATCGCTCTGACTCAAGCCGTGCTCGCGCATCATGTAACGAAGTACCTCAGCACCACTGGCCACCGGCATTGGCCGGTGTTGCTGGTCGTAGGCCTCGATCCAGTCGCTGAGGATCTCCACCAGACTCATGAGCGGACTTGATTCATCGTCGCCAATCAACTCCAGCAACTCATCGAGGGCCTTTACGAGCACATCGTAGTCAGCCTCGCTTTTCGGCTTGCGCAGCAGCGGCGACACAAAGTGCCAGTGGTCAGCGGCTTGCTTGATCAGAACGCTCATCGACGCCCCTCCTTCCATTTACCCTTGTCATATTCACGATGGTCCAGCACCTGTTTGATATACAGCCGTTGCGCCGAATAGTGCACAACAGCGATCAGGCGCAGCTTGTTCCCGCCAATATCAAACACATGCAACGGCCCCACTTTATCGGTTGCCGGAAACTGCGCCTTCATCGCCGCAAAGTCGCCCGGACTGTTCCTCTTGACCTGTCGATACCATTGATCCAGCGCATTGGCTGAATGCGGCCATTGCTCCTTGGCCTCCCATATTCTCTTTTCGGTGATCACACGCATGCAACATCCTTATCGCATCTTGCTATTGAGGTTAATCCATGACCCTGCATATCGCAATCCGCTATACACACAGGTAGACCAGCGGTGCACAGTTCAATGCGTTCTATCAGCCTAGATACGCGGTCCCCTTTGGCATTGCCGAAAATGTGAGCATTCTTTTCTACTGTGCCGCCCACGACCGCTCTGAAGCCATGCACTGCAAGCAGTCACATGGCCATGATGCGCAAGAAGTTGCGCACTCACTGTCCTGAAGACACGGCCCTACCCTGCTCCAGGCCACGTAACACGGGACCTGCAGCCAGGTGCGCAAGAAGTTGCGCAGCACTGCGCAACTTCTTGCGCATCTTTTCGTTGAATCGTCCCTGAATACTCCGTTGCCTTGCCTCGAAAAACATCCAACCCACTGATTTAAAAGGGCTGGATACAACCTGGCACACTCCTTGATAACAGTCGAACACCCACCGGGCGATTTCGCCTCCCGGGCACCCTCATTTATCCAGCAAGGAGAGCATCCATGGCTACACCCGCGTATATGTCCATCACTGGCGAGAAACAAGGTCTGATCACTGCCGGCGCGTTCACCGCTGATTCGGTTGGCAACACCTACCAGGAAGGTCACGAAGACCAGGTCATGGTTCAGGCATTCCATCACGACGTGATCATCCCGCGTGACCCGCAGTCCGGCCAGCCAACCGGTCAGCGCGTACACAAGCCAGTGAAAATCACCAAAGTGTTCGACAAGTCTTCGCCACTGCTGCAGGCGGCCCTGACTTCCGGCGAGCGTCTGAGCAAGGTCGAAATCAAGTGGTATCGCACCTCGGCTCAAGGTACCCAAGAGCACTACTACACCACCGTTCTGGAAGACGCGATTCTCGTCAGCTCCAAGGACTACATGCACAACTGCCAGGATCCTTCCAACGCGCACTTCACGCACCTGGAAGACATCGAAATGACCTACCGCAAAATCACCTGGACCCACGAAGTCTCCGGTACTTCGGGTTCCGATGACTGGCGTGTTCCGGTCGCCTGATCCAGGCCGACCGTTACAAAACATCGGCCAGCTCTGCTGGTCGATGTTGTTTGCGCCACCCAAGAATTCTTGCGTTCGTTGATCGCCCGCTCAGGGCTTGGCGGATGCTGCAGCTCTGCACGAGGAACAACGGATGTTCGCGCCGGCCAACCAGACTCACTTCGCCCTGACCGTAGAAGGCCTCGCAAGCGACCTTCAGGTGCTCGCCCTCACCGGTCGAGAAGCCATCAGCCAACCGTTCGCGTTCGACGTCGAACTGGTCAGTGAACAACCGTCCCTGGACCTCGAAAGCCTGCTGCACAAACCGGCGTTTTTACAGCTCGCGCAAAACGGCACCGGCATTCACGGGCAGATCTATCGCGTCGCCCAGGGCGACTCCGGCAAACGCCTGACCCGCTACTCCGTAACCCTGCGCCCGCAGCTGTCTTACCTGGCACACCGCATCAACCAACGCATCTTCCAGAACCTCAGCGTGCCGAAAATCATCGGCCAGGTCCTCGAAGAGCATGGCATCCAAAGCAATGCCTACGCATTCAAAGTCGGGGCGATTTATCCCGAGCGCGTGTATTGCGTTCAATACGATGAATCGGACCTGCATTTCATCCAGCGCCTGTGCGAGGAAGAAGGTATCCACTACCACTTCCAGCACAGCGCTACGAGCCACAAGCTGGTGTTCGGCGATGACCAGACGGTGTTCCCGAAACTCGCGCCCGTGGCCTACCAGCAAGACTCCGGCATGGTCGCCAACGACCCGGTAATCAAGCGCTTCGACCTGCGCCTGGAAACCCGTACCAGCCGCACCACGCGCCGCGACTACGACTTCGAAAAACCGCGCATCACCCTCGAAAGCGAGTCCCGTGGCGACACCAAACCGGACCTCGAAGACTACGACTATCCAGGGCACTTCATCGATCGCGAACGCGGCAAGCACCTGGCCAAGCGCTCCCTGGAACGGCATCGCAGCGACTACCAGTTGGCCGAAGGCAAAAGCGATCAGCCGCTGCTGGTCAGCGGCCATTTTCTGGCCCTGACCCAACATCCCAAGCCTAAGTGGAACAACCTCTGGCTGCTCACCGAAGTCCTCCACGAAGGCAAGCAGCCGCAAGTGCTGGAAGAGTCGGTGACCAGCGACACCACGGCGCTCAAGGACGACTTCCACCAGGGCTACCGCAACCGCTTTCAGGCCACGCCGTGGGACGTGCCGAATCGTCCACCGCTGGTGCACCCGAAGCCGCGCATCCTCGGCAGCCAGAGCGCGGTGGTCACCGGCCCTAAAGGTGAAGAAATCCACTGCGACCCGTACGGTCGGGTGAAGGTGCAATTTCACTGGGACCGCGAAGGTCAGGCCGACGACAAGACCAGCTGCTGGCTGCGCGTCTCGTCCGCCTGGGCCGGCGCCCACTATGGCGGCATCGCCATCCCGCGGATCGGCATGGAAGTGCTGGTGACCTTCCTCGAAGGTGACCCCGACCAACCGCTGATCAGCGGCTGCCTGTACCACAAGGAAAACGTCGTTCCGTACGACCTGCCGGCCAACAAGACCCGCAGCACCCTCAAGACCCTCAGCTCGCCCGGTGGCGGCGGCTACAACGAGCTGCGCATCGAAGACAAGAAAGGTCAGGAACAGATTTTCCTGCACGCCCAGCGCGACTGGGATGAAAACATCGAACACGACCAGAAGATCCGCGTCGGCAACGAACGCCACGACACCGTCGAGGCCAACAGCTACAGCGAGTTCAAGGCTGAAGAACACCACACCGTCTACGCCGACCGCAAAGTCGAAGCCCGCGCCAACGACCACCTGACCGTCGGCGTGAACCAGCACATCAAAATCGGCACCGGCCAGTTCATCGAAGCCGGCCAGGAAATCCACCTCAGCAGCGGCCTGAAAGTGGTGCTCGAAGCGGGCGCCGAACTGACCCTCAAGGGCGGCGGCAGCTTCATCAAGATCGACGCCGGCGGCGTGACCCTCAGCGGCCCGGCGATCAACATGAACAGCGGCGGCAGCCCCGGCAGCGGCACCGGAGCCGCACCGTTGATGCCCGGCGTGCTCAAGCAAGCCGACGCCGACAAGGCCGGCGCCGTGCTGACCCCGGCGCAAATCAACACCCTCAAGCGCAACGCGCCGTTCTGTGAAGAGTGCGAAAAGTGCAAGGCAGGTGCGTGTGCCATCTGATCGCCTGACACCCCGCAGCTGGCTCGCCAGCCGCCCGCTGAAAACCGGCGAGCATTTGTACCTGGTCATCAGCAACGCCAGCGATGCCGCACCGCTCAACGCGTTTTACCAGCAAGAAGCGACCACCGAACTGATCCCGATCTGGGGCGGCACACCCTACGCCGACTGGCAGCCGGTGATT
>CAYNGZ010000249.1:0-6195 GCA_964396695.1 uncultured Pseudomonas sp.
TTTGATCTTTTGATCTTTTGATCTTTTGATCTTTTGATCTTTTGATCTTTTGATCTTTTGATCGTTGACCCATCAACGATAAGGGCCACCACCGAGCCTGCCCCTGTTCCCAAATCCCTCAAGGGCTGGAACAATGCAGGCCATTGTGTCGAAACGTTTTTCCGGAGAATTGCGGGTGCAGATTCAGGGTCATTACGAGCTTAAATTCGAAGCGGTGCGCGAAGCCTTTGCTGCACTTTTCGACGATCCTCAGGAGCGCGGCGCGGCATTGTGCATTCAAATCGGTGGCGAAACCGTCGTCGACCTCTGGGCCGGTACCGCCGACAAGGACGGTAGCGCGGCCTGGCACAGCGACACCATCGCCAACCTGTTCTCCTGCACCAAGACCTTCACTGCGGTGGCGGCCCTGCAACTGGTCGCTGAAGGCAAGTTACAGCTCGATGCGCCGGTCGCCCGGTACTGGCCGGAATTCGCCGCTGCCGGCAAGGAAGCGGTCACGTTGCGCCAGTTGCTCTGCCATCAGGCCGGTCTGCCGGCCTTGCGCGAGTTGCTGGCGCCCGAAGCCCTCTACAACTGGCAAACCATGGTGGATGCGCTCGCCGCAGAAGCCCCTTGGTGGACGCCGGGTGACGGTCATGGTTATGCGGCCATCACCTATGGCTGGCTGGTTGGCGAATTGCTGCGCCGCGCCGATGGCCGTGGTCCGGGCGAATCGATCGTGGCGCGTGTTGCACGCCCGCTGGGGCTGGATTTCCATATCGGCCTGGCGGATGAAGAGTTTCATCGCGTGGCGCACATCTCACGCAGTAAAGGCAATGTTGGCGATGCGGCGGCGCAGCGCTTGCTGCAAGTGACGCTGCGTGAGCCGACGGCCATGACCACCCGGGCCTTCACCAACCCGCCGTCGATCATGACCAGCACCAACAAGCCGGAATGGCGTCGTATGCAACAACCGGCGGCGAACGGCCATGGCAATGCTCGCAGCCTGGCCGGTTTTTACAGCGGCCTGCTCGATGGCAGTTTGCTTGAAAGCGAGATGCTCCAGGAACTGACTCGCGAGCACAGCCTGGGCGATGACAAGACTTTACTGACCCGGACCCGTTTCGGTCTGGGTTGTATGCTCGATCAACCGGATGTACCCAACGCAACCTTCGGCCTGGGCCCTCGAGCGTTTGGTCATCCGGGTGCTGGTGGCTCCATCGGTTTCGCTGACCCGGAACACGATATCGCCTTCGGTTTTGTGACCAATACCCTTGGACCCTACGTGTTGATGGATCCGCGTGCGCAGAAGCTCGTGCGGGTTCTGGCCGCTTGTCTGTAAAGGGTGGCTGCAAGGCATTTTTTTGAAAAAAACTTGCCCAATGGTCACAGGGCGAAACCTTGTGGCTTCTATAGTTTCAAAGCGTCTGCTTAAAACGGGTCATAGCGACCCACAGCTTTCTATCTCATTGTGTGGATATCCCCATGTCACCTAACAAATCTCTAGCCTTGGCACTGTGTCTCAGCATTACCGGTTGCGCACAGACCCCACAGAATGATGCAGACGGTGGCCACTGGTGGTCATTCGGTTCCGGTCCGGACAAGGTCGCGGACAAGGACGCTGCCAAGCCGGGCGTTAAACCGGACGCCAAGGCCGCTGAAGACGCTGCCGCCGCCAAAGCCAAATCGACCGCAAGTGCCGCTGCACCCACTCCCCCCGCTGCCCTTCCTGGCACCTCGGCTGCCGCCGCCAAGGCCGATAGCGAAAGCAAATGGTGGTGGCCGTTTGGCGACCAGCCAAAGGCCATAACCAAGGCCGATATCAAAGATGTGCCAATGCCTGATCCGAAAATCACCCAGGCCTGGCTGGACGATTACGAACCACGCCTGCGTGCTGCCGTTCAGGACAGCCACCTGCAAGTGGAGCGTCGCGAGAACGTGCTGGTCGTGGTGGTCCCGGTGGATGACGCCTTCAACCCGAAACGTCCTGCCATGTTACTGCCTTCGGCCCTTGGTCAGTTCACCAAGGTGTCCAAGCTGGTTGAAGGTGACACCAAGACTTCCGTGCTCGTACTGGGCCACGGTGACAACACGGGGACCCATGCCGAGACTCAACAACTGAGCAAGGACCGTGCGACTTCCGTTGCGTCGATCTTCAGTCTCGGTGGTTTGAAGCGTGATCGTCTGATGTTGCGTGGTATGGGTGACCTGATGCCACGCGCTGCCAATGACAGTGCCCAGGGTCGCGCCTTGAACCGTCGTGTGGAAATCATGCTGACCCAACGCACCACCATGCTGGCGTTGCTGAACAAGTACAGTCAGCCGACACCACCGCCAGTGGAAATGGTTGCAGTGCAGGCCGCGACGCCAGCAGCGCCAGCCGTGGCCGAGAAAAGTGCGACGTCGAAGAAGAAAGGCGCTGCCTCGAAAAAGGCTCCGGCCAAAAAACAGTCAGCCAAGAAGCCGGCTGCAGCCAACGCAGATACAGCGGCAAAAAGCACCAGCGGCCAGTAATCAGGCCAGGAACTGACTGATCAAGCACAAGGAAAACGCTATGCCCCGGACTCTGGCTGATATGCGTCGTGACTACACTCGCGATGGTTTGACCGAGGCTCAGGCCCCGGCCGAGCCATTCGCGCTGTTTCATCAGTGGTTCGCCGAGGCGGTGAATACTGAACAACCTCCGGTCGAGGCGAATGCCATGACCCTGGCCACTGTTGATCAGGACGGTCGCCCGCATTGCCGGATCCTGTTGCTCAAGGGGCTTGATGATCAGGGCTTTACCTTCTTCACCAACTACGACAGTGCCAAGGGGCAGCAGCTGGCGGGCAATCCGTTTGCTGCCATGACCTTCTTCTGGCCGACTCTGGAGCGCCAGGTGCGTATCGAGGGTCGGGTGGTGAAGGTCACGCCTCAGGAATCCGATGCCTATTTCCAGGTCCGGCCACTGGGCAGTCGCCTGGGGGCCTGGGCGTCACCGCAGAGTCAGGTGATTGCCGATCGTGCCGAATTGGAAGGGCTGCTCAAAGTCACTGAACAGCGCTTCAGCGATAGCCAGCCGCATTGCCCTGAACATTGGGGCGGCTATCGTTTGTTGCCAGAACGCATCGAGTTCTGGCAAGGTCGGGCGAGCCGATTGCATGACCGTCTGAACTATCGTCTGCAAGGCACCGACTGGAGTCGCGAACGCCTGGCACCGTAAACCGGTTACACGGTGGGGTAGGTGGCAGCTGCCGCCTCCAGCCACTGTGGCAGGTCCCGACGTTTGATATTCTGCTGCCGGGCACTGGCCAGTTGTTGCAGCATGAATGCCTTTTTCTGCTCGTCATTGCCGGCAAGCGCCAGCGCCAGATCACGGTCCATCCAGCGTTTGATCCGTACGTACAGCCACCAATGGAAGTACAGTCCGGCAACGGTGGTGACGATAATGATGAAGTAATCCATGGAAATCCTTGGGGCGGTGACGCAGGTTCTGGGATTTGGCGCTACTGTGTGATGAGTTCTCAAGTGCGACTGTACTGCACCTGAATGAAATTAATTTTATCCCGGCTGTACCGTGACAGGCGTCAAGCTGCGGAGTTTAATGAATACCTGTCCTTTGGAGTTGATGCTATGCGTAAGTCTGTTTTGCTGGTTGCTTCTTTTTCTACGATGGCGATGTTGCTCACTGGTTGCCAATCGAGCCTGACCGGTGACTCCTACTCCCGTGACGAAGCACGTCGGGTGCAGACGATCCGTATGGGTACCATCGAGTCCCTGCGTCCGGTGAAAATCGAAGGCACCAAAACCCCGATCGGCAGCGTAGCCGGTGCGGCCGTTGGCGGCGTTGCCGGTAGCTCCGTGGGTGGTGGCAAAGGCAGCATCGTCGCTGCGGTGATTGGCGCAGTGGCCGGCGGTCTGGCGGGTTCTGCCATCGAAGAAGGCGCGACCCGCACCCAAGGCGTGGAAATCACCGTTCGCGAAGACGACGGCAGCATGCGGGCCTACGTTCAGGCAGTTCAGCCAAACGAAGTGTTCCGTGTTGGCGAGCGTGTGCGCATCTCCACCGTCGGTGGCACCAGCCGCGTTTCGCACTGAGTTTTAAGCGGTTAAAACAAAACACCGATCAGGTGACTGGTCGGGGTTTTGTGTTTTTGGTTGATTGTTTTACTCGCTACACATTACAGCTGAGTTGATAGAGGTACGCTGAGTCGTAGATCTTCTTGCCCAGTATTTCCTCTATCGCTGAAAGCTGAGAGCTTGATAAGTCATATCCCTCCCAACCTTGTTGATCTGTAGTCCAACCCATAATCGCTCTTAATTGTTCATCGCAGCCCTTGGGGAGCTCTTCCTCAAAAACCAGAAGCTCGGTTATTTTGTCGAAGGCTTCTACGAGATAGATCATGGTTCAACGCTCCTTGTGCTATCCACGGGTTTGGTCTGTTCCCCTGTAATTGGGTCATATTCACCGAGGTGCTTCCCTCGCTTGTCATACATTTCGACAGTCCCGTGTTGGGAGTCCCATTCAAAAATTATCCCTTTAGGGGTTTTCCATCGCTTTCGAAGTCCACCGCCGCCTTTAACCGGAGTCTTACGCTTCGCTCTTGTTGCATCAGGAAAAGCAGTAAGGCCTCTTGGCGCAGGATGATATGTGTGGTTAGAAACACTCACCACAATATAAACCGGCTTCACCCCCGAATCCGCCGGAAACACCAGAATGAAGTCCTTGTACTCAGGCGGGTAGATCGGGTTGACGATGATGCTGTCGGCTGCAGGTGTCGGGGGGAAGACCCAGATATGTGGTGCCTGGGGCGCGGCTTCCAGAGCGGGGATGCCAAGAATGCCCGAAGGATCCACTGCCGGGGTCCAGATCAGTTCCAGACCATCGCCCAGGTCGGCCACCTGTTGAGTGCCGCGCAGTTTGAACGGCACGACATCGACCATTTCCCAGTCGCGGCTCTTGCCAGTGTAGAAGCCGTAACCCTTGAGGCTGCCATCGGTTTGCTGCTCGATCCGCAGACGAACCCGGGTGCGAGCCTGTTTGAGGCCGAGTAACTGATCTTCGCTGTAAAGCGAGCTGTCACCGAGGTTTGATGGCCAGACCAACGCCACTAAACCAGCCAGTGCACCGGCAACGACGCCAGCAGTCGCTACCGATACGGAACCAAGGGCAGAGCCGCCAAGGGCCAGACCGCCAATGCCGGCCGGTATTGCGCCGCCACTGATTTTCTGAAGGGGTACCCGGCCGGCTTCATCGACCTCGCGCGCGCCGAGCAGGATCAGGTCGCCGTAGTCTTTCAGGCTGTCGGTAGGGACGGCACCCGAAGGGCTCGAGTAATCAATGATTGCATTTGGCAGCTTGCAGGACTTGGCGAAGACGCATCCGGCGCGGATAGGGGAGGGTTGTTTTACGGCTGGCTGACGATGCTTTTCGAAGGCTGCCTGTCTTGCAAGCATGTCGTCGTAGGCTTTTTGTCTGGCGTCACGTTCCGCCAGCTCAGTGGCCGTCATGTACCGTTCGGTGATGTGGTGTCCATCGCCTGATGGTGGATTGCGAACCTTGGGAATGTCCTTGTTAACCGCCACTGATTGTCCTTGCTCGGTTCGTCCATCGGCAGCCCTGTGAAGGGCTGCACGACGTTATCGAACGTGGCTGATCGTGGCTGTAGGACGAGTCTTGAATATGCCTCGGTTCTGTCTTTGGTGATTAAGAAGTCAGCGCGGCGTTCTTGCGACTGGCCGCTGCGGTCACCGCGTAACCGATCAGTGCGGCGAGGATCGAGCCGGTGAGAATGCCCATGCGGTCCATGCCGGCGTATTCGCTGCTGCCGGGCACAAAGGCCAGAGAACCGACAAACAGACTCATGGTGAAACCGATACCGCAGAGGATCGCCACGCCGAGTACCTGACCCCAATTGGCGCCAGCGGGCAGGGCCGCGATACCGATTTTGACGGCCAGCCAGGTCAGGCCGAAGACACCGAGGGTCTTGCCCAGCAGCAAACCGGCGGCAATGCCCATCGGTACAGGGTGGGTGAAGCTCTCAAGGTGGACGCCAGCCAGTGAAACGCCGGCATTGGCGAAAGCGAACAGCGGCAGGATACCGAAGGCTACCCACGGGTGCAGCGCGTGCTCCAGGCTCAGCAGCGGCGAAGGTTCGGCATTTTTCGTACGTAGCGGGCTGCAGAACGCCAGTGTCCCACCGGCCAGTGTCGCATGGACCCCCACCTTGAATACCC
>CAYNGZ010000249.1:6205-8594 GCA_964396695.1 uncultured Pseudomonas sp.
CGGCAACCTCAACACGCTCCTCGCGCGCGCCGACGAGATCAAGGGCAAGGCCGGCGAGAGTCTGCGCGAGAACAGGGAGTCGGCGATCCTCTCGAAGAGCCTCGCGACGATCGGATCGGATCTGCCGATCCCGTTCGAGCCGGACGCGCTCAAGCTCACGCCCCCGGACACCGAGAAGCCGCGGTCGGTGCCCACGAAGCTCGAGTTCCACTCCCTCGCCCCCGAAGTCGAGGGGCCGAGCTTGCCCACCCCTAGCCGATTCAGCGCCACCAGCGCCACCAGGCAGGCTGCGGCCAGCATCAACGACAGGGTCGACAGTTCGCCGGAGTAAAAGATCGCGATGACGATGATTGCCCCAAGGTCATCGATGATCGCCAGGGTCATCAGGAACAGCTTCAGCGAGACCGGCACGCGTTTGCCCAGCAGGGCGAGCACGCCCAGTGCAAAGGCGATGTCCGTGGCCATCGGGATGGCCCAGCCGCTCAGGGCGGGCGGGTTGTCCTTGTTGAGGAACCAGTAGATCAGCGCCGGCACGACCATGCCGCCGATGGCCGCCGCGCCAGGCAAGACGATCTGCGACGGTTTGGACAGATGGCCTTCGAGGATTTCGCGTTTGACTTCCAGGCCGATCAGCAGGAAGAACATCGCCATCAGACCGTCGTTGATCCATAGCAGCAGGGGCTTGGCGATTTTCAGGGCGCCGATCTGGGCGACCACGGGAGTGTCCAGCAGGCCGTTGTAGAGCCAGGACAGCGGTGAGTTGTTGATGATCAGGGCAAGAGCTGCAGCGGCAATCAATAACAGACCGCTGGCAGCTTCCAACTGAAAGAAACGCGTGAAAGTGCTACGCAGAGGCAAGGTCGCTCTCCATCTATCGATTCAAAAGGTGGACCACCCTAACCCGTACGGTTAGTTGTTAAAACAAAAGTTATATCCTTTTTTGTTATATGTCGTTACAACCAAGCCTCTCGTGCTGAGCCTAGCAGTTGACTGGTGTATTGGGCCTCAGCTGTATCTGTGCGTTATGCAGGTTTTTTCCTAAGCTTACTGACTGGGCCTTTCGACAAGGTCAATCCGTTGCCTGTTGTCACCGCCAGGTTTCCCTACGCCTAATCGATTCAACGAGAAAAAGACCATGAGCGACAACCGTCAGTGGGCCCGCAAAGCCATCCGGATCATCGAAGCCGACTTCCAGCGCAGCGCCGATACGCACCTGATCCCGTTGCCACTGCCGGGATTGCCGGGCATCGAGTTGTACTTCAAGGATGAATCCAGTCACCCCACCGGCAGCCTCAAACATCGACTGGCGCGTTCGTTGTTCCTTTATGCGTTGTGTAACGGCTGGCTCAAGCCTGGGGCCCCGGTGATCGAGGCGTCCAGCGGTTCGACGGCCATCTCCGAGGCGTATTTCGCCCGCCTGCTCGGTTTACCGTTCATTGCCGTGATGCCGGCTACCACCTCACGGGAAAAAATTGCGCAAATCGAGTTCTACGGCGGCAAGAGCCATCTGGTACAGGATCCGACGCAGATCTACGCCGAGTCCGAGCGTTTGGCGCGGGAGCATGACGGGCATTTCATCGACCAGTTCACCTATGCCGAACGTGCGACTGACTGGCGAGACAACAACAACATTGCCGAGTCGATCTTCCAGCAGATGCGTTTCGAACGTCATCCTGAGCCGAGCTGGCTGATTTCCAGTCCCGGCACCGGTGGTACGACGGCCACTCTGGGGCGCTACGTGCGCTATCGCCAGCACTGCACTCGCGTGTTGTGCGCCGATGCCGAGCGTTCGGTGTTCTTCGATTACTACCAGACCGGTGACGCGAGTCTGCGTCTGGATTGCGGTTCACGGATCGAAGGCATTGGCCGGCCGCGGGTCGAGGCGTCGTTCTTGCCGAAGGTGATCGATGCGATGGTCAAGGTGCCGGATGCGTTGTCGCTGGCAGCCATGCATTACCTGGCGCAGCGTCTGGGCCGGCATGTGGGCGGTTCCAGCGGGACCAACCTGATCGGTGCCCTGATGGCGGCCCAGCAGATGATTGCAGCGGGGGAGAGCGGCTCGATCGTGGCGATTCTGTGCGACAGCGGCGAACGTTACGCGACCACCTATTACGATCAGGACTGGCTGAAGGCTCAGGGGTATGAGCTGAGTGGTCTGATCGCAGCCGTTGCGGCCAGTGTAGAGCGTGGTGATCCGCTGCCGGCCAGCGTGTTGCGCGCCAATATCTGACGATAACGAAAAGATCGCAGCCTTCGGCAGCTCCTACGTCGGATCGACGTACATCCCGTAGGAGGGGCCGCCCCCTCTTCGAGGCCGCGCTGTCGCGTAAGGAAGATGGGCCAGGGCTGGCAAGCCAGCCCTTAAAAATAATATATAAATCAATAAGTT
>CAYNGZ010000250.1:0-8511 GCA_964396695.1 uncultured Pseudomonas sp.
TGATCTGGGTTATGCCTATGCCCGTCCGGAAGTGGCACGCTTGGCCGATGGTCGTTGGGCGGCGTTCATCTCCAACGGTTACGGCAGCAACTCGGGCGTTGCCGCGTTGTACGTGGTGGATATTCGCGACGGTTCGCTGATCAGGAAAATCGTGATCGACAGCACCGAGACCACGAATGGCCTGTCATCGGTCAAGCTCAAGGTCGATTCGCAAAGCATTGTGCAAGCGGCCTATGGTGGCGACTTGAAAGGCCGGTTGTGGAAGTTCGACTTGAGCAATTCAAACCCGAGCAGTTGGGGCGTGGCCTTTTCCGGCAAGCCGCTATTTACTGCGCCGGGCGGTGCGACGCAGCCGATTACTGCGCAACCGTTGCTGGCGGACCATCCGATCAATGGCAAGGAGGTGTTTTTCGGCACCGGTAAATTCAACGAGACGGCGGACAAGCTCAGCAAGGACCTGCAAGCGTTCTATGGGGTCTGGGATGCCGATGGCGGCTCGGGGCAGATCACCGTGTCGAGCTTGCAGGCGCAGTCTGTGACCGGAGTATTCACGGGGACTGCCGGGGGGCAATTCATCACCACTTCGCAGAACCCCGTGACCTATCCGGCACAGAACGGCTGGTACTTGCCGCTGGTGTATAACAATGTCCTGGCCGGCGAGCGGGTGATCAACCAGGCGGCTCTGGTGCTCGGGCGGATTGTGTTTACCACGGCCAGCATCGACACCACGGACCCCTGTTCAAGTTTTGGCACGGGCAAACTGGTCGAACTCGATGCGTTCAGCGGTAAGATGCTCAACTACGCGGTGCTCGACACCAATGGCGATGGCCTGGTCGACACGAACGATACGATCTCCAGCGGAGCGGTTTTTACGGGCGGTATCCCGACGCTGAACGCGATCGTCAACAGTGCGGCCCGAAAAATCGTGAACGACTCCAGTGGCGGTATCACTACCCTGGTTGAAAAATCCGGCGGCGGCAGCCGTCGAATCATGTGGCGACAAATACAGTAAGTGAGAGTTGAGGCAATGCGCAGATCCAACCAAGGTTTTACCCTGATCGAAATCATGATCGTGATTGCGATCATCGGGATTGTGGTGACCGTTTCCGCTCCGCTCCTTACCGAGTACGTGAAGAGAAGCCATCGCACCGAAATTGCCGGGCTGCTGTCCGAGCAGGCGCAAAACCTTGAACGGTTCTACTCGAAGAACAACGTGTACACCAACGCGACAGGGCTGAGCACCGGCAACGACTACTACACACTCACGCCGACGCTGACCGATCAGACCTTTCTACTGACCGCCGTGCGCAAGGCCGGGTCAACCATGGCCAATGACAAATGCGGGGATTTCACCCTTACCAACACCGGCGTCAGAGGCATGAACAATGCGACGGCCGGGCTGACCACCAAAGATTGCTGGGGTCGCTGAGTACCTTTCCTCGGGCGCAATGTGTGCCCACTGTCTCTTTTATTGTTGGATCAGATGATGACCAAGCAACAGCAAGTGGTGATTGTCGGCGGCGGGGTGATTGGCCTGCTGACCGCGTTTAATCTGGCGTCGGAGGTGCAGAGCGTGATCCTGCTGGATCGCTCGAACGTGGGTCAGGAGTCCTCCTGGGCCGGCGGCGGCATCGTTTCGCCGCTGTACCCGTGGCGCTACAGCCCGGCGGTCACCGCATTGGCTCACTGGTCCCAGGACTTTTATCCACAGCTGGCCGAGCGTCTGTTCGCCACCACTGGCGTCGATCCCGAGGTGCACACCACGGGCCTGTATTGGCTGGATCTGGATGACGAGGCCGAGGCGCTGGCCTGGGCCAAGCGGGAAAATCGCCCGCTGAGCCCTGTGGATATCTCGGCTGCTCACGATGCGGTGCCAGTATTGGGGCCAGGTTTTTCGCGGGCAATCTACATGGCCGATGTGGCCAACGTTCGTAACCCGCGACTGGTGAAATCCCTCAAGGCGGCCTTGCTGGCGCTGCCCAACGTGACGATTCACGAGCAGTGCGAGGTCAGCGCGTTCATTCGTGAAGGCGACGCGGTGGTGGGTGTCGAGACGTCAAAAGGTCCGATCCATGGCGATCAGGTGGTGCTGACGGCCGGCGCCTGGAGCGGTGATTTGCTCAAGACCCTGGGCCTGGCGTTGCCGGTCGAGCCGGTCAAAGGTCAGATGGTCCTCTACAAGTGCGCCTCGGACTTCCTCTCGAGCATGATTTTGGCCAAGGGCCGTTACGCCATTCCACGCCGCGACGGGCACATCCTGATCGGCAGCACGCTGGAGCACGAAGGGTTCGACAAGACGCCGACCGAGTCCGCGCTGGAAAGCCTCAAAGCCTCGGCGGTCGAGCTGATTCCGGCGTTGGCCGAGGCCGAGGTGGTTGGGCATTGGGCGGGGTTGCGCCCGGGTTCGCCGGAGGGGATTCCGTATATTGGCGCGGTGCCCGGTTTTGCTGGGTTGTGGCTCAATTGCGGGCATTACCGCAATGGTCTGGTGTTGGCACCGGCCTCCTGCCAGCTGTTCGCCGACGTGATGCTCGGCCGTGAGCCGGTTATCGACCCGGCGCCTTATGCGCCGACAGGGCGGATTTGAACATCAAAAGATCGCAGCCTGCGGCAGCTCCTACAAGGAGCCCAGCGTAGGAGCTGCCGCAGGCTGCGATCTTTTAAGGCCTCAATCCAGGCCTAATTTCTTCAGCCGGTAACGCATCGATCGAAACGACAGCTTCAACCTCTGGGCCGCCGCTGTGCGGTTCCAGCGGGTTTCTTCGAGGGCCTTGAGAATCAGTTTGCGTTCGACGTTCTCCAGATACTGCTCGAGGTTGTCGATTTTCGTCAGGTCCGGCAAACCGGTTTCGGCGCTGCAATTGCCGTCAGTCAGGCGCAGATCGCTGGCTTCTATCTGCTTGTTTTCACAGAGGGTGTACGCGCGTTCGAGCATGTTTTCCAGCTCGCGAACGTTGCCCGGAAAGCGGTAACACTTCAGCGCATCGAGGGCTTGCGGCTGGAGATGGACGGCCGGCAAGCCGCTGACTGCCGCGAGACGCTTGAGCACATGACTGGCCAGCAGCTCGATGTCGTCACGGCGCTCGCGCAACGGCGGGACACGCAGTTCGATCACGTTCAGCCGATAGTACAAATCCTGGCGAAAGCGCCCGGCGGCCACTTCAGCGTCCAGATCCTTGTGGGTGGCACAGAGTATTCGCACATCGATGATGGCTTCCTGCTGTCCGCCAATGCTGCGGACAGCCTTCTCCTGAATCGCTCGCAGCAGTTTGACCTGCATGGCCAACGGCAGGTCGGCCACTTCATCGAGAAACAGGGTGCCGCCGTTAGCCGCCTGGAACAGCCCGGGTTTGTCTTCGATGGCACCACTGAAACTGCCTTTGCGGTGACCGAAAAACTCGCTTTCCATCAGTTCGGACGGAATCGCTCCACAGTTGACAGGTACGAACGGCTGGCTACTGCGCGGGCCTTGTTCATGAATCAGACGGGCGACCAGTTCCTTGCCGGTGCCGGATTCGCCGCTGATGTACACCGGCGCCTGGCTGCGTGCCAGTTTGTCGATCTGTTTGCGCAGGTTACGCATCGGCAATGAGTCGCCAAGCAGACGGTGCTCGATGGCGCTGCTGGCGCCGCCGACGGGTAAACGCAGGGCGCTGACCACCAGCTCCCGCAGCCGGGTCAGGTCCACGGGTTTGGTCAGGAAGTCGAAGGCCCCGGCTTTCAGCGCGTTGATGGCGGTGTCGAGGTTGCCATAAGCGGTGATCATCGCCACGGGTACCTGTGGGTGGGTCAGTTGCATGTGCTGCACCAGTTCCAGTCCGGTGCCGTCGGGCAGGCGCATGTCGGTCAGGCACAGGTCGAACCGTTCCCGGGTCAGTAAAGCCCTGGCTTCGCCGACAGAACGTGCACTCAGCGTGTCGAGCGTCATTCGGCCGAGGGTGATTTCCAGGAGTTCGCGAATGTCCGGTTCGTCATCGACGATCAGGACTTTTTGCCGTGGGCTTGTCTTCAACTTTGTTTCCGTCCGTGAGCAAAGGTGATGCGAAAGCAGCCGCCGCCTTGGCGTGGTTTGAAGTCTAGGCGGGCCTGGTTGCTTTCGCACAGCTCACGGGACAGATAAAGGCCCAGGCCGGTGCCCTGGCTACTGGTGGTGAAGAACGGTTCGAACAGATGCGCTTGCTGTTCCGGTGAGACGCCAGGGCCGTTGTCCAGCACATCGAGGACGGGCAGTTGGCTGTCGGGGTCGACATACAGCGTAAGCCAGGCCTCGGCCTGCTCGTGCGCAAGGGCGCTGTGACGCCAGGCATTGCGCAGCAGGTTGTCGAGCACTTGAGTCAGTTGGTCAGGGTCCATCACCGTGGTGAAAGGGCCTGTGCCCACGTGCAGATGAAGGTGCTGGCGAGCTGTCGCGCCTTCGCGCACGGTGCGCACGAACTGTTCCAGCCACGGTTGCAGCTCGAGCCGTTGCGGTACGGTTGGCTGGCGGCGGGAAAGTTGCAGGACGTTTTCTATCACTCGGTTCATGCGCTGCGAGTGGTCTTGAATAATCTGCGTCAGGCGCCGATCCGCGCTTATCAGCGCTTCAGACTCGTGCAGCAGCTGCGCCGCATGGCTGATGGCGCCCAGTGGGTTGCGGATTTCATGGGCAATCCCGGCGGTCAGCCGTCCCAGTGCGGCGAGCTTGAGTTGCTGGGCCTGTTGCGCAACCTGAGCGAGGTCTTCGAGAAATACCAGGGTCTGACGTTGTTCGTTCAGGCCCAGGGCAATGAAGCTTGGTTGCAGCTCAAGGCCTGTACGGGCGACTTTCAGGCTTTGCGGACGCAAGGTCGGATTGTTGAGCCAGAGTTGCAGGCGTTCGACCAGGGCTGTCGAGTGATCGTCGATGAGCTGACCGTCAAGGTGTGTCTGGCCGAGCAGGCTCAAGGCGCTGTGATTGGCCAGTTGAACCCGGCGCTCGCGGTCGAGCACCAGGATGCCGGTGCGCATGCGTTGCAGGATCAGCGCATTGAGCGCTTCCAGGCTGACCACTTCGCTGGCGCGCTGCTCGGCCAGGCTCTCGCTGACTTCCACTCGTCGGCTCAAACCCTGCACCAGCAACGCCGCGGCAAAGCACAGAGCGCCGAGGGTACTGGCTTGCAAGTAGTGATTGGCGCCGGTCGGGTGGCTGTCGCTCAGGTAAACGCTCAGGGAAATGATGCCGATAGCGGCGACTGCCGCGACCAGCAGGCCGGTGCGCCCGCGTAGCAGGGTATTGCTGATCGCCACCGACACAATCAGCAGATTGCCGATGGCGCTGGGGGCGCCACCGGCGGCATAGAACAACAGGGATAGCAGAAGGATATCGGTCAGCGCGAGGCTGAAGATGTGCACGGGGTGTCTGGGGTTCTGCAGAAACACCAGCAGCAGGATATTCAGAATCAAATACCCCCAGCTGCCAGTGCGCAGCAGGTCGCCGTTGGCGAATTCCAGCAACTGGTTGTCCAGGTTGCTGGAGACCAACAGCACCAGAAGCAAGCCGATGCTTAAACGGTAGAGATGATAGAGGCGCAGCAGTCGCTGAGCCTGTTTGCCGCCGGGACTTGAGGTCTCAGCGATCACTCGAGCCCGGACCTTGTTCAAGGTGAGCCTGGCTGCAATACCACTGTTGTTGAAGGCTCAGCGCGCGGTCGCGTGGCAGGTGAACACCGCAATGGGCACAGCGAACCATGGGCGGGGCATCGTGTTCGTCGGGTGTGCGGGCGGTGTCGGCCGGACGCTTGAACTTGCGCCAGAACCAAACTGCAGCAGCAATCAGGGCAATCCAGAATAGTAAACGAAGCATGATGAGCCGCTTTGCGATGGATAATCCGGCAGTTTAGCCAAGGACTCCGGACACGCACAGCGCAATAAAACGAGGAAAAAAAAAGGGAGACCCGAAAGTCTCCCTTTTTGCACAACCTGTGGTGTCAGTCGAACAGACCGAAGGTCAGGCGGCTGAACCACGAACGGTCGCTGTGGGTGCTTTCGGCCTCGTGCTGCGGTTCTTCAGCGGCATCGCCTTCTTTAGGCTTGAGCTCGGCAGGGATCGCGTCCTTGGCATCCTGGAACTGCTTCATCACCTCCTGGTTGGCGCGGGTTTCGCCCGGCGGCAGCGGTGGACGGGACTCGATCAGGCCCAGGGTGGCCTTGCTCAGCCACGAACGGTTGTCGGCTTCGGCTACCCGCGGCACGAACTGGCCATCGACCAGGGTCGGGTGGTTCGGGTAGTTCAGTTTCAGGGTTTCGAGGCTGCTGCTGGCCAGTTCGTCCAGGTGCAGGCGCTGGTAGGACTCGACCATCACCGCCAGGCCGTCACCGACCGAAGGGGTTTCCTGGAAGTTTTCCACCACATAACGACCACGGTTGGCGGCCGCGACATAGGCCTGGCGGGTCAGGTAGTAGTTGGCCACGTGGATTTCGTAGGACGCGAGCAGGTTACGCAGATAAATCATGCGTTGCTTGGCGTCAGGCGCGTAGCGGCTGTTCGGATAACGGCTGGTGAGCTGGGCGAACTCGTTGTAGGAGTCGCGTGCGGCGCCCGGGTCACGCTTGGTCATGTCCAGTGGCAGGAAGCGCGCCAGCAGACCGACGTCCTGGTCGAAGGAGGTCAGGCCCTTGAGGTAGTACGCGTAATCGACGTTCGGGTGCTGCGGGTGCAGGCGGATAAAACGCTCGGCGGCAGATTTGGCTGCCTCAGGTTCGGAGTTCTTGTAGTTCGCATAAATCAGCTCGAGTTGAGCCTGATCGGCGTAGCGACCGAACGGATAACGCGATTCCAGAGCCTTCAGCTTGGCGGTGGCGCTGGTGTAGCTGTTGTTGTTCAGATCGTGCTGAGCCTGCTGGTACAGCTCGACCTCGCTCAGGTTTTCGTCGACGACTTCCTTCGATGAGCAAGCAGCGGTCAATGCGAGGATGGCGATCAGCAGCAGGTGTTTCACTTGCATGGCGGCTTGCGTCCCTATGACGGCCGCTGTCTTGGGCGGGGCCGTCCTGTTATGATGAGTGCCCCGATGAAAAGCCTCGGGGCAAAAGACGCCGTATTTAACCACAAGCGCGCAGCCGAAACCAAAGGCTGTGCCGACGCCTAGTCTGAGCATGTCCGAGAAAATTGAACTTCGCGCAGAGGTGCCGTCCGAATTGGGCGGCCAACGCCTCGATCAAGTCGCCGCACAACTATTCGCCGAGCACTCGCGCTCGCGCCTTTCCGCCTGGATCAAAGACGGCCGCCTGACTGTGGATGGAGCGGTTATCCGCCCGCGAGACATCGTCCACGGTGGCGCCATCCTTGAGCTGACTGCCGAGCAGGAAGCTCAAGGAGAATGGGTCGCTCAGGACATCGCCCTGGACATCGTCTATGAAGATGACGACATCCTGGTGATCAACAAGCCTGCGGGCCTGGTGGTGCATCCCGCCGCCGGTCACGCCGACGGCACCTTGCTCAACGCCTTGCTGCACCATGTGCCGGGCATCATCAATGTGCCACGTGCCGGTATCGTGCACCGACTGGACAAGGACACCACCGGTCTGATGGTGGTGGCCAAGACCATTCAGGCGCAAACGCAGCTGGTCGCACAGTTGCAGAGCCGCAGCGTCAGCCGGATCTACGAATGCATCGTGATCGGTGTGGTCACCGCCGGCGGCAAGATCAACGCGCCGATCGGTCGTCACGGCCAGCAACGCCAGCGCATGGCGGTGATGGAAGGTGGCAAGCAGGCGGTCAGTCATTACCGCGTGCTCGAACGTTTCCGCTCCCACACTCACGTGCGGGTCAAGCTGGAAACCGGCCGTACGCACCAGATCCGCGTGCACATGGCCCACATCAATTTCCCGTTGGTCGGAGACCCTGCCTACGGCGGTCGTTTCCGTATTCCGCCGGCAGCCAGTGTGACCATGGGCGAGTCCCTGAAACATTTCCCGCGTCAGGCGCTGCATGCGCGTTTCCTGGAGCTGGATCATCCGACCACCGGTAAGCGCATGAGCTGGGAGTCGCCACTGCCGGACGATTTCGTCTGGTTGCTGTCGCTGCTCAAGCAGGACCGTGAGGCGTTCATCGGATGATCGACTGGCTGATTCCTGACTGGCCCGCACCGGCCAGGGTGAAAGCCTGCGTCACCACCCGAGCGGGCGGCGTCAGTCGGGCGCCGTTCGACAGCCTCAACCTGGGCGATCACGTCGACGACAACCCTGAAGCGGTTGTCGAGAACCGCCGTCGCCTCACCGATCATTTCTCGATTCGACCAGCCTGGTTGCAACAGGTGCACGGTGTTGCCGTAGCCCATGCTGACCCGACTGCAGTGGCGACAGCTGATGCCAGCTGGACGGCCACGCCGGGCGTTGCCTGTGCGGCAATGACGGCCGACTGTTTGCCGGCATTGTTCTGTGATCGCTCCGGCACACGTGTTGCCGCCGCTCACGCCGGCTGGCGCGGTCTGGCGGCGGGCGTGCTGGAGGCCACCGTCGACAGCCTGGCTGTAGACCCTGCCGAGGTGCTCG
>CAYNGZ010000251.1:0-8460 GCA_964396695.1 uncultured Pseudomonas sp.
TTACCGCGCACTGGTGCTGCTGGTGGTCGCGTGCCCCTGTGCACTGGTGATTTCCACCCCGGTGACCATCGTCAGCGGTCTGGCGGCAGCGGCGCGCAAAGGCATCCTGATCAAGGGCGGCGTATACCTGGAAGGCGGTCACAAGCTGGATTACCTGGCCTTGGACAAGACCGGCACGATCACCCATGGCAAACCGGTGCAGACCGATTATCTGTCCCTGGACCCCACGGTCGAAAACACCGCGCAGATTCTGGCCGCCAGCCTCGCCGGGCGTTCCGATCACCCGGTATCGCTGGCCGTCGCCAACGCGGCTGTGGATAAACAGCTGACGCTGCTCGCTGTGGGTAACTTCGAAGCGCTGGCCGGCCGTGGTGTTCGCGGCGAGATCAATGGTCAGGTTTATCACCTGGGTAACCACCGTTTGGTGGAAGAGCTGGGCCTGTGCTCGCCAGCGCTGGAAGAGAAACTGTTTGCCCTCGAAGAACAGGGCAAGACTGTGGTGCTGCTGCTCGATACCTCTGGCCCGTTGGCGTTGTTTGCCGTGGCCGACACGGTCAAGGCCTCCAGCCGCGAAGCGATCCGGCAGTTGCATGAGCTGGGCATCAAGACCTTGATGCTGACCGGCGACAACCCGCACACCGCCCAGGCCATTGCCACCCAGGTGGGCATCGATCAGGCCCGTGGCGACCTGATGCCGACGGACAAGCTCAAGGCCATTGAAACCCTGTACACCCAAGGGCATCGGGTCGGCATGGTCGGTGACGGTATCAACGATGCGCCGGCGCTGGCCCGTGCGCAGATCGGCTTTGCCATGGCCGCCGCCGGCACCGACACGGCGATTGAGACCGCCGATGTCGCCCTGATGGACGACGATCTGCGCAAAATTCCGGTGTTCATCCGGTTGTCGCGGCAGACCTCGAATATCCTCACGCAAAATATCGCCCTGGCGTTGGTCATCAAGGCGGTCTTTCTTGGGGTAACCTTCGTGGGTCTCGCCACCATGTGGATGGCGGTGTTTGCCGACATGGGCGTGGCCCTGTTGGTGGTGTTCAACGGCCTGCGCCTGTTGCGCAAATAATTGAGAGCGCCCCCTAAGTGCTGAGTGCCGAGCTGAAGGCTTTTTACATGGTCGCGCGTTTGGGCAGCATTACCCTCGCGGCGAAAAAGCTCGGCCTGAGCCAACCCACGGTGACCACCCAGATTCGTCATCTGGAAAGCCAGTACTCGGTAGAACTGTTCTATCGCGGCGGTCGTCGGCTGACGGTCAGCGAGGAGGGCGCGCGGTTGCTGCCGATGGTCAAGACGCTGTTGCAGCAGGAAGCCGACATCGAGTTTTTCCTGCGCAACAGCGGCCAGGTCCAGGGCTCGTTGCGCATCGCCGCCACTGCGCCGTATTACATTCTCGATCTTGTGAAAACCTTTCGTGAGCGTCTGCCACAGGTGGACGTTTCGGTAGAGATCGGTAACTCGCAGCAGGTGCTCGAAGCCCTTGAGGAATACCGGGTCGACATTGCCGCGTCATCGCAATTGCTCGACGACACGCGGTTGATCCGCCGCGTGCTGGGCAGCGATCCGCTGGTGCTGGCGGTGCACCGCAACCATCCGCTGGCGGTGCATGATCATGTGCCGCTGAGCGCCTTGGTCGGACACACCCTGTTGATGCGTGAAAGCGGCTCGACCACCCGTCGTCTGACTGAAGCGTTGCTGGCGAGCGCCGGAGTGAGTTTCGGCCCGTTGCTGGAGATCGGCAGCCGTGAGTCGATCCGTGAAGCGGTGCTGCGCAACATCGGCATCAGCATCATCGCTCGCCAGGAAGTCCCCCATGATCCGCAACTGCGGGTGTTGACCCTCGAAAACGCCCCGCAGATTCCCGAATACCTGTACTGCCTCAAAGAGCGCAAAGGCGCCCGCCTGCCGGCGGCGTTTCTCGGCTTGGCGCAGGAAATGGCCCCGGCGTAATGATCGTTCCCACGCGTGGGAACGATCGGTGTTGAACCAAAATCCCCGAATATCACTATCGGCCGTTTTTGCCTCGCTGCCACATGACGGACGCATTACACACCTAGGATGGCCTTCATCTGCTCGATGAGGCCCGTCCATGAATTCCCCGAACGCCATTGCCCAGGTTTTCCCCGGCGCGCCGATGAAGGTGCGTGGTATCGAGAAACGCTTTGGCGCCTTCACCGCGCTGGATAACGTTTCGCTGGAGGTCGCCGCGGGCGAACTGGTGTGCCTGCTCGGGCCTTCCGGTTGCGGCAAAACCACCTTGCTACGGTGCATCGCCGGTCTCGAACGTCAGGATCGTGGCGAGTTGTTCCTTGGTAGTCGGGACGTTTCCTTGCTGGCACCGCAAGCCCGGGACTACGGCATTCTGTTCCAGTCCTACGCGTTGTTCCCCAATCTCACCGTCGAAGCCAACATTGCCTACGGCCTGGCCGGTAGTGGCCGCGAGGCAGTGCGCCAGCGCGTGGCGCAGATGCTCGAGCTGGTCGGTCTGGTCGGCAGCGAAAAGAAGTACCCCGGCCAATTGTCCGGCGGCCAGCAACAGCGCGTGGCGCTGGCCCGGGCCTTGGCGCCGGCACCGTCGCTGTTGCTGCTGGACGAACCGATGTCGGCCCTCGACGCCCGGGTTCGCGAGCACCTGTGCAGCGAGTTACGTCAATTGCAGCGCAACCTCGGCATCACCACCTTGATGGTCACCCACAACCAGGACGAGGCCATGTTGATGGCCGACCGCATTGCCGTGATGAACAACGGCAAGGTCGAGCAATACGCCACGCCGCAGGAAATCTACAACCGACCGGCCACGCCGTTCGTTGCCGAGTTCGTCGGGCAGGGCAACTGGCTGCCGTTCCAGCGTAACGGCGACAGCCACGCGCAGGTCGGCGGGATGAATGTGCGCCTGGCCGACAACAGCGGCAAAGCCGCCTCGGGCCGACTGTTCTGCCGCCCGGAAGCGATCAGCGTCAACCCGCCGGTGCATGAAGAAAACCTGTTCCCGGCCAAGGTCCGCGAGATCACCTTTCTCGGCAATCGCTGCCGGATGAGTTTCGAACTCAACCAGTTGCCGGGCCATGCGCTGCTCGCCGAACTGGCGCCTGAAGCCATGCCACGCCTCGGCGCGCAGGACATCATGGTCGCCTTGCCGCCGCGCAGTTTGCAGGTGTTTGCCTGATGAGCACGCCGATCACCCTGCCGATACCGCACAAGCAGGTTCGGCAGACTTCCCGGGCCGAAATCGGTGACCGGGTGTTCGTGGTGGGTGGCAAGGTCTTGCTGCTGTGCCTGCTCAGCGTTGCGGTGTTGATGCCGCTGCTGGCGATCTTCTGGCGCGGCTTCAGCAGCGACGCCGGGCAGGGCGGAGGATTGGTGGCCGCCCGCGAACTGCTGACCAGCGACAACTTCCACTGGTTGCTGGGCAACAGCCTGAAAGTCTCCCTCAGCGTGGCGGCCATCGTCGTACCGCTGGCCTACCTGTTTGCCTACGCGCTGCAACGCACGCTCATTCCCGGCAAGGCGATCTGGCGCGGCATGTCGCTGCTGCCGTTGATGGCGCCGTCGATGTTGCCGGGTATTGCACTGGTGTACCTGTTCGGTAATCAAGGCCTGTTGCGCGGGCTGCTGCCTGAGAACATCTACGGCTTCTGGGGCATTGTCCTTGGCGAAGTGATTTATACCTTTCCCCACGCCTTGATGATCCTGCTGTCGGCGTTGTCCTTGGCCGATGCGCGCTTGTTCGATGCCGCGTCGAGCATGGGCGCCAGTCCCGCCAAAGCCTTTCGCAGCATCACCTGGCCGGCGACCCGGCAAGCGGTGTTCGCCGCGTTCTGCCTGGTGTTCACCCTGACCATCACCGATTTCGGTGTGCCGGTGGTGGTCGGTGGCGACTACCAAGTGTTGGCGCTGGAAGCCTACAAGGCCGTGGTCGGCCAGCAGCAATTCGGTCGCGGTGCGCTGATCGGCATGGTTCTGCTGCTGCCGGCACTGTTCAGCTTCGGCGTCGACGCCTGGTTACGCCGTCGTCACGGCGACGCCATGAGCGGTCGGGCGCAAGTCTTTCAACCGGCGCCGTCGCGGTTGCGGGATGGTTGCTACCTGGCCATCGTGCTGCTGATCTGCGCCGCGCTGCTGCTGGTGTTCGGCATGGCGGTGTACTCGTCACTGGTGAAATTCTGGCCATACAACCTGTCGCTGTCGCTCAATCATTACCAGTTCGGCGACACCGCCGGTGGCGGCTGGCTGGCTTACGGCAACAGCGTGAAGATGGCCTTGTGCACGGCACTGATCGGCAGCGGTTTGATTTTCACCGGCGCCTATTTGATGGAGAAAACCCGCGGCCAGCGCGGCTTGAACCTGGCACTGCGGATGCTCAGCTTTGTGCCGATGGCGGTGCCGGGTCTGGTGCTGGGGTTGGGCTACGTGTTTTTCTTCAACCTGAGCGGCAACCCGCTGCATGTGTTCTACGGGACCATGACCCTGCTGGTGGTCTGCACCATTGCGCACTATCTGACCACCGCGCAAATGACCGCCACCACCGCGCTGCGTCAGCTCGACGCCGAGTTCGAAGCTGCCGCCCTGTCGCTCAAGGCGCCGCTGTACCGCCACTACCTGCGCGTCACTGTGCCGATCTGCCTGCCGGCGCTGCTGGACATCGTGCGCTACCTGTTCGTCTCGGCGATGACCACCGTTTCCGCGGCGATCTTCCTCTACAGCCCCGACACCATCCTCGCGGCGGTGGCGGTGCTGAACATGGACGATGCCGGCAACGTCGGTGGCGCGGCGGCCATGTCGACCCTGATTCTGTTCACCTCGGCGGGCGTTTCCCTGCTCCTGGCCTGGGCTTCGCGCGGTTTGCTGCGGCGCTCCCAGGCCTGGCGGCAAACCGCGCCCGATCACTGATTTCCAATCCCGCAAACCTGAACTCAACTGCCGGTAAACAAAAGGAAAAAGACATGTTCAAGCCAATGGCCCTGGCCGCTGCTGTCCTCACCGCTTTCAGCCTGAACGCCTTCGCGGCAAAAACCGAGTTGACGGTCTACACCGCCCTGGAAGCCGAACAACTGAAGTCCTACAAAGAGGCTTTCGAAAAGGCCAACCCGGATGTCGAGATCAAGTGGGTGCGCGATTCCACCGGGATCATCACCGCCAAACTGCTGGCCGAAAAAGCCCGCCCGCAGGCTGACGTCGTCTGGGGCCTGGCCGCGTCTCGCCTGGCGATTCTCGATCAGCAAGGCATGCTGCAACGCTACGCGCCGAAAGACCTGGGCAAGATCGGCGGCAACTACCGTGACGCCGCCAACCCGCCAGCGTGGGTCGGCATGGATGTGTGGGCAGCGACCATTTGCTTCAACACTGTCGAAGCCGAGAAACAGGGCCTGACCAAACCGGTGAGCTGGCAGGACCTGACCAAGCCTGAATACAAAGGCAAGATTGTCATGCCGAATCCGGCGTCGTCCGGCACCGGTTTCCTCGACGTCAGCGCCTGGCTGCAAACCTTCGGCGAGAAGCAGGGCTGGCAGTACATGGACGCGTTGCACCAGAACATCGGCCAGTACGTTCACTCTGGCTCCAAGCCGTGCAAGCTCGCGGCTGCCGGTGAATTCCCGATCGGTATCTCCTTCGAATACCCGGCGGTGCAGTTGAAGCGTCAGGGCGCGCCGCTGGACATCGTCCTGCCGAAAGAAGGCCTGGGTTGGGAAATTGAAGCCACCGCGGTGATCAAGGGCACGCCCCATGAAGACGCCGCGAAGAAACTCGCCGACTTCTCCGCCAGTCCCGCAGCCATGGAACTGTACAAGGAAAACTTCGCGGTTCTCGCCCAGCCGGGCATTGCCAAGCCGCAGACCGAATTGCCGGCCGACTACGAACAACGCCTGATCAAGAACGACTTCGCCTGGGCCTCGAAAAACCGCGACGAAATCCTCAGCGAATGGCGCAAACGCTATGACGGCAAGTCCGAGAAAGTGGCTGCCAAGTAAGATCTTTATTGGCTGACAGGGCCTCATCGCTGGCAAGCCAGCTCCTACAAGTTTTGTGAACACCACTAACCCTGTAGGAGCTGGCTTGCCAGCGATAGCGGTCGTGAATTCAGGACAAAACCCAATGACTCAACACAACGACATGCTGATCGTAGGCGCCGGCATCCTCGGTCTGTCCCACGCCTATGTCGCCGCCAGGCGCGGCTTGAAAGTCACCGTTTTCGAACGCAGCAGCACACCGTTGGGTGCCTCGGTGCGCAACTTTGGTCAGGCACTGGTCACCGGCCAGCCACCGGGGCAAATGCTTGAACTGGCGAAGGCTAGCCGCGAAATCTGGGGCCAATGGGCGCAACTTGCCGGCTTGCAGCTCAAGCGCAACGGCTCGTATTGGTTCGCTCGCACCGAAGCTGAAGAGCAACTGCTGGAAGCCTTCTGTGCCGGCCGCGCGATCGAACACGGTTACCGCGTCGAGCTGTTGCGCGGCGCCGCATTGGGCGATCTGTACGGCGGCCAGTTTGCTCATCATCGTGCGGCGTTGCATGGCCTGGACGACCAGCAACTGTATTCCCGCGAAGCGATACCCGCGTTGATCGACTACCTGCGCCGCGACCTCGGCGTGGAGTTTCATTTCTCCACCCTGGTGCGCGACATCGAACCTGGCCGGGTGCACAGCACCGCCGGCAGTTTCACCGGCGAGCAGATCATCGTCTGTTCGGGCCACGATTATCTGACCCTGCTGGCCGAGCCGATTGCCGCGCTCAAGCCGCAGATCTGCCGTCTGCAAATGCTCCGCGCCCGGCCGCAGCTCAACCTCAATCTGCAACACGCGTTGCTCACCGGTTTGAGCGGCGTGCATTACGGCGCCTTCGCCGATTTGCCGGAAGCTGCGCCAGTGCAGGCGCATATTCTGCGTGAAACGCCGCATCTGCATGAACACGGTATTCACCTGCTGATCAGCCCGACGCCGCACGGCGAACTGATCATTGGCGACTCCCACGACTACGGCAGCGACCCTTCACCATTCAACGCGGAACAGGTCGATAACTGGTTGATCGAACTGGCCGAGCAGACCCTCGGCTGCAAGGTGCACGTGATCGAGCGCTGGCAGGGTGTTTATGGGGCGCGTGGACCCGCACCGTTTTCGTTCTTGCAGGCCGCCCCCGGCGTGCATGCAGCGTTGATGCACACGGGTGTCGGCATGAGTGTCGGGCCGGCGATGGCTGAACGTAACGTCAGGACCTTGCTGGGAGAACGCTGATGGGCCGCAACGAACAGGTGATCGCCGACGTGTTCGGCTGGTACGAGCGCTTCGGTGACAGCGACTACATTGGTGAGCCGGTGTCGCAGATCGAGCACATGTCCCAGGCCGCCGAACAGGCCATGGCTGAAGGTTTCGACGATGAAGTGGTGCTGGCTGCGTTCTTCCATGACATCGGGCATCTCTGCGCCGAGAACGCCGAAAACATGGGCGGCTTTGGCGTGGTCAGCCATGAACGACTCGGCGCCGATTACTTGCGCCGGTCGGGCTTTGGCGAACGCATGGCGCGGTTGGTGGAATACCACGTTCAGGCCAAGCGTTACCTGACGTTCAACGAACCGGGCTACTACGAACGCTTGAGCGAGGCCAGTCGGCGCACGCTGGAGTATCAGGGTGGCGTGATGACAGCTGAAGAGGCGCAGGCGTTTGAACGCGATCCGTTGTGTGCGATCAGCCTGCGGATGCGCCAGTGGGATGAGCAGGCGAAGGAGATGTGGGTGCCGGTGATGGATCTGGAGGTATTGAAGGCAAAGGCCTACAGGCTTCTGTGCAGCACCGGCGCGGTGGCGCTCAATGTGCGTTGAGGTGTCTCACAGTCGATAGCGAAGCGAGGCATGGATCGCCTTGATGCAAGGAGTTAGGTTGGTCTTTTGAGAAGGAAGCGCATGGATGCGTTATGTGAAAGTGATCGCTTGGGACAGTACTGAAAAGGGAGTGGTAGACACCGTTCATTTTCAATTTTACGCGGGTGCCGTGGTGTATCGGGAGGAGACAATCCGAGACGCAGGGGCTGATCCTCTGCCTCTTCGCAAGTTCGCCCAGGCTTATTTGAAGCTTGGCTGGCACAAGACGGATGAGGCTGAGCGCTACCTGGACATCTTCGCTGACAACTTCACGGGTGACGGTACGCCTGAGGCGGTGTGGATGTACTTTCGCGAAGAGGCGATAACTGCCTACAAGGCCGTTGCACGTGATCTTGATAACGACGGGACTCTGGAATTGATCTTGAGTTCGGACGTGAACAATGACGGGCGGGCAGACAGAAAGGATCGGAGTCTTGTCAGGTTGTTGGCCAAAGAGTTTTTGAAGTTTGGCTGGAAATAGATCGTTCCCACGCGGGAGCGTGGGATTGATCATCCATCTACAAATCCAGCACTTTGCCTGTCAGCGCGGGACTGTCAGATATTTTGTGTGCGGGCCGGTAACGGCCTGCCGTCAGGCAGG
>CAYNGZ010000252.1:0-8383 GCA_964396695.1 uncultured Pseudomonas sp.
GGGCGCTCGAGCCGTGCGAGGACGGTGTCGGGGGGCCCCACCGGCGAGACGCGCCGGGGGCGCCCCCACTCGGCGAGCTGGCGGACCGGGACGAACATGGGGTCGGGATTCATCCGTCCTCGGGCTCTGGGCCGAACGGGACGAACGGGGGATACGGCTCGTCGGCGTTCTTCAGCCGGACCGCCCGGAGGGCGCCGGCCATCCTCACGATGCCCTCGATCCCCTGGCGGACGCCGTCCAGCTCGGCGGCGGTCAGCCGAGACCCGTAGCGAAGGCGCACCAGGGCGAGCAGGACATCGACCTCCCCCTCGAGTGAGGCCATCGCTCAGGTCGCCCGCACGCGCGGGTCGAGGAAGTCCCGGAGCGCGTCGCCGACCAGGTTCCCGGCTAGGACCCAGACCGAGAAGGCGGACCCCGGGAAAACCCCCTCCAAATACGTAGAATATCGGCAAGCACCCCCAAGGCGATTTCCGCCGGCGTCTTGCTGCCCAGATTAAGCCCGATGGGCGCGTGAATACGGGCCAGCTCCGCGTCCCCCAAACCACCGATACGGCGCAAACGCTCAAAGCGTTTCTGCGAGGTTTGCATCGAGCCCATCACACCAATGTAAAACGCCTCGGTGCGCACCGCTTCCATCATCGCCAGGTCGTCGATCCGCGGGTCGTGTGTCAGCGCCACCACCGCTGTATCGCTGTGACAGCCACCGTCGGCAATGAACATCGACGGCAACTCGCGACGAATCTCCACGTTCTCAAGAACCACGCCGTCGAGGGCCTCATCACGCGGATCGCACAGAATCACCTCGAAACCCAGACTCACCGCGAACTCGGCACACGCCTGCGCCACGCTGGAATAACCGGCGAGTAACAAGCGCTGGGCCGCACCGACCCGCAGACGCACCCGATCGATTTCTCGCTCGATACGCGGTCCATGTTCGCGGTCAACCAGCAGGCTGCGTGCGCCGTTGGCCAGATTCACTTCGCGAATCAAACGACGCTGGCCGAGCAATGCGGACTCCAGCTCGCGCAGATGGGCTTGCACCTCGCACTCGGGTTCAAGCTTTTCCACCAGCACATCGAGCAACCCGCCGCAGGGCAGTTTTACCTGGGAGCGCGGGCCATCGCCTTCGCCGTAACGCACCACCGAAACGGCGTCGAGAAACGCCCCTTCGGCCATGCGCGCCAGAAAGTCATCCTCGACGCAGCCACCCGACAACGAGCCAATCCATTGCCCGCCGTCGTTGACCGCCAGCATCGAACCCGGCGCACGGGGCGCCGAACCGTAGGTGCCGAGCACGCTGCAGAGCCACACACGCTGACCGGCGCTGGACCAGGCCAATGCTCGCCGAACCACTTGCAGGTCAAGATGCTGCATATTAGTGCGCCTTCTGCTCTGCAGGAGCGTCTGCCTTCAGTTGCTCGATCTGGCTGATCAGCAGATCCGCCAGTTGCCCACCCCAGGCCTGACGCAAGTAGTTGATCAGGTCGGTGGTTTGTTGATGGCTCAATTTATCAGCAAAACCCGGCATCGGTTGCATGCGCTCGGCATAAAACAGACCGCGCTCGGTCAGGTTGCCATGCAGATTCGGCTGGGCGTTCCACACCGGACGCCGTTCGCGAATCATCGGGAACAGGATCGAGTCCTTGAGGCTGGCGAACTCGTCTTCATCCGCCGAGGTTGCGCCGCCGACCCGCACATAACGGAAACTGCCATAGGGATCTCGCGTGTAAAACGGAGCCTCGGCGCCGTAGCGGATCGCTTTGTCGTTGAACTTGAGCAGGTTCTTGGCCTGGCGGAAACGCTCGAAGTCGTTCCAGATCAGAATCGCCACCGGATGACCGATGAACATCGACACCTTGCCGGTCGGCAGCAGTGGATCGGGTGCGTGGTCTTCAGGAAAAACGATGCCGTCCTTGTCCAGGTCTTCAGCGGTGACGGCGCGGATGTCGCGGATGTCGCGGATGTCGCGGGCAAATACCTTGCTGCCGCAGACCTTGGACAATGAATCATTACGCATGCGGGCCTTGCCGTTGTTGCCGAGCCATTGCTCGGACGGGACGGTCACGCTGTTCTCCATCAAGGCAGCCAACGCCTGGGAGCCGAGCGGCGTCAGCGTCACGCTGACACCAGCGATAGTTATAGTCGTTCGCAGGTGGTTTCCCCTCGTTGAAAGAGGGGGTCTTTACGCGGGTTTAAAGGCGCGCAGCTTTACCGGATCTTTTCATGGCCATAAAAAACCCCGCACGATGGCGGGGTTCAGTATTTTTGGCAGCCGCTACTTCGTCACGGCAGTCGCTGCTTCATCAATCAATGCTGCCACTTCGACGGGCATCGACGCCAGTGATGCATGGCTTGCCTTCAGGGTGATCACCTTTCTGGCACCGAGCCGTGCAGACGATGAGGCCTATCGACGAACGTGCTTTGTTCAGGCCGAAAAAAAGCCCGCATGCGGGCGGGCTCAAAGGGGATATCTCAAAGGAGTAAGGTCAATCTAGGCAAGTCAGGGTGAAGAGTTCGTGAAAGGGTTGTCAGCATTACGGAAATCCCGCGACTCCAGAAATCCACCGCCAAACCTGCCTATCAACCGGTTGAGCCCCTCACCTGATCCCCGCCTCACAGTACGTTGCTGTTTTTTCGCCTTCTGGCACCTTTACTCGATTTTTTGTTCCACCACTTCCGAATGGGTTCAAGAAGAAAAAACAGCAAATAGCCCGTGAGAACGAGTACGAGGTCGATCCACGACTCAGCAATAGACCCTACGAAGTACTCGATGCAATATTTGATGACGAACAGCAACACGACACCACCGAGCGCCATTAGCGTGACAACGGCAAGACTGGATAACCTTTCCTTCAACTGAGCACATCTCCTGACTGTATTGAGGCGACCTGATGTGAGACGCCTGGAAAATTTCATCGTTCCGAAACATCTACAAAGATGCGCCGTGCTCATTTGAGGCTTATTCGATGAGCCTTGACTTCCTCTGCGTAGATTGAGAGGCGTTCTTCGGCGGTCTCCAGCACCTGGCACGTCTTGAGCAGTAACTGAGCGTCGACCTCGTTACCAGTCTGGTTCAGTCGCTCGGCGATGCCTTTGAGCTCCACCGCCGACCATCGTAAATCAGACGCAAGGTTCTGGAGATCACTGCGCAGTTCGTGTTCGGGTTTGTTGAGTAACATGACTATTCCCTCCGCGTCACGGCATCACTCGATGCGACGCTCTGAAAATCGATATCACTGCACAGGACTTTGATAACCCTCTTGTGAACGTGATGCAACTCCCGGATATCTGCTTCCGGGCTCCTCTGTCAATCAGGCATGTGACCGTCCAGAAACCAACAAAGGTTTGCATTAGCTTTCGCCAGCAAACCCTTGATTTGTTTAACTCTGTATCAGCCGGCGAATGCCCTACGCCCGGCTTTCAACTCAGTGCGAAGTTCACCGATAAAGTTGGCGATATCCCGGACACTGGTCAGCTCTGCCGTCGATACGCCGGTCATCAGTAGTTCAACGCGCCCGGACTCTGGCTCGATAATTTCGATCCTCAGCGATCCGTCGGGACTGACCGTACAGGTGCACGAGAGTGGACGGAAACCGGATTCCACAATCTGGCAAAGATCAAGAAGAGGAAACATGGCATTCCGTCCGTGGGGGATTGTGTATGGGAGTGTTGCCTGATCTTTACAGGTTAGCTGACCCCGGCGAACACGAACGAATTAAGCGCAAAGTGCTATCCGCTTCTCAATTTGTAATGCCGCGACACCCGCAACAAGCCCTCGGTAAACCATCTAGACTCCAACGAAGACGTGCTGAAGATTCATGGAAGTATCAGCCCTCGATAACGAGTCATTCCTCCCAAATCCTGAGTACACAAACCATGTGTGAATCCTGTGATTCAAGCCCTGCACCAGACGCAGATGGCCGTCGTCGTTTTCTCCGGCTTGCTGGACTAAGCGCCGGCGCCCTGCTACTTGCCGGTGCGCTGCCTGACAGCATCGTCCAGGCTGCCGAGAAAAAGACGCCTCCTCCGAAACCACAAAACGCGATCAGCCCGGACATGGCCCTTCAACGACTGATCAAGGGCAATGAGCGATACATTAACGGCACCTCCAAGACACATGACTTCAAAGCCGAACGTGAAGCCCTGGTCTCCGGCCAGAACCCGTTCGTAGCCGTATTGAGTTGTGCTGACTCGCGCATCGCCCCCGAGTACGCGTTTGATACGGCCCGCGGCGACCTTTTCGCAGTGCGTGTCGCGGGCAACTTCGTCACGGAGGAAGGTTTGGCAAGCCTGGAATATTCGGTCCTGGTGCTCGGCGCCCCCCTGATTCTGGTGCTGGGACATGAAAGCTGCGGTGCCCTCGCTGCCGGCATCAAGGCAGTGAAGGACCATGCGGTTTTCCCTGGCCAACTCCAGAAACTGACGGACGCACTCAAGCCCGCTATCGAGCAGGTACTCAAGGATCCAGGAGATCTTCTCGAGAACGCGACCGTGCAAAACGTCAAGGATTCGGTCAACAACCTCAAGAAAGCCTCACCTGTACTGACTGAAGCGCTGAGCAAGGGCACGCTAAAAGTCGTCGGCGGTATCTATCGCCTGGCCAGCGGCAAAGTAGATCTGATTGCCTGATACGAAAAATGCATCTCACCCGTCGGTGAGATGCATTTTTTAACATCCGCGGCCCCATGCTGTTTACCGCGAGGTAAGGGGTCTGGCTTTGTCGTGCAGTTTTTCAAGCTCGTTATCGACTGAATTCTGATCATCCCTCCACTTTTTCGGATCATTTGATTCAAATTCGTCGCGGTCCTGTTGCGCTTCATCCGAATGAATTGGCTCAACGGGTTGTCTGGCACCCGGTGCTTGCGGATCGATCTTCATCGCACACCTCACGTAGGCCCTGCGGTCAATACCTATTAGAGGTTTCGAAACGGTCAATGTTCAAAAGCCGGTTCCTGTCGGTGACAAATTTCAGGCAAAAAAAAAAGCCCAAGCAGCTGATGGACGCTTGGGCCTTAAAAACGCGTAAACCGTGGTAGGTGAACACTGGCGCTATCGTAGCTCACCCACCGACATGTAACAAGATATTTACATGTTAATTTCACACAAAAATTCACCTAAGTCCTTAAATAACCACACTTTTTTCAAGTCTACGCTCTAGCGACTGCGGTTGCTGCGCCCGCATTACACGCATTCACCTTGCGCTCCGGCGGCGACACTCAGGCGATTTCTGCCCTGCGACTTTGCCCAATACAGCGCGCGGTCTGCCGGGTCGATCAGTGCCTTTTCATCGTGCTCGTTATCGTAGGAAGTATAAGTCGCCAGTCCCTGGCTGACGGTCACGACACCGAACGGGCTCGAGGCGTGTACAAGGCGCTCGTGAGCAATACCCGAGAGAATCGCCTGCGCAACCGAGCGGGCTCCCGATTCATCCGTATTGGGCATCACGACAGCGATCTCTTCACCGCCATAGCGGGCAGTCATGTCACCTGGACGGCGCACGCACTGTTTGATCAATTGGCTGATTATCCGCAGGCATTCGTCTCCGGCGAGATGCCCATAGTGGTCGTTGTAACGCTTGAAAAAATCCACATCGAGCAAGATCAGCGACAGAGGGCTGCGCAGTCGCTTGGCGCGTTTGAATTCGATGTCCAGAAACTGATCGAAATGCCGGCGGTTGGCAAGACCGGTCAGCTTGTCCTCGCTGGCGAGAATTTCCAGTGTCTGGTTAAGCTCGATCAGCGTGGTCTGGGTCGTTCGCAGTTCTGTCTCTGCCCGAATACGATGACTGATATCGGCAATCAATCTGCGCCCCAGCGCGACCAGGAGGCCCAGCAACACGATCACTACGGCGGTGGATCGCTTTGCCTGGTTCCACCACGATTGCATGGCCTCGTCCTGGCCTACCGCTACCGTCGTTACGAGAGGATATTGGTCGCTTCTCGTGAACGCGTAGAGTCGGTGTATGCCATCGACTTTTGAAGCAAAATCCACGGTGCCTGACGACATCTTGCTCAGGTACTCGGAAAATATCGGCGCACGAGACAGATCACGACCAATGTCCTGCTCCTGGAAGGGGTACCTCACCAGCAGACGCCCTGTGGATGAGGTCAGGCTGATCGCGCCGAACTGCCCCACTTGAATGGTTCGATACAACTTGAGGAAGTGTTCGAGACTTAAGGTGGCAGTTATCACCCCGGCAAAACTTCCGTCCGCATGATCGATACGCCGACTGACCGAAATCACCCAGGCGCCGGTGGAACGACTGAGAATCGCCGGACCGATGAAAATGCCGCGCTCCGGATTGTCACGGTGATGTTTGAAGAACGCTCGATCAGCGTTATTGTGGCCGGGTGAACCAGGCTTGTTGCTCAAGAATATCCAGTCCCCCTGGGCGTCATACAGCGCCACGCTATTCAATTGCGTCAGCGCATCCATCTCCTGGGCGACCAGCACTTTCAGGCGTTCGAGCTGCTGCGGGCCGGTCCCGTCTTTCTCGATTCTGTCTGTCAGCCCCAGCAGTAGCACTTCAATTTGCTTGAAGGTGCCCTCGGTGTAAGTGTTGAGTGCCTTGGTCAGATTCAATGTGTCGGTTTCGATGTCACTCACGGCGTTCTGTCGGTCTGTCCAAATCTGCCAGGCAGTCAGCAGCACCACGGAGACACACACCAGGGAAATCAGCAAAGTGGCAAGTCGAAGGTCGCGTTTCAAGTGAGTTCCCAGGCACATTCATCAAAGGCTTACGCAGTATAAACGCCTTCAAACAGCACGGATGCCTGGAGTGACAGCTATTGGCCATCTTTCGTCTTGTTTACACACTACGGCACAGAATGTCATCGAGTTTATCGGCTACGACGCACTCGCCCGCCTTTCCCGGTTTGCCACTGACCAGCCCGTACACGGCACTACAAACTGTTGACTTGCAGAGTGATCAGAGCGGTAACTCACCCGCTCTGAAAGACAGGATTGCAAGCATCAGTCGTCTCTGTCGCCATGATCGCGGTCGTGGTTACGACCATACTCCTGATCATTCTCACGACGCTCGTACCCTCGGTCATACCCTCGATCATCGCGATGATCATAGTCACGGCCATATTCACGACCATGATCACGGCCTCGGTAATGATCTCGACCGTACCCTCCTCCATCCTCCCAGTAAGGCCAGCAACCTCCCAGCAGCAGAGAACTTGAAATGGCCAGGATCATTATCGCTGTGCGCTTCATTTGAACACCCTAAAAGCAAAGGTCAGAGCTACGGAGATGGTTTGTCGCTCCCCTCGAATTCAACCCGGAAAGCGTTCAACCCTAGATACGACCATCAAGCAGATCAATGATTCATCAGCGATGAGGCGGCCAGCAAAAAAATGAATCCAATGATCGTAAAAAACCCTACAGCGTTTTTGGGTCGTTACCGGTACGTCTGGCGATGTCGATCCCCCAGTCCAGAGCATCTTCCATGTCCAGCAGATGCGGTTTGGGGTCATTATCCTCAAGGATAACCGTGCCATCTGGCCGGTAAACACCAATGAACATCTGCAGCGATCCGTCCCTCAGTATCTTGGCCCTGACCTCGATCTTGCATCCGTTCGAAAGTGTTTCCGAGTGGATCAAGTGGCGCTCAGTCATTGTTGCATCCCTCTCGTCATTGATATTCGAGTAACGCACACCTCATACGCCATGCTACTCCGGTGAGGTCAGGTTTTCCGGGTCGTCAGCCACAAGACCGCTTTCTCCATCGATATCGTCTGCGATCTCGTCTGCCCTGTTTTTGCAACGAACATGGACGTTGACTGTGAAGTCGCTTGAAACAATAACAGACCGAGCGAGGCACCCGTCGAGCACAGCAACCCTGCCTTCTCTAGACCGATCGAGCTCCGCGTTCAGCCTGACGATCCCAATCCCCATGACTATGGCTAAAACGAGAATTGAAGACACAAGGAACACAAACCAGCCCGAGTCTTTAGCGTCTTTCAGATCATCACTGTCGGCGACCATTTCAGCATCCTGCTGTAGACATGCTGCACAAGAATTCTCGTGCGCCAAATGCACAGAATGTACATCAGCCAGCGCCTGTACGGAGCCCTGTAACGTCCCGTCACCCTCGAAAAATCGCCATCACCGCTCTGGCGGCAAGAGTTATAACGGCAAACACAAACATAAGTACAAGAATAAATACAAGCACGATTAAGTGATTGAATTTACTTGTACGTGAACAGCCCCACCTTGCGTCGAGCTGTTCTTTTCGCCCCTGTCACACCTTCGTCACACCTGCCAAGCACAATGGGATCAGCCAAAAGGATTTGGCCCCATCCATAGAGAGCCCGGCCTGATCAGGCTGTGTGAAAACGCAGTCTGCCGCGGTTTAAAGCAAATGCCCCGACTTGTC
>CAYNGZ010000253.1:0-8354 GCA_964396695.1 uncultured Pseudomonas sp.
CCAGGGCAAAAGCCACAGCGAAACCCGCGCGAAAACCCACGGCCGCCAACCCTGCACGGGCAAAGCCAGCAGCCAAACCGGCTGCTGCGAAGAAACCGGTAGCCAAAAAACCTGCTGCCCCGAAACCGGCAGTGGCCGCCGCCAAACCGGCAGCACCGGTCAGCCCGGCGAACTCTGCCTCGGCACCAACCCCTGCTGTGACCCCGACTGTAGCGCCAGCACCTTCGGCGCCAACCAGTCAGTCCTGATCAACCCGGGACACGCAAAAACGCCCGGCCTGCGAAGGTCGGGCGTTTTTGTTTGGCGTATTAGAGAGCCACCCCTCACCCCAGCCCTCTCCCCATAGGGGAGAGGGGGGGCAACTGGATCAGTCGTGCTCTTCCAGATACTGCAACGCCAATTGCTCGGTCGCGAGCTTTGCCGGTGGGAGCAGGTGCGGCGCCACCAGCATCATGATCTGGTAGACCACCACTCGCACTTCGCCTTCTCGATCGAGAATCCGCTGATAGTCCAGGGAAAAGAGCAAGGTCATGGTGATCTGCTCCACCAGTTGCCCCAGTGCCTGGGTATCGCTGACCAGATGTCCCCGAGCTTTCAACTGCGCCAGTAACGAGGCCAGTGTGCGCTTGAGGGCGTTGAGCAAATTGCGGATGCCCTTGGCCAGTTTCGGCAAGCGTCCGGCCAGGTTCGACAGGTCCTGGAACAGGAAGCGGTAGTGCGCCAGGCGTTCGACGATAAGGTGCAGGAACAGCCAGTAATCTTCCGGTGCCAGTTGCACATCCGACGGCGGGTCGAGCAACGGCGTCAGTTCGGTCTGAAAGCGCTCGAACAGCCCGAGAATCAGCGGCTCCTTACCGTGAAAGTGGTAGTAGAGGTTGCCGGGGCTGATCCCCAATTCATTGGCGACTTCCATGGTGGAAACATTCGGTTCGCCCTTCTGGTTGAACAACAGCAGGGCACATTCAAGAATCCGGTCGCGGGTTTTCATCCAGTCTTCTTAGTGAGTCGTCAGGCCACGGCCGACACTGCCGGCCGCGGCACGGGGTGAGTTCAGCGTACACGCACGTAGGTGCCTGGCGCCGCCTCCATCGGTGGATAGTTCTGGTTGCCGAGGGCCATCAGGGTCTCGTGCTGAGTGCCGGAACGCTCTTGAATCCAGCCCAGCCATTGAGTCCACCAACTGCCGTCGACGTGTTTGGCATCGTAGTACCAGGCCCGAGGGTCGCTGCTCAGTTTCGGGTTCTCGACGTAGTTGGCCTTGGGGTTGTTCGGCGGGTTGAGAATGCTCTGCACGTGACCGCTGTTGGACAGCACAAAGCGCCGCTCGCCTCCCAGCAGCAGGGTCGAGCGGTACACCGCGTCCCAGGGGGTGATGTGGTCGTTGATCCCGGCGACGCTGAAGCTGTCGACATTGACTTTCTGGAGGTCGATCGGCGTGCCGCAGACCTCCAGTCCGCCAGGATGGGTCAGCGGGTTGTGTTTGAAGAAGTCCAGCAGGTCGCCGTGAAAGGCCGCCGGCAGGCGAGTGTTGTCGTTGTTCCAGTAGAGAATGTCGAAAGCGGGCGGTTCTTTACCCAGCAGGTAGTTGTTGACCCAGTAGTTCCAGATCAGGTCATTGGGGCGCATCCAGGCAAACACCTTGGCCATGTCGCGGCCTTCGAGCACGCCTTTCTGGTAGGAGCGACGCTTGGCCGCTTCCAGGGTTTGCTCGTCGGCGAACAGGGTCGCCGGGCTTTCCAGTTCACTGTCGAGCAGGCTCACCAGGTAGGTGGCGCTGGCGACCCGGCGCAGTTGCCGCTTGGCTTGCAGATGGCCTTGCAAGGCCGCGATGGTCAGGCCTCCGGCACACGCGCCCATCAGATTGACCTCGCGACTGCCGGTGATCGCGCGGCAGACATTCAGCGCTTCTTCCGCCGCTTCGACGTAACTCGACAGGCCCCATTCACGATGGCGCACATCCGGGTTGCGCCAGCTGATCATGAACACTTGCAGGCCATTTTTCAGCGCGAACTGGACGAAGCTGTTGTGCGGGCTCAAGTCGAAAATGTAGTACTTGTTGATTTGCGGCGGCACCACGAGCAGCGGCCTGGCGTACTGCTTTTCGCTCATCGGCTTGTACTGCAACAGCTCCAGCAGTTCATTGCGAAACACCACTGCGCCAGTGGTGGTGGCGACCGTTTTCCCGACCTCGAAAGCGTGCTTGGTGACCTGGCTGGGCAGGCCATTGTTGTGCATCAGGTCGTCGAGCAGGTGGCTGAGGCCACGCACCAGACTCTGGCCGCCGGAGTTGAACAGCTCCTTGATCGCCAGCGGGTTGAGCAACGTATTGGATGGCGAGACGGCGTCGTTGATCAGGGAAAAGGCAAAGTGCGCGCGAGCACGGTCATCGGCGGACATGCCACTGTCATCGATCCAGTGTTTTATTTGTTTCTGCCAGCTCAGATAGGCCTGAAGGCCGCGTCGGTAAAACGGATTGAGCGCCCAGCTCGGGTCGGCGAAGCGGTTGTCCGAAGCATTGGGCTGGTGCAGGGTCTCGCCCAGTAATACCCGGCCCAGTTGCCCGCCCAATGCCAGTGCGTGTCTGGCGCTGAGCACCGGGTGGCGCAAGCTGTGGGCGGCGACGCTGCGCAGAGTCGAGAGCAGATCCTGGCCGCGCAGACCGGTGATCGCACTCTGAGCATTGATGAACGCGGCGGGTGGGGGAACGGCGCCCGGCGCTTTTTTGTCTCGCATGAGTCAACACTCCTTCGTCAAGCCATCAACAAGTACATCAATCTCGAATAGACACCATAGTCGCTCCGGACTTCCCTTGCGGCTTTCGACACGCCTGTCGACATACGCAGTACGTTATGTGCCGCCGAACGACGCCGGGTGCGGATGCATCACCGCCCGTTGGCGTTCTTCCTGGAGAAATTTCATGATGATCGGTGCGACGGCCTCGGCCCGGGTGATCAGGAATAAATGACCGTCGTCGATTATGTGTAGCTGGGCATTGGGAATACGCCAGGCGAGCAGGCGCATATTGATCAGCGGAATAAGCGGATCATCATCGCCGGCCAGCACCAGAGTCGGCTGATGAATGTTGTGCAGCCAATGAATACTGGTCCAGCCCAGGCCCGCAAACAGCTGCCAGTAGTAGCCGATCTTGCCCGCCGAACGGACTTTGCTCGCGTGCTCTGCCGCCAGGTTCGGATCGCGGCGGAATGAGCCGCCGTAGATCAGTGGCGCAATGCGAATCACGTGGGATGGCTGGATGTAACGCCTGGGGCTCGCCATCATCCACAGCACTTTCGGTTTGCCTGGCACCATGACCATGCCCGCCGCCGTCGCGGCCAGAACCAGTTTCTTGCAGCGCTCTGGATAGTCGTAGGCGAACTGTTGGGCGAGTGCCCCGCCCCAGGAAACACCGACCACGTTGACTTGACCGTAGTCGAGATAATCGAGCATCCGTGCGGTCAGTTTGGCCAGCCCGGGAAAGCGATAAGGGTGGTTCGGCGTCGACGATCCACCGACACCGGGTACGTCGAAGGCGATCACTTCCAGGTCCGGGTCCAGTGCCTGGACGAACGGAAATACCAGCTCCAGGTTGGCGCCGATGCCGTTGAAAATCAGCAGGGGCGTCAAGTGAGGCTTGCCGGGGCGTACCGCAGTGCGGATGGTCTGGCCATCCAGGTCGACGGTACGAAATATGAACGGTTGCGGCATGCTTCAGGCCCTGTGGGTGGATCGTTACCCCTGTAGGAGCACGGCTTGCCGGCGATGGCGTCCTTGAGGTCGCCATCGCGAGCAAGCTCGGCTCCTACAGGTTTGTGGTCAGTTAACGTTCATGCACATAAGTCCCCGGTGATGCTTCACCTGCCGCATAGGTCTTGTTGCCGAGTGCGGTCGGGGCCTTTTTCAGCTTGCCCGAACGCTCGGCCTGCCAGGCCTGCCAGTGCAGCCACCAGGAGTCAGTGTGCTTGGTTGAGTTCTCTTGCCAGTCCTCGGCGCGGGCTGGCATGTCGGTGCTGGTCATGTATCGGGATTTCGGGTTGCCCGGCGGGTTCAGAATGCTCTGGATATGACCGCTGCTGGACAGCACGAATTCGACCTTGCCGCCAAACAGCTGCGCCGACTTGTAGCAGGACTTCCAGGGGGTGATGTGGTCGTTGGTGCCCGCCAGGGAGTAGATGTCGGCCGTGACCTGCTTGAGGTCGATCGGCGTGCCGCACACTTCCAGTGCATCGGGGCGGACCAGTGGGTTGTTCTTGAACATTTCGATCAGGTCGCCGTGGAACGCTGCAGGCAAGCGGGTGGTGTCGTTGTTCCAGAACAGAATGTCGAAAACCGGCGGCTCGTTGCCCAGCAGGTAGTTGTTGACCCAGTAGTTCCAGATCAGGTCGTTGGGACGCATCCAGGCGAAGACCTTGGCCATGTCGCGGCCTTCGAGGACGCCGGCCTGATAGGAGTGGCGCTTGGCGGCTTCCAGGGTTTGCTCGTCGACGAACAGCGCGACCTGGGAATCCAGAGTGGTGTCGAGCACGCTGACCAGCAGGGTCAGGGCGTTGACCTTCTTCTCGCCGAGCGCCGCGTAGTGGCCCAGCAGTGCGGTGCAGGTGATGCCGCCGGAGCAGGCGCCGAGCATGTTCACGTCTTTGCTGCCGGTGATTGCGGTAACCACGTCGACCGCTTCCTTGAGCGCTTCGATGTAGGTCGACAGGCCCCATTCGCGTTGGGCCTTGGTCGGGTTGCGCCAGCTGACGATAAAGGTCTGCACGTTGTTGCGCAGGCAGAAGCGCGCCAGGCTTTTGTCCGGGCTCAGGTCGAAAACGTAGAACTTGTTGATCTGTGGCGGCACTACCAGCAGTGGGCGTTCGTGCACTTGTTCAGTGATGGGCCGGTACTGGATCAGCTCCAGTACATCGTTGCGAAAAACCACCGCGCCTTCGGTGGTGCCCAGGCTCTTGCCGACTTCGAAGGCGCCCATGTTGACCTGGCTCGGCATGCCGCCGTTGTGCACCAGATCCTTGGCCAGGTGGGAGAGGCCATCGAGCAGGCTTTTGCCGCCGGTTTCGAAGAAGCGTTTGACGGCAGCCGGGTTGGCCGCCGTGTTGGTCGGGGCCATGGCCTCGGTCATCAGGTTGATGACGAAGTGCGCGCGGTTGATGTCCTGTTCGGACAGGCGGCTCTCACCGATCCAGTCGTGGAGTTCCTTGCGCCACGCCAGGTAGGTTTGCAGATAACGTTTGTAGAGCGGGTTCTGACTCCACGCCGGATCGGTGAAGCGACGGTCATCGCCTTCCGGTTGCAGCTCGGATCTACCGAGCATCACGTTTTTGAGTTCAATGCCAAAGTGCGCGACATGCTTGACGCTATGGATGGGTTGTTTAATGGCCTGGGTCAGCACCATGCGGGCAGAGGTAAGCAGATCCTTTCGACGCAAGCCGATGACCGGGTTAAGCCCAAGGGTGTTCTCCGAGGCTTGACGTTTCAGGTCATCGTTATTCTTGTTACTCATCTACGACGCTCCATTGTCCTGAGGCGAGTAACTGAGCCCTGCCGTGTAGTCACACAGCAAATGCCAGCTACTACTGCTCGGGTGACCGTTAATTGCGCATGGTTGCTTTCAGATTCAGAGAGCACTGCACGGAACTTGCCAGCTCCATTGGTTACCCGAGTTTAATTTTTTTCGCAAGCAGGCCGATCCTCGGCACCGCCGCCCAGCATTCAAACAGATGAAATTAGAAAATGCCCTCTAAAGAGCGCAAGCCTTGAGCTAGAGCATCAGCTTGACGACAGACTCGTTTGGATCGCGGGATTTTCCGGCGGCTTTGAGCTCGGCAAGGTAGTCGTCCCAGAGTGCGTCATAACGTCGCGCCAACTGGTACAGGTATTCCCAGGTGAACAGGCCGCTGTCATGGCCGTCATCAAAGGTCAATTTCAGTGCGTACTGACCGGCCGGTTCGACCTTGTTCAGGCCGACGCCGATCTTGCCAAATTGCAGGACAGGTTTGCCGTGGCCCTGGACCTCGGCGGAAGGAGAGTGCACGCGCAGAAATTCTGCACTCAGCTGATAGACCTCATCGGGCGCGTATTTAAGCTCCAGGGTTTTCGAGGCTTTGTGCAGTTTGATATCGGTGGGAATCTGGCTCATGACCTGTAGTCCGTCTGTGTGGAACGCTCTGTAGGAGCTGCCGCAGGCTGCGATCTTTTTGGTTAACGCCAAGATCGCAGCCTGCGGCAGCTCCTACGGTGGTTACGTTCTCACGGTAGAGAGTATGGCTTACAGGATATAACGGGACAGGTCTTCGTTCTGCGCCAATTCGCCGAGGTGGCTGTTGACGTAGTGGGCATCGATGCGGATCGGCTCTTCGCTGTGGGTGCTGGCCAGATCGCTGGCGCTGAACGACACCTCTTCGAGCAGGCGCTCGAGCAGGGTGTGCAGGCGACGGGCACCGATGTTCTCGGTCTTCTCGTTGACCTGCCAGGCGATCTCCGCCAGACGCTTGATGCCGTCCGGCTGGAACTCGATGGTCACGCCTTCGGTTTTCAGCAGCTCACGGTATTGCTCGGTCAGCGACGCGTGCGGTTCGCTGAGGATGCGCTCGAAGTCTTCCGGGCTCAGGGCCTTGAGTTCGACGCGGATCGGCAGACGGCCTTGCAGCTCGGGCACCAGATCGCTCGGCTTGCTCAGGTGGAATGCGCCGGAGGCGATGAACAGGATGTGGTCGGTTTTGACCATGCCCAGTTTGGTGTTGACCGTGCAGCCTTCGATCAGCGGCAGCAAGTCGCGCTGTACGCCTTCGCGGGACACGTCGACGCCGCCGGAGTTACCGCGCTTGGCGACCTTGTCGATTTCGTCGATGAACACAATGCCGTGCTGTTCGACCGCTTCCAGCGCCTTGGCCTTGAGCTCTTCGTCATTGACCAGGCGACTGGCTTCTTCGTCGCGCACCAGTCTCAGTGCTTCCTTGACCTTGAGCTTGCGGTTCTTGCGCGCGCCCTTGCCCATGTTGGCGAACAGGCTTTGCAACTGGTTGGTCATTTCTTCCATGCCCGGTGGCGCGGAGATATCGACGCCGGACACTTCGGCGACTTCGATTTCTATCTCCTTGTCATCCAGCTGACCTTCGCGCAGGCGCTTGCGGAACAGCTGGCGGGTGTTGGAATCCTGGGTCGGTGCGGCGTCTTCGTTGCTGAAGCCCATGCGTGCCGGTGGCAGCAGTGCATCAAGGATGCGCTCTTCGGCGGCATCTTCGGCGCGGTGGCGAACCTTGACCATTTCCTGTTCGCGCAGCAGCTTGATCGCGGCATCGGCGAGGTCGCGAATGATCGACTCGACGTCACGGCCGACATAACCGACTTCGGTGAACTTGGTCGCTTCGACCTTGATGAACGGCGCGTTGGCGAGTTTGGCCAGGCGACGGGCGATTTCGGTTTTACCGACACCGGTCGGGCCGATCATCAGGATGTTCTTGGGGGTTACTTCTACGCGCAGCTCTTCAGGCAACTGCATCCGGCGCCAGCGGTTACGCAAGGCGATGGCGACGGCGCGCTTGGCATCGTCCTGGCCGATAATATGGCGACTGAGTTCATGGACGATTTCGCGGGGAGTCATTGGCATGGTAATGGGTGGTCCTCAAGCAAAAGTGAATGCCGTGGCGTGATGGCCGAAACAGGCTTATTCGCTGAGATCCTGCTCCTCAATGGTGATGTTGTGGTTGGTGAAGACACAGATGTCGCCGGCGATGCCGAGCGCGGTTTCAACGATTTCGCGGGCCGACAGATCGGTTTTCTTCAGCAGGGCGCTGGCGGCGGCCTGTGCGTAAGCGCCACCGGAACCCATGGCGATCAGGCCTTCTTCGGGCTCGACCACGTCACCGTTACCGGTAATGATCAGGGAGGCGTCCTTGTTGGCGACCGCAAGCATGGCTTCAAGGCGGCTGAGGGAGCGGTCGGTGCGCCATTCCTTGGCGAGTTCGACAGCGGCGCGAACCAGGTGACCCTGATGCTTCTCGAGCTGGCCTTCGAAACGTTCGAAGAGGGTAAAGGCGTCAGCGGTGGCGCCAGCAAAACCGGCGATGACCTGGCCGTGGTACAGGCGGCGAACTTTCTTCGCGTTGCCTTTCATCACGGTATTGCCGAGAGAAACCTGGCCGTCGCCGCCCATGACGACTTTGCCGTGGCGACGAACTGAAACAATGGTGGTCAAGGGAAGAGTCTCCACGCAGCGGGGCGAAAATGCCTTATGCAAACCCATATGGGGGTGGTGGAGCGTTTTTCAACTGTAGGACGTGGCGGGGGACGAGTGGTGCGAGGCGCGTAGGAGGGGCCGCCCCCTCTTCGAGGCCGCGCTGTCGCGTAAGGAACATGGG
>CAYNGZ010000254.1:0-8298 GCA_964396695.1 uncultured Pseudomonas sp.
AATCAATAAGTTATTTTTTGTTCCATAAGAGCTGCCGCAGGCTGCGATCTTTTCGAAGACACCCCGCTTCTGAAGGAAGCGGGGCTTTTTCCTCAGGCCGGTAGCGCCTGGGGTGTTGCCGGCTTGAGCGGCAACAACGGTGCGTGAGGGTCGGCTTTCACCGATGCTCGCCAAGCGTCCAGCCACGGCGCGTGGCCTTCGCTCCAGACCTGCTCATGCAAGCGACCCAGTGCCACCGGATCGCTCAGCAGTTGCAGGCGCTCATGGTTGTTCAACCCGGCAGGCCCGGCTTTCAGCGCATGACGAACCCGCTCGATACGCAGCCATTCGATTGGCTCGGCCTGACCGTGACGCGAAGTCGCCAGCGCGCACGCCAGGGCATTCTGCTGCGGATCGACTACCGCACGGATGAAGCCGTCGTTCAGCGCGTGCCAACGGTTTTCGTGGGTGTACTGATCGGTCGCCAGCAAGGCCTGTGGCGGCGCGTATTCCTCAGGGATCAGGAACAGGCTCTCGTCACGGGACTTCAGGCCCAGTTTCACGCGGCTGGAGATCACCGACACCGGGATCGACAGCATCAACGAACCGACGATCGGTACCAGCCACCAGAGGAAACTCGGGTTCAGCCAGATCACCAGCAAGGCCCAGAAGAAGCCCAGCAAGGTCTGCGGACCATGGCGGCGCACTGCTTCGCTCCACGGCGTGGAGTCGTCGTCACGTTGTGGCGAGTTCCAGGTCGCCGCCCAGCCGAGGAACGCGGCGAGTACGAAACGGGTGTGGAAAATCATCCGCACCGGTGCCAGCAGCATGGAGAACAGCATCTCCAGCAGCATCGACAGGGTCACCTTGAACTTGCCGCCGAACTCTTTCGCGCCCTTGGCCCAGATCAGGATGATGCTCAGCAACTTCGGCAGGAACAGCAGCACGATGGTCGTCGAGAACAACGCCACAGCCTTGTCCGGGTGCCATTGCGGCCACAGCGGATACAACTGTCGCGGCTCCATGAAGTACTGCGGCTCCATCAGCGTGTTGACCGCCAGCAGCGCCGTCGACAGCACCAGGAAGAAGAACCACAGCGGCGCCGACAAATAAGACATCACGCCCGTCAGGAACACCGCACGGTGTACCGGGTGCATGCCCTTGACGAGGAACAGCCGGAAGTTCATCAGGTTACCGTGGCACCAACGACGGTCACGCTTGAGTTCGTCGAGCAGGTTCGGCGGCAACTCTTCGTAACTGCCCGGCAGATCGTAAGCGATCCACACACCCCAGCCGGCACGGCGCATCAGCGCCGCTTCAACGAAGTCGTGGGAAAGGATCGCACCGGCAAACGCGCCTTTACCCGGCAACGGCGCCAGGGCGCAGTGCTCGATGAACGGCTTCATGCGGATGATCGCGTTGTGGCCCCAGTAGTGGGATTCGCCCAACTGCCAGAAGTGCAGGCCGGCGGTAAACAGCGGACCGTAAACCCGGGTGGCGAATTGCTGCATGCGTGCATACAGCGTGTCCATGCCCGAAGCGCGTGGCGCGGTCTGAATGATCCCGGCGTCCGGCGTGGCTTCCATCAAGCGCACCAGACTGGTCAGGCATTCGCCACTCATCACGCTGTCGGCGTCGAGTACGACCATGTACTTGTAGTCACCGCCCCAACGACGGCAGAAGTCGTCGAGGTTACCGCTTTTGCGTTTTACCCGACGGCGACGGCGGCGATAGAAGATCTTGCCGAAACCCTTGGCTTCGCGGCAGACGTCCAGCCAGGCCTGCTGCTCGGCAACGCAGATGTCGGTGTCGTTACTGTCACTGAGCACGAAGAAGTCGAAACGGTCCAGGTCACCGGTGGCGGCGACCGACTCGAAGGTCGCGCGCAAACCGGCGAACACCCGCGGTACGTCTTCGTTGCAGATCGGCATCACCAGCGCGGTGCGAGCGTCCTTGGGGATCGGCTCGTTACCGGCACTGGCGCCGGAAATGCGGTACTTGTCGTGCCCGGTGAGCAACTCGAGGAAGCCCATCAGTGCGGTCCAGAAACCGGCCGACACCCAGCAGAACAGAATCCCGAACAGAATCAGAATGCTGGTTTGCAAGGCATACGGCAGCACTTGCGTGGCCGTCTGGAGCAGCGGTTGATGCAGGACTTCGTTGAGGTCGACAAACGACCAGCCCTGGTACGGCATGATGCCTTTCATGTACCAGCCGGCAACGATGGTCTGGCCCAGCATCAATAGCAGCAGAATATAACGGCGGATCGAACCGACGGTGCGCCAGCGAGCCGCCGGCAACACGCGCTCATCCTTGGGCGGTTTCGGAGGATTGGTGCGACCGGTCAGCCGACGCCAGCCACGCACCAGGATATTGGTACGCCACGGCTCGGGCACGACCTTGGTCCGACGAATCGGTGGAGTGGCCTTCAGGCACACCCGGCCACTGGCGTCGAGCGCCAGCATCTCGGCCTCTTCGAGTTCCTCGGCGGAGTTGAGGGTCAGCCGGCGACCGACCGAGGCCTGGGCAGCCTCGCCCGGTGCATCGAACGCCTTCGACGACAGGCGTTCATGCAGTTCACTGAAGGATTGGCAGCCCGCAAGCTCAGCGCGCTGCTCATCGGTCATCGGCAGGTGCGCCAGGTACTCGCTAAGAGTCTGCGGCTGTACTTGGGAATTACTCATCGGCTGGCAACTGGTAGCTCCAGGTCTCGGTCAGCACTTGTTCAGTCTTGGCTGCATCCGGGGCAGGAGATGTGGCAGGGGCTGCTTCGGCAGCGGCAGGCTGCTTGGCGTCTTTGTCTTTCTTGTCGAGCTTCTCTTGCTGCCTGGCGGCGATCTTGTCGGCCTTGGCAACGGAGGAGTTGGCGTTCGGCACCGAAGCCTTGGCCGGCTCAGGGACGACGATGTCCTTGACCAGCGCGGCGCGCATCTCGGTGGATTTGCTCGGGTCCTTGATCTTCATGCGCAAGGTCAGGCGCCAGCCCTGGGTTTCAGGGTTGTAGCGCACGGTGTTCTCAACCACTTCGGCGTTGTCGCCAACACTGACCTGGCTGCGAACCGGTGCGTCTTCCGGCAGCGCTTTGAGGGACGGCCCTGTGAAGTCCACCAGGTAGGCAACGCTGCCATCCGGCTGACGAATCAGGTTGGACTGTTTCACGTCACCGGTGGAGCGCAGGGTCTGTTGAACCCAGGCGCTGTCCGCCGAATGCAGGGCAGCTTCGTCGATGGTCCAGTGCAGGCGGTAGGCGAAGTCCAGCGGCTGACCTGGCTCAGGCAGTTTTTCCGGGCTCCAGAAAGCCACGATGTTGTCGTTGGTTTCGTCGGCAGTCGGGATTTCTACGAGGTCGACGGTGCCTTTGCCCCAGTCGCCTGCTGGTTCGATCCAGGCACTTGGGCGCTTGTCGTAGCGGTCATCGAGGTCTTCGTAGTGGCTGAAGCCACGCCCCCGTTGCAGCAGACCGAAACCACGCGGGTTCTCAACCTGGAAGTTGCTCACGGCCAGGTGTTTCGGGTTGTTCAATGGGCGCCAGATCCACTCGCCGTTACCGGCATGGATCGACAGACCGCTGGAATCGTGCAGTTCGCGACGGTAGTTGAGCACTTTCGACGGCTGGTTGGCGCCGAACAGGAACATGCTGGTCAGTGGCGCGATACCCAGTTTGCTGACCTTGTCGCGCAGGAACATCTGCGCCTTGACGTCGACAATGGTGTCGCTGCCCGGACGCAGGGTCAGGCGGTAGGCACCGGTGGCACGCGGCGAGTCCAGCAGGGCGTAGATCACCAGGTGCTTGTCGGTCGGCTTGGGCTGCGCAATCCAGAACTCGGTGAAACGCGGGAACTCTTCACCCGACGGCAGGGCCGTGTCGATCGCCAGGCCACGTGCGGACAGGCCATAGGTGTGGCCTTTGCCGACGACGCGGAAGTAGCTCGCGCCGAGCATGGTCATGATTTCGTCTTGCTTGTCGGCCTTGTTGATCGGGTACAGCACACGAAAGCCCGCATAACCCAGCTGTTCGGTGGCCTTGGGATCGAACTTCATGTCGCCGAAATCGAAACGACTCGGGTCGTACTTGATCTCTTCAACGCTGTTGGCGGTGATTTCGTTGATTTTCACCGGCGTGTCGAAGTGCATGCCCTGGTGATAGAACGACAGCTTGAACGGGGTTTTCTGATCGGCCCATTCGGCTTTTTCGGTCAGGAAGCGGATTTTCTGATAGTCCGCGAATTTCATGTCACGGAATTCGTTCGGCAGATTGCTGCGCGGGGCTTCGTATTTCTGCCCGGCCATCGCTTTTGCCTTGGCCGACACATCATCCAGATTGAATGCCCAAAGCTGGCCGGCGCTGAGCAGGCAAAGCAGAGCAGAACCCTTCACCAGTACGTTTCGTAACCGTTTGGCAGACAATTTTGGTGCATTACAGGGACTAACAATCACGAGCAACCCTCGCCGAAAACAGATCAAAAAACCAACGGCTAGCTATCTATGTGCCAGGTTGGCGAGCATTGTTCCGACTCCGATGGGGCTAAATGATTCCCCAAACGGTTCCGAACAAGTCTCTACCTAAGTCAAAAATGGGCCAACGAACGCTGATCCCCGTAGCGCGGGATTATCTAGTAGGCCGCGTTACAACGCATCAGGGGTAACAAAGTATTTATCGCGAAAAACCCCTGTTTTCGACCGAAACACGCCTGAAAAGATGTTTCAGGCGCTTTCAGGTCTGTAACAGGAAGGTTACCGGGCCATCATTGACCAGGTGCACCTGCATGTCCGCGCCAAATCTACCTGATGCCACTTTGCCATGCACCTGCTGCGCCTTGGCCAATAAATAGTCAAAAAGCTCTTCTCCCAGTGCCGGCGGGGCAGCGGTAGAAAAGCTCGGACGCAGACCATTTTTGGTATCGGCGGCCAGGGTGAACTGCGAGACCAACAGCAAACCACCGCCTACATCGGCCAAGGACAGGTTCATCTTGCCCTCGGTGTCACTGAATACCCGATAGTTAAGCAGCTTATTCAGGAGTTTGTCGGCGCTGGCCCGAGTGTCTTCAGGCTCGACCGCCACCAGCACCAGCAAACCCTGGTCTACCGCGCCCACAATCTCCCCCGCCACTTCGACGCGCGCGCCTCGCACGCGCTGTAACAGGCCCTTCATGCTTCTTCAGGCGGCAGATCAAGCAAACGCCGGGCCATCTGGCTGGCCGCACGCACCAATGCATCGGTGATACCCGGTTCGGACGCCGCGTGTCCGGCATCGCGGATCACCTGCAGTTCGCTGTTCGGCCAGGCCTGATGCAGTTCCCAGGCATTATCCAGCGGGCAGATCACATCGTAACGGCCATGGACGATAACGCCGGGCAAATGGGCGATCTTGCCCATGTCGCGAATCAGCTGGTTCGGCTCAAGGAACGCGTTGTTGGTGAAGTAGTGGCATTCGATCCGGGCGATCGACAACGCACGCTGCGGCTCGGAGAAGCGTTCGACCACCAACGGGTTCGGACGCAACGTAGCCGTGCGGCCCTCCCAGGTCGACCAGGCCTTGGCCGCGTGCATCTGGGCAATCTGGTCGTTACCGGTCAGGCGCTTGTGGAAAGCGCTGAGCAGATCGTCGCGTTCGTCCAGCGGGATGGGCGCAATGTAGTCCTGCCAGTAGTCCGGGAACAGACGGCTGGCGCCTGCCTGGTAGAACCATTCGATTTCTTGCGGGCGGCAGAGAAAGATCCCGCGCAGGATCAGACCATGCACACGCTCCGGGTGGGTTTGTGCGTAGGCCAGGGCCAGGGTCGACCCCCAGGAGCCGCCGAACACCACCCATTTGTCGATGCCCAAGTGCTGACGAATACGCTCAAGGTCGGCAACCAGATCCCAGGTGGTGTTGTTTTCCAGGCTGGCGTGCGGGGTGGAACGACCGCAACCGCGCTGATCGAACGTCACGATGCGGTACAGGTTCGGATCGAAGTAGCACCGACTCTGTGCATCACAACCAGCCCCCGGGCCGCCGTGAATGAACACCACCGGCAAACCTTCCGGTGAACCGCTTTCGTCGACGTACAGCGTGTGTATTTCATCGACGGCCAGATCGTGCCGGGCGTGGGGTTTGATCTGCGGGTACAAAGTCTGCATTGCGCGCTCCGTAAGGGGTCGAGGTCATCCCTGGGGGGACTTCTATGATTCTGCCGTCCGGCATCATAAACCCGAATTACGTCAATGAGCATGCCCGCGAAAAATCAGACTTCGCTTACAAGAAACCGATGCAAATACGCCAACAGGTTTTCATAGAGCAGATCCACTTCCGCGACCTGGCTGCGGCCCCGCAAACAGCCGTGAACCAGCCCCTTGCCCGAATACAGACTGACTTCGCCCCCTGCGGCCTCAAGTCGCTGGGCATAACGGACACCGTCGTCGCGCAGCGGATCGAACTGCGCGACGGCGATCAGCGTCGGTGGCAAACCACTGAAGTCATCGGCGAGTAACGGCATGGCGTAAGCCGACGGTTGCCGCGTACCGCGCAAGTACAACGCGTGATAGCAGTCCAGGTCACTGCTGCTGAGTAGCGGCGCATCGGCGCATTCACTGCGCGACGGGAGCCTGGCGTCACCGCCCAGTCCCGGATAGACCAAGACTTGCGCGCAGGGTAAGCGCTCGCCCCGGTCGCGCAACGCCAGACACAACGCTGCGGCAAGATTGCCGCCAGCGCTGTCACCGGCCACCAGCATCCGCTCAATGTCCAGCGCAAACGGGCTCGCCCCCGCATGTAGCGCTCGCCAAACGCTCAGGCAGTCATCGAATGCCGCCGGGAACGGATGCTCCGGCGCCAGCCGGTAATCGACGGCAATCACCAGCGCGCCCAGCACCGCTGCCAGTTCGGCGCAAATGAAGTCGTGCGAATCCAGATCCCCTACCACCCAGCCACCGCCGTGCAGGTACAGGATGCACGGCCAGCCCGAATCCGGCGCTGAAACCGGCGGCAGGTAGGATCGGACGGCAACACCGCCCAGCATGAAATCAGCGACTTCCAGCCCCTGCGGCCGAGCCGGAGTAAAGGCACGGCACATTTGACTGTAAGCCTGACGCAGCCCGTTCAGGCTGCTGTCGGTGCTGTTGAAGCTGAGGGTCCTCTCGACAAATGCCGAGAGCTGAGCAGAAATCGGATAGTCAGGCATAAGGTTCTCGACGGCTCAGAGTTTCAGGCTGGCCCGTACCGCCGTCACACCGTCCTTGCCATCGAAACTGCTGACACCCGCCAGCCAGCGCTGAAGATCCTCGGGATGGTCATGCAGCCATTGGCGGGCGACTTCCTGTGCGGTCTTGCGCTCCATGATCGGCACCATCAACTGGCTTTCCTGGGCGGCGGTGAACGTCAGGTTTTCCAACAGACGGTTCACGTTCGGACAACGCTGGGCATAATCCGGAGCGGTCACGGTCGAGACGGTCGCCGCACCTTCGTCAGGACCGTAGACATCTTCGCTGCCGGTCAGGTAGTTGATCTTCATGTTGATGTTCATCGGGTGCGGGGTCCAGCCGACGAACACCACGAACTCCTTGCGATTGACCGCCCGCTGCACGGCGGCAAGCATGCCGGCCTCGCCGGATTCGATCAGCTTGAAGTCCTTGAGACCGAAGTGATTGGTCTCGATCATGGTTTTGATGGTGGTGTTGGCGCCGCTGCCCGGCTCTATGCCATAGATCTTGCCACCCAGCTGATCTTTGAATCTGGCGATATCGCCGAAGGTTTTCAGACCCGCCGCCGCGACATAGTCAGGCACCGCGAGGGTAGCCTGGGCGTCAGACAGGCTGGGTTTATCCATGACTTTCAGTTGATTGGCGGCGATGAACGGCGCGATGTTCGCGTCCATCGCGGGCTTCCAGTAGCCGAGGAAGATATCCAGGCGTTTGTCGCGGATGCCGGCGAAGATGATTTGCTGCACGGCGCTGGTTTGCTTGCTTTCGTAGCCAAGCCCATTGAGCAGGACATCGGCCATGCCACTGGTGGCGATCACGTCGGTCCAGTTGACCACGCCCATGCGCACGGACTGGCAGGACGCCGGTTCGCTGGCAAAGGTGTTGGCGCTTAGAAGTGCAGTGCCGGTAAGGATTAACAGACAGCGGTTGAACAGTCGTTTCATCGAGCTCTTCATAGAGGGGCTTCTCGCTCGGCAGCTGGTTATTGTGGGCCCGGTGTCTTCGTGCACCGTGTTCACAACGTTACTCAGCGAAGCCTATGCCAAAGCGCCCTGTGGCGACTGTGTTTTGCACGGTGGCGACTGGTCGAAAAGATCGCAGCCTTCGGCAGCTCTTATGGAACAAAAAATAACTTATTGA
>CAYNGZ010000255.1:0-8201 GCA_964396695.1 uncultured Pseudomonas sp.
TAAATCAATAAGTTATTTTTTGTTCCATAAGAACTGCCGCAGGCTGCGATCTTTTACCGGTTAAACCGGTTTGGCGCCCATCAACCCGGCAATCGCGATAAAGCAGACAAAACTGAACAACGCCAAGGCAAACGTAAACTTGCCATTGCCACCCGGCTCAGTGCGCAACTTGTTAAGCCGCACCAGCAGCCAGAACATCGCCAGCGCACCGACTGTATAGATCACGCTGGAAGCCAGAACCCACATCTGCCCCAGCGGCCAGCCCACCAGGTGCACCATCCACCATCCGGTGAACGGCATGCTCAGCAACGCCAGGCCCATCACCAGCCAGACAAACACCCACGGCCGCCGCAAGGTGCGCGCGTGCGCCGTCGCGTCTCCGTTACGGCGAGCGCGCCAGACCCAAATCGCCAACCCCAGTGCACCGACCAGCAACAGCACCGTTGCCAGGACATGCGCAACTTTCAGGGCGGTTAACGTTTCCATGGTTCGATTTCCTTATGGACTGCCCATCAGCGTAGACGCTCAGCCGAGGAACAGCTGATACGCCGGGTTGTCGCTTTCATCCCAATACGGGTAACCGATTTCCGCCAGCGCCGCCGGCACCAGATGACGCTCTTCGTGCGGCACTTGCAGACCGGCGACCACCCGACCATCGGCTGCGCCGTGGTTGCGGTAGTGAAACATCGAGATGTTCCAGCGCCCGCCGAGCTTGCTGAGAAAGTTGAACAACGCCCCCGGACGCTCCGGAAACTCGAAGCGCAGCACCACCTCATCGACGACATGCGCGGCACGGCCGCCGACCATGTGGCGAATGTGCAACTTGGCCAGCTCGTTGTCGGTCAGGTCGAGCACCGGGAAGCCCTGCTCGGCCAGACTGACGACCAGCGCGCTGCGCGGATCGCTTTCCGGGTGCGTCTGCACGCCCACGAAGATGTGCGCTTCGCTGCCGGTGTTGTAGCGGTAGTTGAATTCGGTGATCTGGCGCTTGCCGATGGCTTCGCAGAACGCCTTGAAGCTGCCCGGCTTCTCCGGGATGGTCACGGCGATGATCGCTTCGCGGCCCTCACCCAGCTCGGCGCGCTCGGCGACGTGGCGCAAGCGGTCGAAGTTGACGTTGGCGCCGGAGTCGATGGCCACCAGGGTCTGCCCGGTCACGCCGTACAGTTCGACATACTTCTTGATCCCGGCCACGCCCAAGGCGCCGGCAGGCTCGGTGATCGAGCGGGTATCGTCATAGATATCCTTGATCGCCGCGCAGATTTCGTCAGTGCTGACGGTGATCACTTCATCGACGTAGTCTTTGCAGATATCGAAGGTGTGCTGACCGATCTGCGCCACCGCCACGCCATCGGCAAAGATGCCCACGGCCGGCAGCACCACGCGCTCGCCAGCCGCCATGGCCGCTTGCAGGCAGTTGGAGTCATCCGGCTCGACGCCGATGATCTTGATCTCGGGCCGCAGGTATTTCACGTACGCGGCAATCCCGGCAATCAGGCCGCCACCGCCCACCGGGACGAAAATCGCATCGAGCGGCGCCGGGTGCTGACGCAGAATCTCCATCGCCACGGTGCCCTGCCCGGCAATGGTGTGCGGATCATCGTAAGGGTGGATGTAGACGTAACCCTTTTCGTCGACCAGCTTCAGCGAATAGGCCAGCGCTTCCGGGAAAGAGTCGCCGTGCAGCACCACTTTGCCGCCACGTGAACGCACGCCTTCGACCTTGATCTCGGGGGTGGTCTTGGGCATGACGATGGTCGCTTTCACGCCCAACACCTTGGCCGCGAGCGCCAGGCCCTGCGCGTGGTTACCCGCCGAGGCGGTGACCACGCCCCGGGCGCGTTCTTCATCGCTCAATTGGGTCAGCTTGTTGTAAGCGCCACGAATCTTGAACGAGAACACCGGCTGCAAGTCTTCGCGCTTGAGCCAAATCGTGTTGCCCAGCCGCTCGGAGAGCTGGCGAGCAGTCTGCAATGGGGTTTCTACGGCAACGTCATAAACGCGCGAGGTGAGGATCTTCTTGACGTACTGTTCGAGCATCGGAAAGCATCACTGAGCGGGTTGGGCAGGACCAAGGAGTCTAACCCGGCTTTTGGCCGGGCGACCACACGAATCCAGAGGATTTAGCCAGTCATGGGGCTATAATGCGGGCCTTCCGTTCCCTTTTGGCACCCCGGAGCCCGCATGACCCAGGATCAACTCAAACAGGCAGTAGCCCAGGCCGCCGTCGACTTCATCCTTCCAAAACTCGACGACAAGAGCATCGTCGGGGTCGGCACCGGCTCCACCGCCAACTGCTTCATCGACGCACTGGCCCTGCACAAGGGTGCGTTCGACGGCGCGGTCGCCAGCTCCGAAGCCACCGCCGCGCGCCTCAAGGGCCACGGAATTGCGGTGTATGAGCTCAATACCGTCAGCGACCTGGAGTTCTACGTCGACGGCGCCGATGAAAGCGACGAGCACCTGAACCTGATCAAGGGCGGCGGCGCAGCCCTGACTCGTGAAAAGATCGTTGCAGCCGTGGCCAAGACCTTCATCTGCATCGCCGACGCCAGCAAACTGGTGCCGGTCCTGGGCACTTTCCCGCTGCCGGTCGAAGTGATCCCGATGGCCCGTAGCCATGTGGCCCGCGAGCTGGTGAAACTGGGCGGTGACCCGGTTTACCGTGAAGGCGTGTTGACCGACAACGGCAACATCATCCTCGACGTGTTCAACATGCAGATCACCAACCCGGTCGAACTCGAGACCCAAATCAACGCCATCGTCGGCGTGGTCACCAACGGCCTGTTCGCCGCCCGTCCGGCAGACTTGCTGCTGCTGGGTACGAGCGAAGGCGTGAAGACCCTGCGCGCCGAGTAAGGCGAACACAACACCTGTGGGAGCGGACTTGCTCGCGAAGGCGGACAGTCATCCGGCATTGATGCTGGATTTGACGGCCTCTTCACGAGCAAGCCCGCTCCCACAGGGTTTATGTGTCTTTCGAGCTAGCGAACACTGCTCTTGAAGCTGCCGGCGCCAAGCAGTTCCAGCACCAGCTCATCGCCAACGTTCAGCGGGCCGACGCCAGCCGGCGTGCCGGTCATGATCACGTCACCGGCTTGCAACGAAAAGCAGCCTGCCATGTGCTGGATCATTGGCACGATCGGATTGAGCATCAAGCGGCTGTTGCCGTCCTGGCGAACTTCACCGTTAATGGTCAGGCGGATACCGATGTCGGCCAGGTCCGGGAAGGTGCTGCTGACCACGAACGGCGCCAGCACGCAGGCGCCGTCGAACGACTTGGCGATTTCCCATGGCAGGCCTTTGGATTTCAGCTCGGCTTGCTTGTCGCGCAAGGTCAGGTCCAGCCCCGGCGCAAACCCGGAGATCGCGTCCAGCACTTCTTCGCGGCTTGGCTTGGTCGACAACGGCTTGCCGATCAACACGGCGATTTCCGCCTCGTAGTGCACCGAACCGCGCTCGATCGGAATGGCAAAACCACCTTCCAGCGGCACCACGCAACTGCCCGGCTTGATGAACAACAGCGGCTCGGTCGGCACCGGGTTATCCAGTTCCTTGGCGTGTTCGGCGTAGTTACGCCCGATGCACACCACTTTCCCGACCGGGAAGTGAATACGCGTACCGTCGACATACTGGTGCTGATAGCTCATTACCGACTCCCTTATTGATTCATCAGGTACAGCGGATTCAAACAGCGAAGATCTTGCCCGGGTTCATGATGCCGTTCGGGTCGAATACTGCCTTGACCGCTTTCATGTACTCGATCTCAACCGGCGAACGGCTGTAGGTCAAGTAATCACGCTTGGTCATGCCCACGCCGTGCTCGGCGGAGATCGAGCCGTTGTACTTCTCGACGGTTTCGAACACCCACTTGTTGACGGTCGCGCACTTGGCGAAGAACTCGTCCTTGCTGAGGTTTTCAGGCTTGAGGATGTTCAGGTGCAGGTTGCCGTCACCGATGTGGCCGAACCAGACAATTTCGAAATCCGGGTAGTGTTCGCCGACGATCGCGTCGATTTCTTTCAGGAATGCCGGGACTTTCGATACGGTGACCGAGATGTCGTTCTTGTACGGCGTCCAGTGGGAAATGGTCTCGGAAATGTATTCGCGCAGTTTCCAGAGGTTTTGCAGCTGCGATTCGCTCTGGCTCATCACGCCGTCGAGCACCCAGCCCTCTTCGACGCAGTGCTCGAAAGTTTCCAGCGCATGGTTGGCCACATCGATGGTGGTCGCTTCGAATTCCAGCAGCGCGTAGAACGGGCAATCGGATTCGAACGGCGCCGGCACGTCACCGCGCGCGAGGACTTTGGCCAACGCCTTGTCGGAGAAGAATTCGAACGCGGTCAGGTCGAGCTTGCTCTGGAACGCGTGCAGCACCGGCATGATCGAGTCGAAATCGGCGGTGCCGAGGACCATCGCGGTGAGGTTTTTCGGGGCGCGATCCAGACGCATGGTCGCTTCGACCACAAAACCCAGGGTACCTTCAGCGCCGATGAACAGCTGACGCATGTCGTAGCCGGTGGCGTTCTTGATCAGGTCGCGGTTCAGTTCCAGCAGGTCGCCCTTGCCGGTCACGACTTTCATGCCAGCAACCCAGTTACGGGTCATGCCGTAGCGAATCACCTTGATCCCGCCGGCATTGGTGCCGATATTGCCGCCAATCTGGCTGGAACCGGCAGAAGCGAAGTCCACCGGGTAGTACAGGCCTTTTTCTTCGGCCACGTTCTGCAAGTGCTCGGTGACCACGCCCGGCTGGCAGACCGCCGTACGGTCGGTCAGGTTTACGTCGAGAATCTGGTTCATATAGTCGAAGGACACGACCACTTCGCCATTGGCCGCCACGGCAGCCGCCGACAGCCCGGTGCGCCCGCCGGACGGCACCAGCGCAACCTTGTGCTCATTCGCCCAACGGACGATGGCCTGGACCTGTTCGGTGGTCTTGGGGAACACGATGGCCGTCGGGGCCGGGGCAAAATGCCTGGTCCAATCCTTACCGTAAGCATTCAGGGAGTCGGCATCGGTCAGCACCTTGCCAGGCTCAACCAGGGTCTTCAGCTCTTCAATCAGGGCGGGATTGGTCATCGACAGAACTCTCGAACATTTCATGGTCATCCTGAGTACGCTTCACGTCGCAGGAATGAGTGTTTGCGGGGTGCATATGCTAGCATACCGCCCCCGCAGGATAGTGCCCAAAGGCTGTTCTGCGGCGACGGCTTTCCTGCCGTCCGGGTCAGCTCCAGTGCCCTGTCTCACACATACGTTCTTCTTTTGACGAGTGACTGTTGTCGTCAAGCAAGGCGCCGCGACGAGTCATAGCCCGCTATGGCGAGGAGCGGCAACGCAGCATGACGGCGACAGGCGCCGCCAAAAGAGAACAGTATGTGTGAGACAGGGCACTCGCTCCCTTCCCTGCCATTTTTCTCCGGGACACAGGTTTACGCAGATGAGCAAGACTTCTCTCGATAAGAGCAAGATCAAGTTCCTTCTTCTCGAAGGCGTCCACCAATCGGCTGTCGACGTCCTCAAGGCGGCGGGCTACACCAGCATCGAGTACCTGACAGGTTCTCTGCCGGAAGCCCAGCTGAAGGAAAAGATCGCTGATGCTCACTTCATCGGCATTCGCTCTCGCACTCAACTGACCGAAGAAATCTTCGATCACGCGAAGAAACTGGTGGCTGTTGGCTGTTTCTGCATCGGCACCAACCAGGTCGACCTCGACGCGGCTCGCGAACGCGGCATCGCTGTCTTCAACGCACCGTACTCCAACACCCGTTCGGTGGCCGAGCTGGTGCTGGCAGAAGCGATCCTGTTGCTGCGCGGCATCCCTGAGAAGAACGCTTCCTGCCACCGTGGCGGCTGGATCAAAAGCGCGGCCAACTCCTTCGAAATCCGCGGCAAGAAGCTGGGCATCGTCGGTTACGGCTCGATCGGTACTCAACTGTCGGTCCTGGCTGAAGGCCTGGGCATGCAGGTTTACTTCTACGACACCGTGACCAAACTGCCGCTGGGTAACGCCACTCAGGTCGGCAACCTGCACGAGCTGCTGGGTATGTCCGACATCGTGACCCTGCACGTACCGGAAACCGCCGCCACCCAGTGGATGATCGGCGAGAAAGAAATCCGCGCCATCAAGAAAGGCGGGATTCTGATCAACGCCGCTCGTGGCACCGTGGTCGAGCTGGACGCCCTGGCGGACGCGATCAAGGACAAGCACCTGATCGGCGCGGCCATCGACGTCTTCCCGGTGGAGCCACGCTCCAACGACGAAGAGTTCGAAAGCCCGCTGCGTGGCCTGGACAACGTGATCCTGACCCCGCACATCGGTGGTTCCACCGCTGAAGCGCAAGCCAACATCGGCCTGGAAGTGGCCGAGAAGCTGGTCAAGTACAGCGACAACGGTACGTCGGTGTCCTCGGTCAACTTCCCGGAAGTGGCCCTGCCGGCGCACCCTGGCAAGCACCGTCTGCTGCACATCCACGAGAACATCCCGGGTGTGATGAGCGAGATCAACAAGGTCTTCGCCGAAAACGGTATCAACATTTCCGGTCAGTTCCTGCAGACCAACGAGAAAGTCGGCTACGTCGTGATCGACGTCGACGCCGAGTACTCGGACCTGGCGCAAGAGAAGCTGCAGCACGTCAACGGCACCATTCGTTGCCGCGTGCTGTTCTAACGCTCAGGCGTCAATGAGAAGGGAGACCCTCGGGTCTCCCTTTTTCATGCCTGGAAAAACTTACTTCACGGTCACGGTGATCTTTTTCGAGACAATCGGTGGGTCGAACGGCAGGTGGTTCTTGTCGCCCAGTTCCAGTTGCAAGGTGTGCTTGCCCGGCGTCAGGGTCACGTCGGTTTCGGTCTGGGCCTTGCCAAAATGCAGGTGCTTGGCGTCCGACGGGATCGGCATGTTCTCGGCCGGCAATTTGTCGACGTCGATCAGCAGGTGGTGGTGACCGGTGTGTGCGGTCTGGTCGCCGGCCGGGGCCAGGGCAATGCCCTCAACCGCGAATCTGACCTTGAAGGATTCACCCACCGTGGCACCGTCCGCCGGAGAAACGATATACACCTTCGAACCCGCAGGGGCCTTGGTGCGGGGGACGTCCGCGGCGCTCGCCAGCATCGAAGCGCTGAGCATCAGACCCGCGAGAACTGCACGTGACATAAAGGTTTTCATTCTTTTCTCCAGTTTTGAACTTAATCTCTACGGTTGTGACAACTTCGTAGCAATTCGTTGTCGAAGCTCCTCAACACCATAGCAAAGCGCACCGAAACAGCGCGCCGCACACAATGAATTCAAGGAGTGACCATGCGCTTTCTGCCTGGCCTGTTACTGTTGCTGCCCCTTGTGAGCCCTTTTGCTCTCGCTGAACTGATTGATGACGTAAACGACCGAGGTGAGCTGCGCATTGCGCTTGAAGCCAACACGCCACCGTTCAACTTCAAGGAGGACGGCAAGCTCAGCGGCTTCGAAGTCGAACTGGGCCAACTGTTGGCCAACGAACTGGATGTGCGCGCCGACTTCGTTGTCACCGACTCGGCCGATCTGCTGCCAGGGGTCGAAAGCGGCAAGTACGACGTTGCCATCAACCACATAGCACTGACTCCCGAGCTCAAGGATCGTTTCGACTTCAGCGAGCCTTATAGTTATTCAAGCGCACAATTGATCGTGCGCCAGGAAGAACAACGCCCGCTCGGCACTTTGCTGGCGCTCAAGGGCCAGGCCCTGGGCGTGGCGCAAGGCAGCCAGTTCGTCGAACAGGCGCGCGGCGTTGAAGGTATTGATCTGCGCAGCTACCCCGACGCGCAGCAGCCGCTCAAAGATGTGGCAGACAAACAGATTGACGCGGCCATCAGCGATCGCCTGCTGATCCCCTACGCCATCCGCGACAGCCGTCTACCGGTGAAAGAAGGTGCCAAGGTCGGTCCGACCCTGAGCCTGGCGATTCCGTTTCAGAAAGGTAACCCGGCATTCCAAGCCAGCCTCGACCGGGCTCTGCAACGGATCAAGGCGGACGGCCGATTGATGGCGCTGTCGGAGAAATGGTTCGGCATGGACGCAAGCCAACCGCCGAAACCTTGAGACCTACCGCACCGTAGGAGCTGCCGAAGGCTGCGATCTTTTGATCTTTGCCATGTGTGGGTCAGCAGGAAAGATCGCAGCCTGCGGCAGCTCTTATGGAACAAAAAATAACTTATTGATTTAT
>CAYNGZ010000256.1:0-8181 GCA_964396695.1 uncultured Pseudomonas sp.
ACGCCGTGACCCGCCGTGGCGTGGCGCCGCCGCCGATCCTGCGCGCCTTCCTCGAAGACCTCGCGGCCTGCTCGCGGCAGCCGGGTCTCGCCTGATCGCCCACGCCCGCCCCTTTCCTTTGCACAGGCCCCTTCCATGCGCATCCACGTCAGCTTCATCGACCGCGTCGGCATCACCCAGGAAGTCCTGGCCTTGCTCGGTGGGCGCAATCTCAACCTGGATGCGGTGGAAATGGTGCCGCCAAACGTTTACATCGACGCACCAACCCTCAGCCCGCAAGTGCTCGAAGAACTGCGCGATGCGCTGTTCAGCGTGCGCGGCGTGCAGGCGGTGACGGTGGTCGACATCCTTCCTGGCCAGCGTCGACACCTGCAACTCGATGCGCTGCTGGCGGCGATGACCGACCCGGTGCTGGCCCTCGATAGCGCCGGCAACGTGTTGCTGGCCAACCCGGCACTCATCGCCTTGTATGGCCGTGAACCGGCCGGGGAAAGCGTCGCCGAGCTGTTCGGCGATCCGGCGCTGCTCGAAACGCTACTCGAACACGGCTTCCGTCTGCCGCTTCGCGAGATCACCGTCAACGGCCAGACCTTGCTGCTGGACGCAACGCCCATCACCGATGCCGGCGCCCTGCTGACCTTGTATCAGCCCAATCGCATCGGTGAGCAACTGTCGGCGTTGCACCACGATCACGCCGAAGGTTTCGATGCGTTGCTCGGTGAATCCCCGGCAATTCGTACCCTCAAGGCCCGCGCACAACGCGTGGCGGCGCTCGATGCTCCACTGCTGATCCAGGGTGAAACCGGCACCGGTAAAGAGCTGGTGGCCCGTGCCTGCCATGCGATCAGCGCCAGACACAGCGCACCGTTTCTGGCGTTGAACTGCGCGGCATTGCCGGAGAATCTCGCCGAAAGCGAGCTGTTCGGCTACGCCCCCGGCGCCTTCACCGGCGCTCAACGCGGCGGCAAGCCAGGGCTGATGGAGCTGGCCAACCAGGGCACGGTGTTCCTTGACGAGATCGGCGAAATGTCGCCGTACTTGCAGGCCAAGTTGTTGCGTTTCCTCAACGATGGCAGTTTCCGTCGAGTCGGTGGCGATCGCGAGGTCAAGGTCGACGTGCGGATCCTCAGCGCCACTCACCGTGACCTGGAAAAAATGGTCAGCGAAGGCACGTTCCGTGAGGACCTGTTCTACCGCCTCAACGTGCTCAACGTCGAAGTCCCGCCGCTGCGCGAGCGCGGCCAGGACATCCTGTTGCTGGCGCGCTACTTCATGCAGCAGGCCTGCGCGCAGATTCAGCGCCCGGTCTGTCGTCTGGCGCCCGGCACTTACCCGGCCCTGCTCGGCAACCGCTGGCCGGGCAATGTGCGGCAATTGCAGAACGTGATCTTCCGTGCTGCGGCCATTTGCGAAAGCAGCCTGGTGGACATCGGCGACCTGGACATCGCCGGCACCTCCGTGGCGCGCCAAAGCGATACGGATGTCGAAAGCCTTGAGCAGGCCGTGGAAACCTTCGAGAAAGCCCTGCTGGAACAGCTTTACGTCAACTACCCCTCGACCCGCCAACTGGCCAGCCGCCTGCAAACCTCCCACACCGCCATCGCCCATCGATTGCGCAAGTACGGCATTCCTGGCAAAGCTTGAGCGTTCCAGCAATTCGCCGATTCCCCGTAGGAGGGTCCGCCCCCTCTTCGAGGCCGCGCTGTCGCGTAAGGAACATGGGCCAGGGCTGGCAAGCCAGCCCTTAAAAATAATATATAAATCAATAAGTTATTTTTTGTTCCATAAGAGCTGCCGAAGGCTGCGATCTTTTGACTTTGCTTTTGCGATGCCCGGGACAAGATCGCAGCCTTCGGCAGCTCCTACGGGTCGGTTTCTCCATTCAAAATCGTGGCGCCCGCTTTCTGAAAGCGACCTCCATCTGTACTGAATGCGCTACAGCGGAACGATTTCGCTACACACTCGATTAAACTGCGCCACGCAAGGCTTTGATCCCCATAGGCTTTTCTACTCGCTTCAAACTGTAGCGATTTCGCTACAGTCGCATCCTTCAACCCGCCAGCAACACCAAGTAACTTATTGATTTATAACGAATAAAAAACATTGGCCGCGTTCTTGCTAAGCATCTACCCATTCAGCTCTGCCCTGCACGAGCATTCAATCGCGTCCACCAGACGAGTCTGGCCCTGAGGAGTTTCCATGAGCGAGTTGCGTTTTACTGAAGATCACGAATGGCTGCGCGCCGAAGCTGACGGCAGCGTTACGGTCGGCATCACCGCCTTCGCCCAGAACGCCTTGGGCGATGTGGTTTTCGTACAACTGCCTGAGCTGCAGTCCTACGACAAAGGCGCTGAAGCGGCCACCGTGGAATCGGTAAAAGCCGCCAGCGGCGTATACATGCCACTGGACGGTGAAGTGCTGGAAGTGAACCCGGCACTGGACAGCAGCCCTGAACTGGTCAACGAAGATCCGCTGGGCGAAGGCTGGTTCTTCCGCTTCAAGCCTGCCGACGCCTCGGCTGTCGCCCAACTGCTGGATCAGGACGCTTACGACCGCCTGATCAAAGCCAACGCCGAAGCCTGAGGAGCCGCAATGACTATCAATCTAAGTACCGCCAACGAATTCATCGCGCGCCACATCGGCCCGCGCACAGGCGATGAGCAAGCCATGCTCAACAGCCTGGGTTTTGACTCGCTGGAAGCCCTGAGCGCCAGCGTCATCCCCGACAGCATCAAAGGCACCAGCGTGCTCGGGCTGGAAGACGGTTTGAGCGAAGCCGAGGCCCTGGCCTCGATCAAAGCCATCGCCGCCAGGAACCAACTGTTCAAGACCTACATCGGCCAGGGCTACTACAACTGCCACACGCCATCGCCGATCCTGCGCAATCTGCTGGAAAACCCGGCCTGGTACACCGCGTACACCCCGTACCAGCCAGAAATTTCCCAGGGTCGCCTGGAAGCGCTGCTGAACTTCCAGACCCTGATCAGCGACCTGACCGGCCTGCCGATTGCCAACGCTTCCTTGCTCGATGAAGCCACCGCCGCTGCCGAAGCCATGACCTTCTGCAAACGCCTGAGCAAGAACAAGGGCAGCCACGCGTTCTTCGCCTCGATCCACTGCCACCCGCAAACCCTTGACGTGCTGCGCACCCGTGCCGAGCCGTTGGGCATCGACGTGGTGGTTGGCGACGAACGCGAACTGACCGATGTCAGCGCGTTCTTCGGCGCCCTGCTGCAATACCCGGCGAGCAACGGTGACCTGTTCGACTACCGCGAACTGACCGAACGCTTCCACGCGGCTAATGCGCTGGTCGCGGTCGCCGCTGACCTGCTGGCCCTGACCGTGCTGACCCCACCCGGCGAATTCGGTGCCGACATGGCCATCGGCAGCGCCCAGCGCTTCGGCGTGCCGCTGGGCTTCGGCGGCCCGCACGCGGCCTACTTCTCCACCAAAGACGCGTTCAAACGTGACATGCCAGGCCGTCTGGTCGGTGTGTCCGTGGACCGTTTCGGCAAACCGGCCCTGCGTCTGGCGATGCAGACCCGCGAGCAACATATCCGCCGCGAGAAAGCCACGTCGAACATCTGCACCGCACAAGTGCTGCTGGCCAACATCGCCAGCATGTACGCCGTGTATCACGGCCCTAAAGGCCTGAAGCAGATCGCCAACCGCATTCATCACCTGACCGCAATTCTCGCCAAAGGCTTGAGCGCACTGGGCGTGACCGTCGAACAAGCCAGTTTCTTCGACACCCTGACCCTGGCCACCGGCGCTCAAACCGCCGCGCTGCATGACAAGGCCCGCGCCCAACAGATCAACCTGCGCGTGATCGATGCCCAGCGTCTGGGCCTGTCAGTGGACGAAACCACCACCCAGGCTGACATCGAAACCCTGTGGAGCCTGTTCGCCGACGGCAAGGCTCTGCCTGACTTCGCCGCCCTCGCCGGTGCCGCGCAAAGCACCATTCCGGCTTCGCTGGTTCGTCAGTCGGCGATCCTCAGCCACCCGGTGTTCAACCGTTATCACTCGGAAACCGAGCTGATGCGCTACCTGCGCAAGCTCGCCGACAAGGACCTGGCCCTGGATCGCACCATGATCCCGCTGGGTTCGTGCACCATGAAACTCAACGCTGCCAGCGAAATGATCCCGGTGACCTGGGCCGAATTCGGCGCCCTGCACCCGTTCGCTCCGCCTGCGCAAAGCGCCGGTTACCAGCAACTGACCGACGAACTGGAAGCGATGCTCTGCGCCGCCACCGGTTACGACGCGATCTCGCTGCAACCGAACGCCGGCTCCCAAGGTGAATACGCCGGTCTCCTGGCAATCCGTGCCTACCACCAGAGCCGTGGCGAGGAACGCCGTGACATCTGCCTGATCCCTTCGTCGGCCCACGGCACCAACCCGGCCACCGCCCATATGGCCGGCATGCGCGTGGTCGTCACCGCCTGCGATGCACGCGGCAACGTCGACATCGAAGACCTGCGCGCCAAAGCCATCGAGCACCGCGAACACCTCTCCGCGCTGATGATCACCTACCCGTCGACCCACGGCGTGTTCGAAGAGGGCATCCGCGAAATCTGCGCAATCATTCATGACAACGGCGGCCAGGTGTACATCGACGGCGCCAACATGAACGCGATGGTCGGCCTCTGCGCACCGGGCAAGTTCGGCGGCGACGTGTCCCACCTGAACCTGCACAAAACCTTCTGCATCCCGCACGGCGGTGGCGGCCCGGGCGTCGGCCCGATTGGCGTGAAATCGCACCTGACGCCGTTCCTGCCGGGTCACGCGGCCATGGCGCGCAAGGAAGGCGCGGTCTGCGCCGCACCGTTCGGCAGCGCGAGCATTTTGCCGATCACCTGGATGTACATCCGCATGATGGGTGGTGCGGGCCTCAAGCGCGCTTCGCAACTGGCGATCCTCAATGCCAACTACATTTCCCGTCGCCTCGAAGAACACTACCCAGTGCTCTACACCGGCAGCAACGGCCTGGTCGCCCACGAATGCATCCTCGACCTGCGCCCACTGAAAGACAGCAGCGGTATCAGCGTCGATGACGTCGCCAAGCGCCTGATCGACTACGGCTTCCATGCGCCGACCATGTCGTTCCCGGTGGCCGGCACGCTGATGATCGAACCGACCGAAAGTGAATCCAAAGAAGAACTGGACCGCTTCTGCGACGCCATGATCCGCATCCGCGAAGAAATCCGCGCGGTGGAAAACGGCACCCTGGACAAGGACGACAACCCACTGAAAAACGCACCGCACACGGCCGCGGAAATCGTTGGCGAGTGGACGCATCCGTACAGCCGTGAACAAGCGGTGTATCCAGTGGCGTCGTTGATCGAAGGCAAGTACTGGCCACCAGTCGGCCGGGTCGACAACGTGTTCGGCGACCGCAACCTGATCTGCGCCTGCCCGTCGATCGAAAGCTACGCTTGATCTAGAGGGGCGGGTTTACTCGCCCCTTTCGAGAACACCGCATTGCTCTGTAGGAGGGGCCGCCTCCTACGGGGTGCATCTCCCAATAGTTGCGCCAATAACAAGAAACCGGAGAACAACCATGTCGTTAAGCGTGTTCGACCTGTTCAAGATTGGCATCGGCCCCTCCAGCTCCCACACCGTCGGCCCGATGCGTGCCGCTGCGCGCTTCGTCGAAGGCCTGCGCCGTGAAAACCTGCTGGCGGCAACCACCTGCGTCAAAGTCGAACTCTACGGTTCACTCGGCGCCACCGGCAAAGGCCACGGCAGCGACAAGGCCGTGTTGCTGGGTCTGGAAGGTGAACACCCGGACACCGTGAACACCGAGAACATCGCCGCCCGCCTGCTTGAGATTCGCAGCAGCGGTCGCTTGAACCTGCTCGGTGAACACACCATCGATTTCAACGAAAAACTCCACCTGGCGATGATCCGCAAGCCATTGGCCTATCACCCCAACGGCATGATCTTCCGTGCCTTCGATGCAGCCGGCATCCAGATCCGCAGCCGTGAGTATTACTCGGTCGGTGGTGGCTTTGTGGTCGACGAAGACGCTGCCGGCGCCGACCGCATCGTCGAGGACGCAACACCGCTGACCTTCCCGTTCAAAAGTGCCAGGGAACTCCTCGACCACTGCACCACCTATGGGCTGTCCATCAGCCAGGTGATGCTGACCAACGAAAGCGCCTGGCGCCCGGAAGCGCAAACCCGCGCCGGCCTGCTGAACATCTGGCAAGTCATGCAGGACTGCGTCGCCGCCGGCTGTCGCAACGAAGGGATTCTGCCCGGCGGCTTGAAAGTCAAACGCCGCGCCGCGGCCCTTCACCGGCAACTGTGCCAACATCCGGAAGCCGCGCTGCGCGATACGCTGTCGGTGCTCGACTGGGTCAATCTGTATGCGCTGGCGGTGAACGAAGAAAACGCCAGCGGCGGGCGTGTGGTCACCGCACCGACCAACGGCGCGGCCGGAATCATTCCGGCGGTGTTGCATTACTACATGCGCTTCATCCCCGGCGCCAATGAAGACGGCGTGGTGCGATTTCTGCTCACCGCCGCCGCCATCGGCATTCTGTACAAGGAAAACGCTTCGATCTCCGGCGCTGAGGTCGGCTGTCAGGGCGAAGTCGGCGTGGCCTGCTCAATGGCTGCCGGTGCCTTGTGCGAAGTGCTGGGCGGCACGGTGCAGCAAGTGGAAAACGCCGCCGAGATCGGCATGGAACACAACCTCGGCCTGACCTGCGACCCGATTGGTGGGCTGGTGCAAGTACCGTGCATCGAGCGCAACGCGATGGGTTCGGTCAAGGCCATCAATGCGGTGCGCATGGCCTTGCGTGGCGACGGCCAGCACTTCGTCTCCCTCGACAAGGTCATCCGTACCATGCGCCAGACCGGCGCCGACATGAAAAGCAAATACAAGGAAACCGCCCGTGGCGGTCTGGCGGTCAACATTATCGAGTGCTGATCATCATTTAGCGCCCTCTCCCTCCGGGGGAGAGGGATGGGCGGGCGGCGCTCCGATAAGGGGCGAGCGCGCAACAATCACTATTCAAGGAGTCCCGAATGTCCACCGAACACCTGTTGAAAACCCCGTTGCACGCACTGCACATCGAACTCGGTGCGCGCATGGTGCCGTTCGCCGGCTATGACATGCCGGTGCAGTACCCGCTCGGCGTGATGAAAGAGCACCAGCACACCCGCGATCAGGCCGGGCTGTTCGATGTCTCGCACATGGGCCAGATCCGCCTGACCGGAGCCAATGCCGCCAAGGCCCTGGAAACCCTGGTGCCGGTGGACATCATCGACCTGCCAGTGGGCATGCAGCGTTATGCGATGTTCACCAACGAGAGCGGTGGCATCCTCGACGACCTGATGGTCGCCAACCTGGGTAACGACGAGTTGTTCCTGGTCGTCAACGCCGCGTGCAAGGATCAGGACCTGGCGCACCTGCGTCAGCGCATCGGCGATCAGTGCAGCATTGAACCCTTGTTCGAAGAACGCGCCCTGCTCGCCCTGCAAGGTCCGGCCGCGGTGACCGTGCTCGCGCGTCTGGCCCCTGAAGTGGCGAAGATGACGTTCATGCAGTTCACCCGCGTGACCTTGCTCGGCGTTGATTGCTTTGTCAGCCGCTCGGGCTACACCGGCGAAGACGGTTTCGAAATCTCCGTGCCGGCCGCCAATGCCGAAGCACTCGCTCGTGCCTTGCTGGCCGAGCCGGAAGTCGCGGCCATCGGCCTTGGCGCCCGTGACTCGCTGCGCCTGGAAGCCGGGTTGTGTCTCTATGGCCATGACATGAACACCGAGACCTCCCCCATCGAAGCCAGCCTGCTCTGGGCCATCTCCAAACCACGACGCGCCGAGGGCGCCCCCTTTCGGCCCAGACTCTGCAGGCGATGCTCAAGAACGAACTCTACGCGGGCAAGGTCGTGGTCCCGGCGTTCGGCATCTTCGTTCGCGGAGACTTTGAACCGCTGGTTTTCGAGGAATTGTTCGCGCGCGTGCAGGCTCGACTCGCGGGCCATCGCCCGGCCCCGGTGACCCATGCGCGGGACCACGCCGACTTCCCGCTGCGTCGGTTCGTGCGGTGTGGCGAGTGCGGCCGTCCCCTGACTGGCGCATGGTCACGTGGCCGTTCGGCGCACTACGCCTACTATGAGTGTCCGGGCTGCCGCGAAGTCCGCGTCGCGAAGCCGAAACTCGAGGGCG
>CAYNGZ010000257.1:0-8163 GCA_964396695.1 uncultured Pseudomonas sp.
AGCTTCACCGCCGCCTTGTTCGCGCCGTTGCAGTGCGGGCCGGCGCAATACACCACGAACAGCGTGTTTTTTGGGTAAGCCGCCAGTCGTTCAGCGTTGATCAAGCGCTGAGGAATGTTGATCGCACCCGGCACATGACCGCGCTCGAACGCCAACGGGCCGCGCACATCCACCAGAACGAAGTCCACGTCGCCGGCCTGCTGGCTGCCAAAGACGTCGGAACAGTCGGTTTCAAAGGTCAGACGGTTGCTGAAGTGCATCAGGGCAACGGCGGATGGTGCGGCAGGAATGTCGCGAACCAGGCTGGTCATGGGTGTTCTCCAAAGTGTGTGTGGGCGTGAGAGGACTGTATCCAACCCGCCGATACCGCTACAGTGGCGCACACGACACTCACTGGGAACTTTCCGCCAAATGCACACCGAACCCGGATTAGTCGCGATTCTGGCCTACGACGGTCTCTGCACCTTCGAGTTCGGGATTGCCGTGGAGATCTTCGGCCTGGCACGGCCCGAGTTCGACTTTCCCTGGTACGAACACCGGATCGTCGCTGTCGATCAGGGACCGATGCGCGCCATGGGCGGCATTCAGGTATTGGCGGACGGCGGCATGGAACTGCTGGACACCGCGCGGACCATCATCATCCCCGGTTGGCGCAGCCGCAGTGAGGCGGTGCCCGAAGCACTGCTCTGCGCCCTGCGCCAGGCCCATGCCCGAGGTGCACGGCTGGTGTCGATTTGCTCCGGGGTGTTTGTCCTCGCAGCCACGGGGTTGCTCGACGGGCTGGGCGCGACGACTCACTGGCGTTATACCGAGGAACTGGCCGAGCGCTTCCCGAACATTCTGGTCGACCCCGACGTGCTATATGTCGATGCGGGTCAGTTGATCACTTCCGCCGGCAGCGCTGCCGGCATTGATGCATGCCTGCATATGGTGGCGCGGGACTTTGGCACCCAAGTCGCCAACTCGGTAGCACGCCGACTGGTGATGTCGCCGCAACGCACCGGTGGCCAGGCACAGTTCATTCCTGCCCCTGTCAGCCGCACGCCGCGCAGCGATCTGTCACGAGTCATGCAATGGGCACGCGAGCGCCTGCATGAACCGCTGGGCGTACGTGAACTGGCGAGTCAGGCGGCCATGAGCGAGCGAACCTTTCTACGACGGTTCAGCGAAGCCACCGGTGCCTCGCCCAAATCCTGGCTGCAACAACAACGGCTGGCACGCGCCCGGGAACTGCTGGAAAGCAGCGCCCACAACACCGAAACCATCGCACTGCAGTGTGGTTATCGTTCGGTGGAAAGTTTTCGGGTGGCGTTTCGCAGCGTGGTCGGGCTGCCGCCGTCGGTGTATCGGGAGCGGTTTGGCCGCGAGGTGAAAGCGCTATCGGTGTGAGGGGCGGCTGCAAATGCACTCACCCGCAAACACAGCAGCATGGCGTTTGCGGGTGAGGTACAGCGCGAGGATTCAGTGCCCGTTGCGCATCATTTCTTTGGGCACGTATTTGCCGATTTCGAATTTGCCGATCGCTGCACGGTGGACTTCGTCCGGGCCGTCGGCCAGGCGCAACGTCCTTTGCATGGCGTACATGTAGGCCAGCGGAAAATCATTGGAGACGCCCGCACCGCCGTGGATCTGAATCGCCCGGTCGATGACCTTCAAGGCCACGTTCGGCGCCACCACCTTGATCTGGGCGATTTCGCTTTTCGCCACTTTGTTGCCCACGGTGTCCATCATGTAGGCGGCTTTGAGGGTCAGCAGCCGCGCCATGTCGATTTCCATCCGCGAGTCGGCGATCTTGTCGATATTGCCACCCAGCCGTGCCAGCGGTTTGCCGAATGCAGTGCGGCTGACCGAACGCTTGCACATCAATTCCAGTGCCCGTTCCGCCATGCCGATCGAACGCATGCAGTGGTGAATCCGGCCCGGGCCAAGGCGCCCCTGGGCGATCTCGAAGCCACGGCCCTCGCCCAACAGCACATTCTCATAAGGTACGCGGACGTTTTCGAACAGCACTTCAGCGTGACCGTGAGGTGCGTCGTCGTAACCGAACACGGGCAGCGGGCGAACAATCTTCACGCCGGGAGCATCCACCGGAACCAGAATCATCGAGTGCTGCTGGTGACGCGGTGCATCAGGGTTGCTCAGGCCCATGAAGATCAGGATCTTGCAGCGCGGATCGCACGCGCCGGAGGTCCACCATTTCTTCCCGTTGATCACCCACTCGTCGCCATCACGTACCGCACGCGCTGCCATGTTGGTGGCATCGGAGGACGCCACGTCCGGCTCGGTCATGGCGAACGCCGAACGGATCTCGCCACGAAGCAGCGGTTCCAGCCAGCGTTGTTTTTGCGCTTCGTTGGCGTAGCGCACTAGCACTTCCATGTTGCCGGTGTCCGGCGCCGAGCAGTTGAACGGCTCAGGCCCGAGCAAAGAGCGGCCCATGATTTCGGCCAATGGCGCGTATTCCAGGTTGGTCAGGCCGGCGCCCAGTTCGGATTCCGGCAAAAACAGGTTCCACAAGCCTTCAGCCTTGGCCTTGTTTTTCAGCTCTTCCATGATTGCGGTCGGCTGCCAGCGATCACCTTCGGCGACCTGGCGCTCGAACACCGCTTCGGCTGGATAAACGTAAGCATCCATAAACGCAGTCACGCGTTCACGCAGTTCCTGAACCTTGGGCGAATAGGCGAAATCCATGGGCAGTTACCTTTTTTGACGAGGTGTTGAAGACGTTGTTGAGGCCATGAATCGATGCTAGATCAGCGTTGATAATTTACCTAACCTATTCTCGGCGTGTATTAACATTCATCACCGATATATGATCGACTGATCGCCAAGGCCCCACGGCCTCGATAACGGGCCCCAACAATAAGAGTGCGCGCAATGAATCTGAGCAAGGTCGACCTCAACCTTTTCATCGTCTTCGACGCGATCTACACCGAAGCCAACCTGACCCGAGCCGGGCAGATCGTCGGCATCACTCAACCGGCGGTGTCGAACGCTCTGGCCCGCCTGCGCGAGACCTTCAACGACCCGTTGTTCGTGCGTACCGCCCAGGGCATGGTGCCTACACCCATGGCGCAAAACATCATCGGCCCGGTGCGCAACGCGCTGTCGCTGTTGCGGGTGTCGGTGCAGGAAAGCCGGATTTTCAACCCGCAGCAGGCGGCCAAGACCTATCGCATCAGTATGACTGACCTCACTGAAGCGGTGATCCTGCCGCCGCTGTTCCAGCGCCTGCGGCGTCTGGCGCCGACGGTGATCATCGAGAGTTTTCTGTCCAAACGCCGCGAGACCACCAAGGAGCTCGCCGCCGGTCGCCTGGACTTTGCTGTCGATGCACCGCTCAACACCGATCCGCAAGTGCGCCATGTCAAGTTGACGGAAGACCGCTACGTGTGTGCCATGCGCAAGGGTCATCCCATGGCGAGCCAGGAAAAATTCACCCTCGATGACTACCTGTCGCTGACCCATGTGCACATTTCCAGCCGTCGTAGCGGCCTGGGCTACGTCGACCTGGCCTTGGGCAAAATGGGCATCCAGCGCAAGATCGCCCTGCGCTCGCAGCACTACTTGATGGCCTCCCAAGTGTTGCAGCAGACCGACATGGTGATGACCGTGCCGGAGCGATTCGCCCGGCGCCATGACCTGCACGCCTTTAACTTGCCGGTCAATGGCGTGCCGCCAGTGGAAACCCACCTTTACTGGCACGAAAGCACTGACCAGGACCCGGCCAACCGCTGGATGCGCGAGCAGATGATCGAGTTGTGCCAGCAGGTGACGGCGCAGGAGAAGAAGCTGGATAAAGCGTAAGACATTGGGCCGCGTTATCGTTCTTCGCGAGCAAGCCCGCTCCCACACTAAACCGAGTTCGAACATCAAACCCCATGTTCAACACCCATCCAGTGTGTGAGCGGGCTTGCTCGCGAAGAGGCCCGCCGTTGCAATGAATATCAACACCCTTGACGTTTACGTCAACCTGGAATTAGCTTAGCGCCATGACCTTCTTTCGAGCGCGTCCATGAGCAGCCAGACCTACAGCATTTCCGACCTCGCCCGCGAGCTCGACATCACCACCCGCGCCATTCGCTTTTACGAAGAGCAAGGCCTGCTCAGCCCCGAGCGTCGGGGCCAGGAGCGCATCTACTCGCCACGTGACAAGGTCAGCCTGAAGCTGATCCTGCGTGGCAAGCGCATCGGCTTTTCGTTGGCCGAATGCCGCGAACTGATCGAACTCTACGACCCCACCAGCGGCAATCAGAAACAGCTGCACAGCATGCTGGCAAAAATCACCGAACGCCGTGAACAGCTTGAGCAGCAACTGCTGGACATCGAACAGATGAAGCTGGAACTCGACACCGCCGAAGAACGCTGCGTCCAGGCGCTGGAACAAACGATCAAGAGCCAGCAGGCGCTCTGATCGTTTCCACGCTCTCATAACAACAGGTGAATTGCTTATGTCCCTCCCCTCCCACGTACGCCTGATCGAAGTCGGCCCACGCGATGGTCTGCAGAACGAAGCCCAACCCATCAGCGTCGCGGACAAGGTGCAACTGGTCGACGCACTGAGCGCCGCCGGCCTTGGCTATATAGAAGTCGGCAGTTTCGTGTCGCCCAAATGGGTGCCGCAAATGGCCGGCTCGGCCGAGGTTTTCGCGCAGATCCAGCGCAAACCCGGGGTGATCTATGGCGCACTGGCGCCGAACCTGCGCGGGTTCGAAGACGCGGTCGCGGCCGGGGGCAAGGAAGTCGGGGGTTTCGCTTCCGGGTCCGAAACTTTCCCGCAACGGAAAATCAATTGCTCGATCAGCGAAAGCCTGGCGCGTTTCGTACCGATCATGGAGGCCGCCAGACAACACGGGGTCAGCGTGCGCGGTTACGTGTCGTGCGTGCTCGGCTGCCCTTACGAGGGTGACGTGGCACCCGAACAAGTCGCCCTGGTCGCACGGGAGTTGTACGCCATGGGCTGCTACGAGGTCTCCCTCGGTGACACCATCGGCACCGGCACCGCCGGCGCGACACGCAAGATGTTCGAGGTGGTTTCCGCCGACGTGCCACGGGACAAGCTGGCCGGGCATTTCCATGACACCTACGGTCAGGCCATGGCCAACATCTACGCCAGCCTGCTGGAAGGGATCGCGGTATTCGACAGCTCCATCGCCGGCCTCGGCGGTTGCCCGTACGCCAAGGACGCCAGCGGCAACGTCGCCACCGAAGACGTGTTGTACCTGCTCAACGGCCTGGGCATCGAGACCGGCGTCGACATGGAAAAACTGATTCTGGCCGGCCAGCAGATCTGCAACGTGCTGGGCCGCCCGACCGGTTCGCGCGTGGCCAAGGCCCGTAGTGCGAAGTGATGTATCCGAGTGTTACCGCACCCGCAACAAAACGAGTAACACGGAAACAATCTGACCGATTTTTTATGAGGGAATTGTCCTACAAAATATCAAATTATTGATTTTAAAGGACTTTTAAAAATTGGCACGGCTTCTGCTATCTCTATGGCATAACAAAAATAAAAAGCAGCAAACCTAATAAAAATAAGACGTAACGGCTCTGACATAAAAAAAACAACACGGCAGAGACGCAGCTAACAGATTTTTTTGGAGAAGGTGTGCTTTTCAGGGTGCTGCTTGCAGTGACCCGCAACCGGGCAGAGAACAATAAAACTACCTTCAGGTAGCTCCCGAACTGGTTGGATCGCTTGGCGAAAAAGCAGATCAGCGCTCAAAAAAATACGTTTGCTCTTGACCCCGGATGGGGGTCGCCTGAAACGGCTGTAAAGGGTCACGGTTGCCAAAAACAACAACAGACCGCCCCTTAATAATAAAAAAAGAGCACGCAACAACAAATTAAAGGGGAGCTTCGGCTCCCCTTTGTGCTGTCTGGCGTTTGGTTTTTGGCCGCGCATCCTGTGGGAGCGGTCTTGCTCCCACAGGATTGTCGTTAACCTTTGTTGACTTTCAACTCCTCGATACTGATTTCGCGCATCCGGAACTTCTGGATCTTGCCGGTCACAGTCATCGGAAACTCCTCGACGAACTTGAAGTAACGCGGTGTCTTGAAGTGCGCAATGCGCTCCTTGCACCAGGCTTGCAGCTCCAGTTCGCTGGCGCTATGGCCTGGGTGAAACTTGATCCAGGCAACGATTTCCTCACCGTATTTCTCGCACGGAATGCCGATGATCTGCACATCCGCGACCGCCGGATGGGTGAAGAAAAACTCTTCCAGTTCACGCGGGTAAATATTCTCGCCGCCGCGAATGATCATGTCTTTGTTACGTCCGGCGATACAGACATAGCCGTCTTCGTTCATGGTCGCCAGATCGCCGGTGTGCATCCAGCCGGCCTGATCGATGGCCTCGGCGGTGCCTTGCGGGTTGTTCCAGTATCCGAGCATCACGCTGTAACCGCGGGTGCAGAGCTCGCCGATGGTCCCACGGGGCACCGGATTGCCCGCCTCATCGATGATTTTGCTTTCCAGCTGCGGCTGGGTACGGCCCACCGTGGTCACGCGCAGTTCCAGGTCGTCTGACGGCCCCGTCTGGAGCGATACCGGACTGGTTTCGGTCATGCCGTAGGCAATCTGCACTTCGCTCATGTGCATCTCGCTGATGACCCGGCGCATGACTTCAATCGGGCACGTCGCCCCGGCCATGATCCCGGTGCGCAGGCTCGACAGGTCGAACTCTGCGCGGCGCGGTTGATCGAGCATGGCGATGAACATGGTGGGCACGCCGTATAACGCAGTGGCTGTTTCCTGCGCAACCGTGGCCAACGTCAACAGCGGGTCGAACGCATCGTTGGGGTAAATCATCGTGCTGCCATGGGTGACGCAACCCAAATTACCCATGACCATGCCAAAGCAGTGATACAGCGGCACCGGGATCACCAGGCGATCATTGGCGGTCAGCCCGAGGCTTTCGCCGACCATGTAACCGTTGTTGAGGATGTTGTAATGACTGAGGGTCGCACCCTTGGGGAAACCGGTGGTGCCCGAGGTGTATTGAATATTCACGGCCTGGTCGAAATGCAGGCTGTTCTGACGCACCTTGAGCTGTTCGACCGGCACTCCGGCACCCAGCCCCGCCAATTGCGACCATGGCAGAAAACCTGAGGGCGGCTGCGCGTCGAGGCTGATCACGCCGCGCAAATCCGGCAGGCGCTCACAGTGCAGACGACCAATGGCATGCTCAGCCAGCTCCGGCGCCAGGCCTTGCAGCATCGCGTAGTAATCGGACGTCTTGAACGAGCCGGCACACACCAACCATTGGCAACCGGACTGTTTCAGCGCGTACTCCAGTTCGGCACTGCGGTAAGCCGGATTGATGTTGACCAGAATCACCCCGATCTTCGCGCTGGCGAACTGGCTGATGCACCACTGCGCACAGTTTGGCGCCCAGATGCCAAGGCGATCACCGGTCTGCAAGCCCAGCGCCAGCAAGGCTCTGGCGTGCAAATCGACGGCTTCGGCCAATTGCGCCCAGCTGTAGCGAAGTTGCTGATGACGCACCACCAAGGCTTCGCCCTGTGAGTATTTCGCGACTGTGTTATCGAACGCCTGACCGATGGTCATCGCCAGCAAGGCCTTGTCCTGCGAACCACGGCTGTAGCTGTGCTGTGGGCGAGCACTGTGTTGATCCATAACGACCCCTATTGTCTTTTTTAGTGGGTGAGACGGTTGAACCTTGGCAGGCACCAGGCTTACCTGTTCCTGTGCAGACGGTTCGATTTTCAACCTCGAAACTGTCTCTACTCTCGCTCAAGTTGACGTTAACGTAAAGGGTGATTGACAGCCATTCGTCACAGGCTTACGTTAACGTAAAGGTGACAGTCGATTCGGCACACTTTGCAGGCCGATTCTCCATTTATAAAAACAAGTTTGAAGGTGCCCCCATGAGCTATCCGACCCTGAACTTTGCCCTCGGCGAAACCATCGACATGCTGCGTGACCAGGTGCGTGCCTTCGTCACCAAGGAGATCGCCCCGCGCGCAGCACAGATCGATATCGACAACCTGTTCCCTGCTGATCTGTGGCGCAAATTCGGCGACATGGGGGTGCTGGGGATTACCGTTCCGGAAGAATACGGCGGCGCCGGCCTGGGCTCTCTGGCTCACGTGGTGGCTATGGAAGAGATCAGCCGCGGTTCGGCCTCGGTCGCCCTTTCCT
>CAYNGZ010000258.1:0-8129 GCA_964396695.1 uncultured Pseudomonas sp.
AATCAATAAGTTATTTTTTGTTCCATAAGAGCTGCCGAAGGCTGCGATCTTTTCGGGAGAGCTGAGTATTTCGGCTGGCCGAGGATCAAGAGCAAGATCAACAGATCGCAGCCTGCGGCAGCTCCTGCAGGGGGTTATGTCTCCTGCGGGAGCTGCGGTGGCAGGTGATCAGCGGCTCTGGCGTTGTTGTAACAGCAGGTTGCTGAAGCCGCTGCCGGCCAGTTGTTTCTGTGCGGTGGTCAGTTGTTCGCGGTTGCTGAACGGGCCGACCAATACGCGGTACCAGGTTTCATCCTTCACCGTGCCGGACTCCACCGAAACCGCCTGACCGAGCAGAATGATCTGGGCACGAACCTTGTCGGCGTCAGCTTGCTTGCGGAACGAGCCGGCCTGCAGGAAGAACTTGGTCACCGGCGCCGCTTTTGCTACCGGCGGCGGTGGCGGCGGCGTAATGCCGCTCAGGGCTGCCTGCGCACGTGCGGTATCGATCTTCGCCGCTTCTGCCGGGGTGACCGGCGCAACGGGTGCAGCGGGCGCAGTTTGCGGCGTCGGCAGGGTTTTCTCCGGCACGGCATCCGGTGGCACGATGACTTCCGATTCCGGCAGCAGGGTGTAGAAGTCGTATTTCGGCTTCACCGGTTGCGTCGGGCTCGGCGGGGTCTTGTTGGCCTCGGCGATCTTGGTGGCTTTCTGTTGCTCCACTTTCTCGCGTTTGACGCTATCGCTGCCCTTGCCCGGCTCCAGCTTCATCAGGAACACGATGAATGCGCCCACGGTCAGGCCGATGGCCATCCACAGCCATCCCGGAATCGGCTTTTTTGCAGGAGCTTGGTAACGGCTGGCGCCACGCTTGGGTGCTGGTTTTTTCTTGGCAGCCAACTTACATACGCTCCAGAGTTTCCAGACCCAAGAGTTCCAGGCCTTGCTGGAGGGTGCGACCGGTCAATGCGGCGAGGCGCAAGCGGCTCTGCATCTGAGGCGGGGTTTCGGCGCTGAGGATCGGGCAGTTCTCGTAGAAGCTGGAGAACAGGCCGGCAACGTCGTACAGGTAGGTGCACAGCACATGCGGCGTGCCTTTTTCGGCAACGTTGTTCAGTACTTCACCGAACTGCGCCAGCTTGGCGGCCAGTTCGTGTTCGTGAGCGGCTTCGAGGACGATCTGCCCTTCGACTTCGCTGAAGTCCTTGCCGAGCTTGCGGAAGACGCCGGCCACACGGGTGTAGGCGTACAGCAGGTACGGCGCGGTGTTGCCTTCGAAGTTCAGCATCAGGTCGAAGTTGAAGCTGTAGTCGCTGGTGCGGTGCTTGGACAGGTCGGCGTATTTCACCGCGCCAATGCCCACCACCCTGGCGATGTTGCGCAGGTCTGCTTCAGCCAGCTCAGGGTTCTTTTCCTTCACCAGCGTGTAGGCGCGTTCCTTGGCTTCGTTCAGCAGGTCGATCAGCTTCACGGTGCCGCCGTCACGGGTCTTGAACGGACGGCCATCGGCGCCGTTCATGGTGCCGAAGCCCATGTGCTCCATTTCCATCGGATGGGTCACGAAGCCGGCCAGGCGAGCGACTTCGAACACTTGCTGGAAGTGCAGGGCCTGACGCTGGTCAACGAAGTACAGCACTCGATCGGCTTTCAGCACGCCATTACGGTAGCGCACGGCCGCCAGATCGGTGGTGGCGTAGAGGTAGCCACCATCGGCCTTGACGATGATCACCGGCAGCGGGTCGCCGTCGGCATTCTTGAATTCGTCGAGGAACACGCACTGGGCGCCGTTGCTCTCGACCAACATGCCCTTGGCCTTGAGGTCGTTGACCACGTTGATCAGGTCGTCGTTGTAGGCACTTTCGCCCATCACGTCGGCCATGGTCAGCTTGACGTTCAGCAGTTCGTAGATCTTCTGGCAGTGGGACAGCGAGATGTCCTTGAACCTGGTCCACAGCGCCAGGCATTCCGGGTCACCGGCTTGCAACTTGACCACCAGGCCACGGGCGCGGTCGGCGAACGCTTCGGATTCGTCGAAACGCTGCTTGGCGGCGCGGTAGAAGTTTTCCAGGTCCGACAGCTCGTCACTGGTAATCGGGTTTTCCTGCAGGTACGCCATCAGCATGCCGAACTGGGTGCCCCAGTCGCCGACGTGGTTCTGACGGATCACCGTGTCGCCGAGGAACTCCAGCACGCGCGCCACACCGTCGCCGATGATGGTCGAGCGCAAGTGACCGACGTGCATCTCTTTGGCCAGGTTCGGCGCCGACAGGTCGACCACGGTGCGCTGCACGGAGCCTGCCTTGCGCACGCCGATTCGGGCGTCGGCCAGGGCGGCGTCCAGGCGCGAGGCGAGGGCCTGGGTGTTCTGGAAGAAGTTGAGGAAGCCTGGACCGGCGATTTCGGTCTTGCTGACGTTCTCGTCAACCGGCAGCGCGGCGATGATTTTTTCCGCCAGATCGCGCGGTTTCATGCCGGCCGGTTTCGCCAGCATCATGGCGATGTTGCTGGCGAAGTCGCCGTGAGTCTTGTCACGGGAGTTCTCCACCTGAATCGCCGGCGTCAGGCCTTCAGGCAACACACCGTCGGTAACGAGTTGGGTGAGGGCTTGCTGGATCAACTGGCGAATGGTGTCTTTCATGGTCTTCTCTATCAACCGCAAAGCGGCGGCGCATCAATGCGCAGGTGGAAAAACTGGGTATTATCCGTTGCGAAGTCAGGCTTGCCAACCATAGCAGCCAGGTTATGGATATGTGGTGCAAAGATCGCGTTCCCTTGTAGGAGCTGCCGCAGGCTGCGATCTTTTGATCTATTAATACAAATCGACCGGGTCGACATCCAGCGACCAGCGCACCGCCCGCCCGCTTGGCATCTGCTCCAGCACCAGCAACCAGGCACTCAACAATCGATGCAGCGGCGCCCGTGCCGTGGCCTGCAACAGCAATTGCGCCCGATAACGTCCAGCCCGACGCTCCATGGGAGCCGGCACTGGCCCCAGCAATTCGATGCCGGTCAGATGGTGCTCGCCCAGCAATCGCTCAGCCTCGCTGCAGGCTTCATCGAGGAAACTTTCGGCCTGCCCCGGTTTGTGCGCTTCGGCGCGCAACAGCGCCAGGTGCGCGAATGGCGGCAGCCCGGCCGAGCGGCGCTCGCTCAAGGCCTGTTCGGCAAAGGCGAAATAGCCTTGTTCGGTCAACTGCACCAGTAATGGGTGGTCAGCCAGGTGAGTCTGGATGATCACTTTGCCCGGCTCTTCGGCGCGGCCGGCACGCCCCGCCACCTGCACGATCAACTGGGCCATGCGCTCGCTGGCGCGGAAGTCGCCGGAGAACAGTCCACCGTCGGCATCGAGAATCGACACCAGCGTCACCCGCGGAAAGTGATGCCCTTTGGCGAGCATCTGCGTGCCCACCAGAATGCACGGCTGACCTTTCTGAATGGTCGCGAACAGCTGATTCATCGCGTCCTTGCGTGAGGTGCTGTCGCGGTCGACCCGTAAGACCGGGTAGTCCGGGAACAGAATCGCCAGGCGTTCCTCGGCACGTTCGGTGCCGGCGCCCACCGGTCGCAGATCGACTTTGCCGCAGGTCGGGCAGTGCCGAGGGACACGTTCGACGTAGCCGCAATGGTGGCAGCGCAACTCGCCGGAGCGCTGGTGCACGGTCATCCGCGCATCGCAGCGTTGGCATTCGGACATCCAGCCGCAGTCGTGGCAGAGCAGGGTGGGCGCAAAGCCGCGACGGTTGAGGAACACCAATACTTGCTGGCCGGCGGTGAGCGTCTGACCGATCGCCTGTTGCATCGGGCCGGAAATGCCGCTGTCCAGCGGACGACTTTTAACGTCCAGCCGCAGGAAGCGTGGTTGTTTCGCCCCGCCGGCGCGCTCGTTCAGACGCAGGAGTCCATAACGACCGGTGTAGGCGTTGTGCAGGCTTTCCAGTGACGGGGTCGCCGAGCCGAGGACAATCGGGATGTTTTCCTGCCGCGCTCGCACCAGCGCCAGGTCGCGGGCGTGATAGCGCAAACCTTCCTGCTGTTTATAAGAGCCGTCGTGCTCTTCATCGATGATGATCAGCCCGGGGTTCTTCATCGGTGTGAACAGCGCCGAGCGGGTGCCGATAATAATGTCGGCCTCACCATCCCGGGCGGCGAGCCAGGAGTCCAGCCGCTCGCGGTCGTTGACCGCCGAATGCACCAGGGCGATCCGCGCATTGAAACGCTGCTCGAAGCGCGCCAGGGTCTGCGGCCCGAGGTTGATTTCGGGAATCAGCACCAGCGCCTGCTTGCCAGCCTCAAGGGTTTCGCGGATCAGTTGCAAATAGACTTCGGTCTTGCCGCTGCCGGTAACACCGGCCAGCAGAAATGCATGGAAACTGTCTCTGCCTGCGCGGACCGCTTCATAAGCGGCGCGCTGTTCCGGATTCAGTGGCAGCTCGGGTTGCGCCAGCCAGTGTTCGTGACGTTCGCCGGGCGCGTGCTTGCGAATTTCCACTTGCACCAGTTCTTTGGCCAGCAGCAGGTCGAGACTGTCCTTGCTCAGCATCAACTTGCTCAGCAGTTGATGGGCAACGCCGTGAGGATGCTGGGCCAGCGTCGCCAGCGCCTCGCGCTGACGCGGTGCGCGGGCGATGCGCGGATCATCCAGTTTCGCGCCCGGGGCGATCGACCAGAAGCGTTCCTGGCGCGCTTCGGCCAGTTCGCCCTGACGCAACAGCACCGGCAGCGCCCAGCTCAAGGTGTCGCCGAGGCTGTGCTGGTAATACTGGGCCGTCCACAGGCACAACTTGAACAGCGCCGCTGGCAACGGTGGCGTGGCGTCGAGCAGGGCCAGTGCCGGTTTGAGCTTGTCGGCCGGGACTTCGCTGTGGCTGGTGACTTCCACCAGGATCCCGATCATCTCGCGGCGGCCGAACGGCACCCGCAGCCGCATGCCCGGATGCAAGTGCGCGCGCAGGACTCCAGCCGGGGAACGGTAGTCGAACAGGCGGCGCAGGGGCGAAGGCAGGGCGAGGCGCAAAATGGCGTCGGGCACGCGGGGGGATCTCATTGAACGGGCGGCAAAGAAGGGCCGGAGCCTAGCAGACGACTGGTTTGAGTGACAGCTTGCGTGATCGCAAAGGTCTGGTAGAATCCGCGGCCTAATTACGTGCGGTATTCAACAATAGTGTTGGATGGCGGCACGCTAGCCTGAGGAAGACACCATGAAAGCCGATATCCATCCAGAATACCCGGTAGTTGCTGTAACTTGCAGCTGCGGCAACAAGTTCGAAACCCGTTCGACCTTTGCCAAGCCACTGGCGATCGACGTTTGCAACGAGTGCCACCCGTTCTACACCGGTAAGCAGAAGACTCTGGACACTGGTGGTCGCGTTCAGAAGTTCGCCGATCGTTTCGGTGCTTTCGGTGCGAAAAAGGCCTAAGGCCGATCATCCTGGAAAGCCTTTACGGCTTCTCCTCGTTGATGAAAAAGGCGTCCCTTGCGGGCGCCTTTTTTATGTCTGTGATTTGGCTCTCCAGCGCTCAGGCCTTTTGCCCGGCGCCAGCAACTGGCCTGGAAGCTGTCCGCGTGCAACGTGTGGTAGATGGCGACACAGTGCGTCTGAATGATGGTCGCAGCGTGCGCATGATCGGCTTGAATACCCCGGAACTGGGCAAGAAGGGGCGGTCCGACGAGCCTTTTGCCGTGGCTGCCCGTGAGCGTCTGGAAGCCTTGGTGGCGGCAAGCGACGGACGGTTGGGTTTGCTTGCTGGTCGAGAGGGTAAAGATCGATACGGGCGCACCTTGGCCCATCTTTACAGCGCCAACGGTGCCAATCTCGAAGCGCAGATGCTTGCCGAAGGCCTCGGTTACCGGGTGGCGGTGGCACCGAACGTCGATTTGGTCGGTTGCCAACAGGCTGCCGAACGCACGGCGCGGCAGGCCGGACTGGGGCTTTGGCGGCGCTCGCCTGTACTGAAAGCGGAGCAGATCAAGGCTTCGGGTTTTGCCGTGCTCAGCGGTCGTGTGAGCAGGGTTCAGCGCAATCGTGGTGGAATTTGGATCGAATTGCAGGGTTCGGTTGTATTGCGCGTTGCACCCAATCTGTTTGGTCAGTTCGATCCAGAGGCGCTGGAACGGCTCAACGGCAAGCAGGTCGAGGCGCGTGGCTGGGTGCTCGATCGCTCGCGGCGCAACGGGCTGGAACCTGGTCAAGCGCGCTGGTTGTTGCCATTGACTCATCCGGCCATGCTTGAAACGGCGCCGCGATAAAAAATTGTAGACATTTTTCAATTTTATTGTGAACAGTTAAGCCCTTGTGTTCCGTGGCTCTTGGCCCAAAGTCGTAGGGCAGGGCCCTTGACAGGGGTGACCGGTCAGTCTTGTGGGGACTTTGCGACACGAGTATCCTCGGCGGTCCGTCTGTCCAACAGTAAAAGCGGAATGCCCACATGTCTGATTTGAAAACTGCCGCTCTCGAATATCACGCCAATCCTCGTCCAGGGAAGCTGAGTGTCGAGCTCACCAAGGCCACCGCTACCGCCCGCGATCTGTCGCTGGCCTACAGCCCCGGCGTAGCCGAACCAGTACGCGAAATCGCCCGCGATCCTGAACTGGCCTACAAATACACCGGCAAGGGCAACCTGGTTGCAGTCATTTCCGATGGCACCGCAATTCTCGGCCTGGGTAACCTGGGTCCATTGGCTTCCAAGCCGGTAATGGAAGGTAAAGGCGTGCTGTTCAAGCGCTTCGCCGGTATCGACGTGTTCGACATCGAAGTCGACTCCGAAAGCCCGCAAGCCTTCATCGACACCGTCAAGCGTATCTCCATCACCTTCGGTGGCATCAACCTGGAAGACATCAAGGCACCTGAGTGCTTCGAGATCGAGCGTGCGCTGATCGAGCAGTGCGACATTCCGGTGTTCCACGATGACCAGCACGGTACTGCGATCGTGACCGCTGCCGGCATGATCAACGCCCTGGAAATCGCTGGCAAAACCCTGCCAGAAGCCAGGATCGTCTGCCTGGGCGCTGGCGCTGCCGCTATCTCCTGCATGAAGTTGCTGGTGAGCATGGGCGCCAGGATCGAAAACATCTTCATGGTTGACCGTACCGGCGTGATCCACTCCGAGCGTGATGACCTGAACCAGTACAAGGCTGTCTTCGCTCACGCGACCGACAAGCGCACCCTGGCAGATGCCCTGAAAGGCGCAGACGTGTTCGTCGGCCTGTCCGGTCCGAACCTGCTGAGCGCTGAAGGTCTGAAATCCATGGCGGCCAACCCGATCGTGTTCGCGTGCTCGAACCCGGACCCGGAAATATCCCCGGAACTGGCTCACGCCACCCGTAGCGACGTGATCATGGCCACCGGCCGTTCGGACTACCCGAACCAAGTGAACAACGTACTGGGCTTCCCGTTCATCTTCCGTGGTGCTCTGGACGTTCGCGCCAAGCGCATCAACGAAGAAATGAAAGTGGCTGCGGCCAACGCCCTGCGTGAACTGGCCAAGCTGCCAGTGCCTCAGGAAGTGTGCGACGCTTACGGCGGCATCAAGCTGGAGTTCGGTCGTGAGTACATCATTCCGAAACCAATGGATGCGCGTCTGATCACTGTGATCTCGGATGCTGTGGCCAAGGCTGCGATCGAGACCGGTGTAGCGACTCTGCCGTATCCGAAGAACTACCCGCTGAAAAGCGTGGATGACGTGTTCAACGGCTAAGCCTTTGTAGCGTCCCCAAAAGGCCCCGGCTCTCGCGAGTCGGGGTTTTTTTATCCCTGCTGTCGCCGATCTACTGTGGGAGCGGGCTTGCTCGCGAAGGCGGCCTGACAGCCGACCAATCTCTTGCAGGTGTACATATCCATTCCTGCGGTAACGGCCACTTAGGGTTTCGCCTGACGGCGACTCACTTTTTTTACAAGCGCCTAAAAAAAGTAAGCAAAAAAACGCTCGCCCCAAGCGTACGGCACCTCGCCTAGGCTCGGCGTTCCCTCGCTCCGGTGTCCATCAGGGGGCATCGCCTACGGTCTGCTTCGCGACGACCTCCTCTCGATGTGTCCGGCTGCGCCGTACGGCGCTGCGCGCCCACCCCCTGATGAACACCTCCACTCGACCTCCCGATAGGGGCGGGTGGATCAAGATCAACGGCGGCAGGCGAGCTAACGCTCGGCCTGTTG
>CAYNGZ010000259.1:0-2705 GCA_964396695.1 uncultured Pseudomonas sp.
CATGTTCCTTACGCGACAGCGCGGCCTCGAAGAGGGGGCGGCCCCTCCTACGGAATTTTCGTACGTTTTTACGTACCGCTGGAGCTGCCGAAGGCTGCGATCTTTTTAAGGTTTTGAATCAGTGACGCTTGCGATTGCTGATCAGGGTGCCCACACCGGTGTCAGTGAAGATTTCCAGCAAAATCGCATTCGGCACTCGGCCATCGATGATCAGCGAGCTGCCGACGCCGCCTTGTACGGCGTCCAGCGCGCAACGGATCTTCGGCAACATGCCGCCGTAAATGGTGCCGTCGGCGATCAGGTCATCGACCTGCTGGGTACTCAGGCCGGTCAAGACCTTGCCGGATTTGTCCATCAGACCGGCGATGTTGGTCAGCAGCATCAGCTTTTCAGCTTTCAGTGCTTCAGCGACCTTGCCGGCGACCAGGTCGGCGTTGATGTTGTACGACTCACCGTTGTCACCGACACCGATTGGTGCGATTACCGGGATGAAGTCGCCTTTGACCAGCAGGTTCAGCAGGTCGGTGTTGATGCCGACCACTTCACCCACCTGGCCGATGTCGATGATTTCCGGCTGGGTCATCTCCGGCGTCTGACGGGTGACGGTGAGCTTTTTCGCGCGAATCAGCTCGGCGTCTTTGCCGGTCAGGCCGATGGCGCTGCCGCCATGACGGTTGATCAGGTTGACGATGTCTTTGTTCACCTGGCCGCCGAGGACCATTTCCACCACGTCCATGGTCTGGGCGTCAGTGACGCGCATGCCATCGATGAAGTGGCTCTCGATCGACAGGCGCTTGAGCAGGTCGCCGATTTGCGGGCCGCCGCCGTGAACTACCACCGGGTTGATGCCCACGGCTTTCATCAGCACGATGTCGCGGGCGAAGCCGGTTTTCAGCTCCTCGCTTTCCATCGCGTTGCCGCCGTATTTGATCACCAGGGTCTTGCCGACATAGCGGCGAATGTAAGGCAGCGCTTCGGACAGGACCTTGGCGGTGTTGGCGGCGGCTTCGCGTTCGAGGGTCATTCAGGGCTCCGGCACTTCAATAAAGGCGCTTCAAAAAATCAAAATGGTAGTTGGAGGTCAGGTGCAACACGTTTCAACTGGGTGTGGAACACATCCTTGATGCGCTGCAGTTCGGCGTCGTTGTCGGCCTCGAAGCGCAGGACCAGCACCGGTGTGGTGTTGGACGCGCGAACCAGGCCCCAGCCTTTGGCGTAGTCGACGCGCACACCGTCGATGGTGGTCAGCTCGGCACCGATGCCCCAACGGGCATCGTGCAGTGCATCAATGATGCTGAATTTGCTCTCTTCGGTCACATGGATATTGATTTCCGGCGTGGAAATATCGTTCGGGAAGGTCTCGAACAGCGCCTGCGCGCTGGATTTTTCCTTGCTGAGGATCTCCAGCAACCGCGCGGCGCTGTAAATACCGTCGTCGAAACCGACCCAGCGCTCCTTGAAGAAGATATCCCCGCTCATTTCGCCTGCGAGCAGGGCGCCGGTTTGCTTCATCTTCTTCTTGATCAACGAATGACCGGTTTTCCACATGAGCGGGCGACCGCCATATTGCTTGATCAGCGGGGTCAGGCGACGGGTGCATTTGACGTCGAAGATGATCTCCGCGTCCGGGTTGCGTGCGACCACATCCCTGGCGAACAGCATCAGCAGGCGGTCCGGGAAGACGATGTCGCCGGTATTGGTCACCACACCCACGCGGTCGCCATCGCCATCGAAGGCCAGGCCGATGTCAGCCTTGGTTTCCTTGACCTTGGCAATCAGGTCCGCCAGGTTCTCAGGCTTGCCCGGGTCCGGGTGGTGGTTCGGGAAGTTGCCGTCGACTTCGCAGTACAGTGGAATGACTTCGCAGTTCAGCGCTTCGATCAACTGCGGCGCGATAACGCCGGCGGCACCGTTGCCACAATCGACCACCACTTTCAGGCGGCGGGTGAGTGTGATGTCCCGGACGATTTCAGTGGTGTAGCGGTCGAGGATGTCTACCCGGGTGATACTGCCTTTGCCGGTGCTCAGGTTGTTGGTTTTCAGGCGTTCATGCAGGGCCTGAATCTGTTCGTTGGCCAGGGTGTCGCCGGCAATGACGATTTTGAAGCCGTTGTAGTCCGACGGGTTGTGGCTGCCGGTGAGCATGACGCCGGACTTGCCGGCCAGCACGTTGGCCGCGTAATAGAGCGCCGGGGTCGGCACCAGGCCGACATCGCTGACGTGGCAGCCGCTGTCGTACAGGCCCTGAATCAGTTGCTCGACCAGTTCCGGACCCGACAGGCGACCGTCACGGCCAACGGAGATGTTCGGCTCGTCCTTGGCCAGCGTTTCGGAACCAATGGCGCGACCGATCCAGTAAGCGGTTTCAGCGGTCAGGGCTTGCGGAACAACGCCACGAATGTCATAGGCGCGAAAGATGCTGTTGGGGAACGCGGGGGCGACTCGGACTGCGTTGCTCATCACTGGGGCTGCTCCAACTCCAAGGGTTCCTGACGTCATGACGAACTTCTCCCCGAGCTGCTCGCGCCGATCGGCGATCAGCTTCTCGATCTCGATCTTGCCGATCAGATAGCTCGGACCGTATCCCGGCTGCTGCAGGTAGAGGTGCTGCTCGCCCCGGACGAGCCGCCCGTCCATGCGCAGCCACCCGCGGGGCGTTTTCGCCCAGGCGAACGCCGCCTCCTGCCCGAGGTTCCTGGGGTTTC
>CAYNGZ010000259.1:2715-8091 GCA_964396695.1 uncultured Pseudomonas sp.
GGGGACGCGGGGACGACTCGGACTGCGTTGCTCATGACTGGGGCTGCGCCAACTCAAAGGTTGCCGGACGGTCTGACGAACTGCTCGCCGACGGGTTCAAACTGAAAGGTATGACGGCGTTTTCTACAGAGAGTTCGTGGTGCGCAAAGGCCATGCCACCGCTAACGGCGGGGCTTGGCGTTTCTACCGGGTCATTTGGTACCGGAATGGCCGAAACCACCCGTGCCACGCTGGGTTTCGACGAACTCTTCGACCAGTTCGAAGTGCGCCTGAACCACTGGCACCAGCACCAGTTGGGCAAGGCGTTCGCCGACCACGATGTTGAAGTCGGTCTGGCCGCGGTTCCAGCAGGAAACCATCAGTGGCCCCTGGTAATCGGAGTCGATCAGCCCGACCAGGTTGCCCAGCACGATGCCGTGCTTATGGCCCAGGCCCGAGCGCGGCAGGATCAGTGCGGCAAGGCCCGGATCGCCGATATACACCGACAGACCGGTCGGGATCAGCAGGGTTTCACCCGGCTTGATGACGGTGTCCTGTTCCAGCATCGCCCGCAGGTCGAGGCCGGCGGAGCCTGGCGTGGCGTACTGCGGCAGCGGGAATTCGCGGCCAATGCGTGGGTCGAGGATCTTGGCTTGTAAAGCGTGCATGCGAGTTAAACCTGGTTCAGACGTTCGGCGATAAAAGTGATCAGCTGGCGGGCGATTTTACCCTTGCTGGTCTGGGCGAATAGCGTTGCGTGCAACTCACGGTCGATCACGCTGCAAGCGTTTTCCTCGCTGTTGAAGCCAATGCTCGGGTTGGCCACGTCGTTGGCGACGATCAGGTCGAGGTTCTTGTCTTTCAGTTTGCGTGCAGCGTAGTCGAGCAGGTGTTCGGTTTCAGCGGCGAAACCGACACTGAACGGACGGTCGGGGCGCGTGGCAATGGTCGCCAGAATGTCTGGGTTACGGACCATTTGCAGCAACAAGCCGTCGCCGTTCGTAGGGTCTTTCTTGAGTTTTTGTGGGGCGACGACTTCCGGGCGATAGTCCGCGACCGCAGCAGAGGCGATGAACAGGTCGCAAGGGATCGCCGCTTCGCAGGCGGCGAGCATGTCGCGGGCGCTGACCACGTCGATCCGGGTGACGCGATCCGGGGTCGGCAGGTGCACAGGACCGGTGATCAAGGTCACTCGGGCGCCGGCTTCAACCGCGGCTTCGGCCAGGGCAAAGCCCATTTTCCCGGAGCTGTGGTTGGTGATGTAGCGCACCGGGTCGATATTTTCCTGGGTCGGGCCGGCGGTGATCAGCACGTGTTTGCCGGTCAGCGTCTGGTGCTGGAAGCAGTCGGCGGCGCATTGCGCCAGATCGTTGGCTTCCAGCATGCGGCCCATGCCGACGTCGCCGCAGGCCTGGCTGCCGGACGCCGGGCCGAAGACCTTGAAGCCACGGCTTTCGAGCAATTGGGTGTTGGCCTGGGTGGCCGGGTCGCGCCACATGGCCTGGTTCATCGCCGGCGCCAGCGCAACGGTCGCGTCGGTGGCCAGCACCAGGGTGGTCAGCAGGTCGTTGGCGATGCCTTGGGCCAGGCGTGCGATCAGATCGGCGGTGGCCGGGGCGATCAGCACCAGGTCGGCCCATTTGGCCAGCTCGATGTGGCCCATGGCGGCTTCGGCTGCCGGGTCCAGCAGGTCCAGGTGGACCGGGTGCCCGGAGAGGGCCTGCATGGTCAGCGGGGTGATGAACTCGCTGCCGCCATGGGTCATGACTACGCGCACTTCGGCGCCCTGGTCGATCAGCCGGCGAACCAGATCGGCGCTCTTGTAGGCAGCAATGCCGCCGCCGACGCCCAGAACGATGCGTTTCCGATACAGCCGCTGCATAGGTCTGCCTTTCAATTCGTTGGTGACATACGTGGCGAAACCCCCTCCCCAGGGGACAATCACCCGCAAAAAAGATGGGCTACGATATCACAGCGACCGCTACGGAACAGCGGCGCCCACACACATGGAGGTGCTATGAGCATTCGCGATTGGCCAGCGGCGGAGCGCCCGCGAGAGAAGCTTCTGGAGCAGGGCTCGGCGAGTCTTTCGGACGCCGAATTGCTGGCCATCTTTCTACGTACCGGGGTGACCGGCAAAAGCGCGGTCGATCTGGCGCGACACCTGTTGCATCAATTTGGCAGCCTGCGCACGTTGCTGGAGGCCGATCAGCAGACGTTCGGCAGTCAGCTTGGGTTGGGGCCGGCGAAGTTCGCCCAACTGCAAGCCGTGCTGGAGATGGCGCGGCGACATCTGGCGGAACGCTTGCGTCGCGACTCGGTGCTCAAGAGCCCGATCGAAGTGCGCAATTACCTGAAGGCGATGCTGCGCCATGAGCCGCATGAGGTGTTCGGTTGCCTGTTCCTGGATTCCCGGCATCGGGTGCTGGCGTTCGAGATACTGTTTCGCGGCTCGATCGACAGCGCCAGCGTCTACCCGCGTCAGGTGGTCAAGCGCGCGCTGGCGCACAACGCCGCGGCGTTGATCCTGTGCCACAACCATCCGTCAGGGAGTGTCGAGCCCAGTCAGGCGGATCGGGCACTGACCAAGCGCCTGCAAGAGGCGCTGGACCTGATCGATGTGCGAGTGATCGACCATTTCATTGTCGGTGACGGCGATCCGCTGTCGATGGCCGAGTACGGATGGATGTAGGCCGGGTCTATTTCAGGCTGACCTTCGAGTAGTCCTGACGGCCAAACGGGCTGACCTGGTAGCCCTGAACGTCCTTGCGCGTCAGCGCGTAGGCGGTCGGGTGCGCCAGTGGCAGCCACAGCGCCTGTTGCTGGATCTGCGTCTGGGCCTGCTCGTAGAGCTTGCTGCGCACGCCTTGCTCGGTGGTGGTCTTGCCGGCACTGATGACCTTGTCCAGGCCCTGGTCGCAGTAGCGGGCGAAGTTGGTCCCGGACTTGACCGCCGCACAAGAGAACTGCGGCGTGAGGAAGTTATCCGGGTCGCCGTTGTCGCCGGCCCAGCCCATGAACAGCAGATCGTGTTCGCCGGCCTTGGCGCGGCGGATCAACTCGCCCCATTCGATCACCCGGATTTCCGCCTGGATCCCGACTTCCGCCAGGTCGGCCTGCAGCAGCTGGGCGCCAAGGCTTGGGTTGGGATTGAGCAGGCTGCCGGAGGGACGGGTCCAGATCGTGGTTTTAAAGCCCTCCTTGAGTCCGGCCTTGGCCAGTAATGCGCGAGCCTTGGCGACGTCTTTTGGATAGCCCGGCAGGTCCTTGGCGTAGCTCCAGGTGTTGGGCGGGTATGGACCGTTGGCGGCTTGCGCGGTGTCTTCGAAGACCGCCTTGAGGTAGCTGGCCTTGTCGAAGGCGAGGTTGATTGCCTGACGCACTTCGGGTTTATCCAGCGGCGGGTGCTGGCTGTTGATGGCCACGAAGGCGGTCATGAACGCCGGTGTGCTCTCGATCTTCAGGGTCGGCTCCTGGGCGGCAGCCTGCACGTCCAGCGGTTTGGGCGACAGGGCGATCTGGCACTCGTTGCGCCGCAGTTTCTGCAAGCGCACGTTGGCATCCGGGGTAATGGCGAACACCAGGCTGTCCACCGCCGGTTTGCCGGCAAAGTAGTCGCGGTTGGCCTTGTAGCGAATCGATGCATCTTTCTGGAAGCGCCCGAAGATGAACGGGCCGCTGCCGATTGGCTGGCTGTTGAGCTTCTCGGGCGTGCCGGCCTTGAGCAGTTGGTCGGCATATTCAGCCGAGTAGATCGAGGCAAAGCCCATGCTCAGGGTGGCAAGGAAGGTCGAATCGGCGTGATCCAGGGTGAAGCGCACGGTCAGCGGGTCCAGCGCATCGATCTTCTTGATCAGCGCGGGCAACTGCATCGATTGAGCGTGCGGGAAGCCGCTTTGGGCGACCTGGTGCCATGGGTTGGCCGGGTCGAGCATGCGCTCGAAGCTGAACTTCACGTCTTCGGCCGTCAGGTCGCGCGTGGGGGTGAAGTATTCGGTGCGGTGGAATTTCACCTGCGGGTGCAGTTTGAAAATGTAGGTCAGGCCGTCGGTCGACACGTCCCAGCTGTCGGCCAGGCTGGCGACCACTTTGCCGCTGGCGGTATCGAAATCGACCAGGCGATTCATCAGCACATCGGCCGAGGCGTTGGTGGTGGTCAGCGAGTTGTATTGAACGACATCGAACCCTTCCGGGCTGGCCTCGGTGCAGACGTTTAACGCGGCAGCCTGGGCCAATGGGCTCAGCAAAAGTGGGGCGAGCAATAGCGGTAGGGCAGCGAGGCGCATGTGTAAATTCCTGTGCAGATCGAAGGCCCATCTGCAAGTGCAGTCTGGAAAAGGCTTACCCTAGTGGGCTCTTTTGCAAATGACTATCCCCTTTTTCACTTTGTAGCGGGTTTTGCCTTGTGTAGCTCCATGCACAGGGCGAATCAGGGTAAATTCGCTTGGGCAAACCGTCTGTGCTGATGTAGATGTCGATACGCTGCGACGAGCGGTCGCTACCATGGATAGCCTTTGTCCAAGGCATCTGGCGCCGTAAAACCAGGGATTTGGAAAAGTCTGTTCACACTGATAGTTGTTGCTATGGGGTCTTTCTGGTATAAAGCAGCGCTCTTTTCTAGGGGCCCGGTTCCTTCACTGTAGGTGTAGCCGGTAAGACCCTTAAAGAAACGCGGCGCCTGGCGCCAAATGACTGAGAGATTAAGCGGCCAACCCATGCCGGGTTGGGCATGTGGTTTTAGAGGGCTGAGGCATGTCTAGAGTCTGTCAAGTTACCGGTAAGGGTCCGGTGACTGGGAATAACATTTCCCACGCAAACAACAAAACCCGTCGTCGTTTCCTGCCGAACCTGCAGCATCACCGCTTCTGGGTCGAGTCCGAGAAGCGTTTCGTGCGTCTGCGCGTATCCGCCAAGGGCATGCGTATCATCGACAAGCGCGGCATTGATGTCGTGCTGGCCGAACTCCGTCGCGACGGCAAGGTATAAGGGAGCTAAATCATGCGTGAATTGATTCGTTTGATCTCGAGCGCCGGTACTGGTCACTTCTACACTACCGACAAGAACAAGCGCACCACTCCGGACAAAATCGAGATCAAGAAATATGATCCGGTTGTTCGCAAGCACGTGATCTACAAGGAAGGCAAAATCAAGTAATTGATTTTTCCCTCTTGAGAAAAAGGCCCGTATCGCAAGATACGGGCCTTTTTTGTGTGCCCGGAAAAGCCTCAGGCCTTCTGTTCAAACGCCACGTAGATCTTGCGGCACGGCTCCAGCACTTCCCAGGTGCCCCTGAAACCGGCCGGGATGACAAAGCGATCGCCCGCACGGCGGGTCTTGGCGTTTCCGTCCGGGTCACGAAGGTAAAGAGCGTAACCGCCTGTGTTGATCCCCGTGTCC
>CAYNGZ010000260.1:0-8073 GCA_964396695.1 uncultured Pseudomonas sp.
ACGAGTGTCCAAATGATCGTGGGCTGAGTGTCCAAGTGTCGTGGAATCCGCAGGTAGATCGAGGCCGACAGCCGCGAATCAAAATTGAAGGAAATGTATTTGAATACCGAGACCAGCAGGATCGGGACTTCAAGGGCGTGCAACATCTTGCAGGCGGCGATGGTCCAGGCTTGCGTTGCCAACCCGGAGCCAAGAATACGGACGAACATGATGCTGCCAGCCAGTATCAACCCGTACTTGGCGCCTGTACGACCAACCACCCATGGCGCGAACAACATCAGGACAGCCTCGAGCAGAACCTGGGATGAATTCAGGTAGCCATAGGCTCGAGTGCCCTCCTCCGGGGTTGAGAAAAACGAGGAGAAATACACGGGGAACTGCTGTTCGTAGATCATGTAGATTCCACACACCCCGGTCAGGTACAGGCTGAATGCCCAGAAGCGCGGCAGTGTCAGTAACGTCCAAAGATCGTTCAGCCGTACCGGCATCGACGCTTCGCCGCCCGCTTGCGCTTCTGGTTTGTTGAACCGCTTCAGATCCAGACGGAACAGGATCAGCAAGAACGCGACCCCGGCGGCGCTGCTCATATAGAACGCAATGTCCGGGTCAATGTTGAAGACCATGCCGACGACGCCCGTCGCACTCGCCCAGCCCAGCGACCCCCACATTCTGGTGGTACCGAACTCGAAACCCGCGTGACGCGACAGTCGCTCGGTATAGGACTCGATGACGCCCACGCCCGCGAGCATGGCAAACGCCAGGAAGGCCGCACCAACCACGGCCCCCAATACCACGTTCCGGGCCAATAGGTTGGCGTATGCGTAAATCGCAAATGGGGCCGAGGCGCAGAGCAGCACACCAATCCATACCAGCAGTTTTTTCGACAGGCCAAGCCGATCCTGGAGAGCGCCATAGAACGGCTGAATCAGCAGCGCCGCAATGGCGTTGGCGGCAAAGATAAACCCGGTTTCCGTTCCATTCAGACCGATCACTCGATGAAGCCATATCGAGAACAGCGAGTAGCTGGATGACCACGAAAAAAAGAAAAAAAACAGTAGCCCACTGATGAGCCAGTACTCACGTTTGACTGATAGCTGCATGTGACGTCCCTCTTGTTTTTATTTAAGTTAACGTTAACATAGCGATGCATTACGCGTCCTCTCCCAGCTCGTTGTCAAGTGGAACCGAGTACTAGGGGTGAGGATAAGGACCTGTTCAAGAAGTCTTTGCAGTACCCGAATACAAAAACAAGAGGGTTACCCATGAGTGCTGTGGTCTGTCGGCCTTTGGCTGGCTTTTCCTTGCTTTTTCTCTCCACTCAACTGCTTGCTGCGCCGGCGCAAAGCATCGAAGAGCGTCTTGCCAGACTTGAGGCCAGAACCTCCGTCGCCGAGGCGCGCGCCTTGCTGGCCGAAGCTGACGCAGCCCGATTGCGCAAGGAAGTCGAGCAACTCAATCAGCAGATCGCCATCCCTGCCCACGCGACCGCGCCTTCAGCGTCAGCCACTGCGACCGAGCCTCTGAGCGATGGCTTCACCTTCGGTGGCTATGCACGCTCCGGAATCATGACCAACGGATCAGGTGCCGGTCGTGGCGGCCCCTACGTGACCCCCGCCGGCTCCGTAGGCGGGGCCGTTGGCAGGCTTGGCAATGAAGTCGATACCTACGTGGAGGCGAAGTTTTCAAAGACCAGCCAGGCCAGCAACGGTACGCGTTCCAAGTACACGCTGATGCTCGCCGATGGGTTGGAAACGCCCAATGACTGGACCGCGGCTGAAAGCTCGCTCAACGTGCGACAGGTCTACGCCGAACTAGACCATCTGTCGTCCTTTCGAGATAGCCCGCTGTTGCGCGATGCAACCCTGTGGGCTGGCAAGCGCTTTGATCGGGATAACTACGACATCCATTGGCTCGACAGAGGGATCGTGTTCCTTGCCGGGACCGGTGGTGGTATCTACGACGTGCGCCTGACCGATGACTGGCGCATCAATGCATCGCTGATGAGCCGCTCCTACGGCGACTTCGGTACTGAGGAGAACAAGGACATCAGGAGCTATATCGCCACCCTCAATCAGTTTTTCGATGAGGGTCGCTGGCAGATCATGCTCAACGGCATTTCCTCGCGCCAGAACGATGCCAGCCTGAACGACAAGAGCAAACAGGCATTCGCAACGGATACCCGGGTGAACAAGGCCGGGTTCAGCCCTGCGCAAAGCGGTTCGCATGGCATGTTCGCCTACCATCGGCCAGATTTCTTCGGCCGTGAAGGCTACTTCAAAGCTGCGCTGCTGTACGGCAAGGGGTTGGGGGCGGAGGTCAACAGCATTGGTGCCGATGGCGACCTGCTGGACGAGGCCCAAACAGTGCGGCTGGCGCTATATGGTCATACTCGCCTGGATCAGGATTGGCGCATCGCACCGGCGATGATTGCCGAGCACAGCAAGGATCGCTATATCCCTGGCGACGACTATCGCTATGTGACGCTCAACCTGCGCCTGGCCAACGAACTGACCAGCAACTTCGAAATGCAATATGAGCTGAGCTGGCAGACGATGGACCTGAATGCGCTTGGCTACAAGGGTCGACAAACTGCCAAGGGTGACTACTGGAAACTCACGTTGGCGCCCACTTTCAAGTTACAAACCGGAGACTTCTTCACTCGCCCTGAATTGCGCCTGTTCGCCACGTACATGAACTGGTCCAGGGACCTCGATACCTTTAGCGCAACGGACGATTTTGGTCAGAAGGGCTTCAAGTCTGGCGGAGTCTGGCAATTCGGTGTGCAGATGGAGACGTGGTTCTAGAAGGCATTGGCGGAGCGACTGCAACACGCTGTCGAAAAAACGGGTCAGTCGTATTCCGCTTCCTGATGCTCGCCCAGCAGGCGCCGTTGACGTGGCGTCGCGGCCGCCAGCACGCTGGGATTGAAGCGCCAGTGCAGGTAGGGCGAGAACTTCTGCGCCACCATGCGGCGGCCATAGTGTACCTGCAACAGGTAGCGCACACGGTCGGGAGTTCGGTTGTCGCTACCGGCGTGCCACAGCTCACTGCGTAACATCAGGACGTCCCCGGCCCGACACAGCACCGGCTTCGCCGTACGACCATGCCACTGGTTTTCGCCGCGAGCAGGCGCTCGCCCGGCGCGGTGGCTACCGGGGATCACTCGAGTGGGACAGAGATCGGCATCGATATCGCTGAGGTAGAGGTGCGCGGTGCAGATCTGCATCGGCAACTCGAAGCCGGGGTCGGCCAACAGGCTTTGCGGCAGCTCCATCGCCAGGTAATCCACATGCAGTTCGGCACCGACGAAGCCGGGATGGCAGCGCCAGGCGGTCTGGCCGATGACATGACAATCGGCACCCAAGGCAGCTTCGGCCAATTCGATGATCCCGCTCAGGTCAAGAAACGGCAGCCAGAACGGATCACGGTTGAACACGCATTTGTAATGATCGAGCAGACCGCTGTAGTCCCAGTGCTCGGGTTGAAGACCGTCGATTGCATGGCGCAGCGTGGTGATTCGAGCGCTTTCCAGCACGCCAGGCAGCACCACGAAACCGTCTCGGTGCAAGGCCTGCAAACGGCTGGCGGTCAGTGATGGCAAGCGTTCGGTAGTGTCCATATTGCGCACCCGGCAAATGCTGGTCCCCCTCACACATACTGGCACTGCCCGGGGTGCTTCGCCACGTTTGCGTCCTGGCGAAGTCTGAGCGAACGCCCCTATCGTGCGGTACCGTCGTGAGGCTTGTAGAAGAAAAATTTTCGGGTCTCGGCGGTCCTGATGTATTTCCTGGCCCAAGCGGGCTTCACGTGCCTGGCGTGGAAATACATAGCGCCATGGGTGCGATCCGTGAGTTGGTGATTGAGCGCTTTTCGTGCTATTTCCGTGGCGGTCACGTAGGGAGCGTCTTCATCGGCATGATCCGAACGTCGATCACACCACCACGAAAACTGGCAGGCATGCTTTTGCGAACCTTGTTTGACCACCTCGCACACTGTACCTGGAAAACCTTCATGGCCGAGCCGGTTCAAAACAACATTGGCAACGGCTTCCATGTCCGCCGACCCCCCACCTTTGGCCTCCCAGAAAATAGTGCGTGATAGGCAGGTCATTGCATCCTTTAAAGGGGCTTTGCCTGCCGGATCGACTGCCTGTGCTTCAGAAGGCGTAATCACCTCGGCCCTGGTCACTGGCGCGACACTGCCCTGCTCTGCAGTCTTCTGTTCCAGGATCTGCGCCTTGTCCACCGCCACCGCCTTGTTTTGCGCCTGATCAGCCGCGACCGCTTGCCTCCCGAGAAGGGCTAGTGCGAGGCAGGTTGCTATCACGAAGAGGCGCATGGTCGAACCTTCTGACTGAGCCACGCTGGTGACTCCGCTTTATTCGGTCGACACCGTGATGATCAAATCATTCCAACAGTCTGACCGCAGGCAGCCCCCGTGAGCTCTACCCCCTGCTTGATGCCTGGACATGCTGCCGTCGGGGAACTCCTGGCGGATACCGCGCCTCCAAAATTATGTAACGCTTCACCCTTTCGGAGGACGCCGTCATGCGTCGCACACTGATCATCTCTTCGCTATTACTGTGCCTGCCCTTCGGTTCGGCCCTCGCCCGTGTGGATGCAGGCGATATCGCCACCTCGGCGGGTGTTTCTGCATCGCTGTATTCGACGTTCAAGGACCACAAAATGGTCGTGTCCGCCCGCGATGACGCCTCCAGCTTCGTGGCGAGTGGAGGCGCAATTCGCGGCGCCTACCTGGAATCGGAGTTGAAGCGGATACGACTTGAACATCCAGACCTCAAGGCAAGCGATGCAGATCTGGCCCAGGCGATCCTCATTCAAGCCGAGGCGCCCGCTGGTCGCTAGAAATGAACACACATCAGTGGCGAGCCCTGGCTGCTCACCGGGATGATTGCGTCAGCCTATCGTCCATGCCCTCGGCCTTTGTGCTGACATGCACCACCTGACAGGAACGCCTGTCTGGCGCCACGTATCAAAAAACATAAGGCCGGTCTTTCAGGCCTCATGTTTTCGGAGGACTCGCCATGCGATGTATATTCCTCATTCCATTGCTGGTGCTGTATCTGCCCTTTGGTTCGGCCATGGCCCACAGGCCCCATATGCCCGATATCGATGCACGTGATGTGGCGACGTCGGCAGGGATTTCCGTGTCGCTGTACTCGACGTTCAAAGACAGCAAAATCGTGACGCCTGCCCGCGAGGAACTCTCCAGCTTCGTCGCGAGTGGCAGTGCCATTCGCGACGCCTGGCTGGAGTCGATGTTGATGCAGATACGACACGATCATCCAGGCCTCAAGGCCAGTGACAAAGAACTGGCCCAAGCGCTGCTCGCTCAAGATCAACTGCCCACCGGTCACTAGGCGGTAACAGGCTCCGCTGGCTGGTCGAGTCGATCCCTCCTGCAAGGGATCGACGGTCTGACCGAGAGTCGGCCCATTTAATGGTCAGGTAATACATCCCCGGCTAAACTCGCGGACATGAAACGCTACCTGCGGTTTTGCCTCATTTTCCTGATTAGCCTGGCGCTTCCCCTCAGCGGGATGGCGGGCATTCAGGCGCCCACCGAGCCCTGCCCCATGAAAACCATGGACATGGCAATGATGGATGGCATGGGGCCGGAGTGTTGCCACGACATGAAAAGCCCCTCCGAGCACGGTAAACCCTGCAAGCCCGGCCAGGAATGCAAGACTGGCGGCATGCTGCAGGTTTCAATCATCAAGCCTCCTTTCACCTTGTTCAGCCCCGTAGTGCTTTCGTTCTCCAGCGACTTCCTGCCTGCACCAACTCCTTCAGGGGTTTGGCCACCACCCCGCGTTTGATTCCTGTCCCTCTCCAAGACTCATTCCGCTTTAGCGGGATGGCTTATCTGCGCGCATGCCTTATCAAGCGCGCAGTGGATCATCACAGGAATCGTGAACATGAACCCCACGTGCTATTGCACCGGTTGGTCCCTCGTGACCGGCCTGGCGGCAAGCGTACTGGCATTGCCGAGCCTCGCCGCCCCACTGACGCTCGATGAAGCGTTGCGGCTGGCCGAAAACAATGCGCCGTCGCTGACCGCACAAGACGCCAACATTCAGGCTGCCAGCAGCGCAGCCATCCCCGCCGGTGAATTACCCGATCCCAGGTTATTGCTGGGCGTGCAGAACTACCCCATTGGCGGCCCTGATCGCGGAAGCCTCGATCAGGACTCCATGACCATGCAAATGGTCGGGATCAGACAGGAAATGCTCAACAGCGCCAAGCGTAAAGCACGCATCGAGGTCGCCACGGCGGCCATTGATCGAGCCGCCGCTGAACGTCGGGTCGAACGGCTGAACGTCCGCCAGTCCACGGCATTGGCCTGGATCAGTAGCTACTCCGTAGAGCGCAAAGATGTGCTGTTCCAGGATTTCTACAAAGAAAACCGCCTGCTGACCGATACCGTCCGTGCGCAGATTGCCGGCGGCCGCGCGCGACCCGCCGATGCGGTGACGCCCAAACAGGAAGCGGCTCAACTGGCGGAGCAGCAGGACGATCTGATTCGCCAGCGAGCGCAGGCCCGAGCGGCCCTCAAACGCTGGATTGGCCCCGCCGCCAATGACACGCCTGTGGGCAGCTTGCCGGAATGGCCCGTCGATACCTCAGGCTACTCCCATCAGCTGCAACACCATCCCGAGTTGGCCGCGTTTGCGCCAATGACCCGCGAAGCACAAGCCAAGGTCCGTGAAGCCGAGGCCGAGAAGCAGTCGGACTGGAGCTGGGAACTCGACTACCAGCATCGAGGCCGGCAGTTCGGCGACATGGTCAGCGTGCAGTTCTCATGGGACTTGCCGCTGTTTCCCGGCTCACGGCAAAACCCGAAAATTGCCGCCCGGCACGCTGAACTCAACCGGCTTGAGGCTGAGCGCGAGGCCCTTTCACGCGAGCATACCCAGCAACTGGAGAGCGAACTGGCCGACTATGAACGCCTGAATCGTGCCGTGCGTCGAAACCAGGAAAGCCTGTTGCCGCTGGCCAGGGAAAAGGTCGAACTCAGCTTGGCCAGCTACCGCGCCGGCAAAGGCGATTTGAGTGCCGTTGTGACCGCCCGCCGCGAACTCATCGAAGCCCGCCTCAAACAGATTGACGTTGAAGAACAACGTGCACTCACCCGTGCGCGCCTGTATTTCGCCTATGAGGAGTCCGTTCAATGAGCCCTGTAAACGTGAAGGGAGCCCTACTGGTCGGCGCATTGATTGCCTTGGGTGTTGCCAGTGGTTATTGGCTCGCTCAGTCGCGTATGAGCGCAACACCTGGCATGGATCAGCAACAAAGCCTCAACGGAGCAACCGAACGCAAGGCGCTGTACTGGTATGACCCCATGTACCCGCAGCAAAAATTCGATAAACCGGGAAAGTCGCCGTTCATGGACATGCAATTGGTCCCCCAGTACGCCGATACCAAAGGGGATGATGCCAGGGAAAACAGTGCAGCCGTCCGTATTGATCCGAGCCTGACCCAAAATCTCGGTGTGCGACTGGCGACGGTCACTCGGGGGACATTTGCATCGAGCCTGGACGTGGTCGGTGTGTTGGCTTTCAACGAGCGAGACGTGGCAATCGTTCAGGCCCGTACGGCCGGCTTTGTTGAGCGCGTTTATGCCCGCGCTCCAGGTGATGTGCTCGACGCTAACGCCACATTGGCGGATATCCTGGTACCGGAGTGGGCTGCTGCCCAGGAAGAATTTCTGGCCCTCAAACGCAGTGGCGATGCTGATTTACTGAAGGCGGCACGCCAACGATTGCGGCTCAGCGGGATGCCAGCAGCGCTGATCTCCCAGGTGGAGCGCAGCGGTAAAGCCCACCCCACCCTGACCCTCACCAGCCCTATTGGGGGCGTGCTGCAAACGCTGGATGTCCGCCAGGGAATGACGGTGGCCGCTGGCGAGACGCTGGCACGCGTCAATGGTTTGAACAGCGTCTGGCTGGCCGTCGCCGTTCCCGAGTCGCAGGCGGGCTCAATCGTCATGGGGCAAGCGGCCGAGGCGCGTTTACCGGCGTTCCCGGGTGTTGTGCTCAAGGGCGTCGTCAGT
>CAYNGZ010000261.1:0-8069 GCA_964396695.1 uncultured Pseudomonas sp.
AGACCAATCGAGGGTTCGTCGAGGATATACAGCACGCCCACCAGGCCGGCACCGATCTGGCTGGCCAGACGAATACGCTGTGCTTCACCGCCAGACAGCGTGTCGGCACTACGGTCCAGCGACAGATAATCGAGGCCGACGTTGACCAGGAACTGCAAGCGTTCGCGGATTTCCTTGAGAATCTTGTCGGCAATTTCGCCGCGTCGACCGGTCAGTGTCAGCGTGCCGAAGTAATCGGACGCATCGCCAATCGGCAGGTTGGTCACCGCTGGCAGCGTCTTCTCACCGACCCACACGTGCCGCGCTTCACGGCGCAAGCGAGTGCCACGGCAGTCCGGGCAAGGCTGGGTGCTGAGGAACTTGGCCAGTTCTTCGCGCACCGAGGCTGACTCGGTCTCGCGGTAGCGACGGTCGAGGTTCGGCACGATGCCTTCGAACGGGTGCGAGCGTTTGACGATGTCGCCACGGTCGTTCAGGTACTTGAAGTCGACGTTCTGCGTGCCGCTGCCATGCAGGATGACTTTTTGCTGATCGGCCGGCAGGTGGTTGAACGGCACCTCCAGGCTGAAGCCGTAATGCGCGGCCAGTGAGCCGAGCATCTGGAAGTAGTAGACGTTACGCCTGTCCCAGCCGCGAATCGCGCCCTCGGCCAGGGTCAGTTCGCCATTGACCAGGCGCTTGATGTCGAAGAACTGTTTGACCCCCAGGCCGTCGCAGGTCGGGCAGGCGCCGGCCGGGTTGTTGAAGGAGAACAGCTTGGGTTCCAGCTCGCTGATGGCATGGCCGCATATCGGGCAGGCGAAGCGTGCGGAGAAGATCATTTCTTCTCCCGGTTCGTCGTCCATCGGCGCGACCAGTGCAATGCCGTCAGCCAGTTTCAGCGCAGTCTCGAACGACTCGGCCAGGCGCTGTTGCAGATCGGCGCGGACCTTGAAGCGGTCGACCACGACATCGATCGAATGCTTTTTCTGTTTATCCAGCTTCGGCAGCTCGTCCAGCTCGTAAAGCTTGCCGTTGACTCGCGCGCGGACAAAGCCCTGGGCACGCAGTTCTTCGAAGACCGAAAGGTGTTCACCCTTGCGTTCGCGGATCACCGGCGCCAGCAGCATCAACTTGTTGCCTTCGGGTTCGGCGAGAACCAGGTCGACCATCTGACTGACGGTCTGCGCCTCCAGCGGAATATCGTGATCCGGGCAACGCGGAGTCCCCACGCGAGCGTAGAGCAGACGCAGGTAGTCGTAGATTTCGGTGATGGTGCCGACCGTCGAGCGCGGGTTGTGCGAGGTCGACTTCTGCTCGATGGAGATGGCTGGCGACAAACCTTCGATGGTGTCGACGTCAGGTTTTTCCATCATCGACAGGAACTGCCGGGCGTAGGCCGACAGCGACTCGACATAGCGTCGCTGACCCTCGGCGTACAGCGTGTCGAATGCCAGGGAAGACTTGCCGGACCCGGACAAGCCGGTGATGACGATCAGTTTGTCCCGTGGCAGGGTCAGGTCGATGTTCTTCAGGTTGTGGGTTCGAGCCCCACGAATCAGGATCTTGTCCAAGGTGGCCTCGCTTGGCGGGCGTCGAAAACGTAGGAGTATACGGCCAAATACTGGATGGATGCACACTATCAAATCATGACGTCGCCGCCTTACATGAAGACTGTGTCAGCCGTGCGCGTCAAAGCGTCGCCCTATACCCCGTCAACCGATGGGACTGGTAGAATCGCCGCCGGTTCACATGAGGTAATTCCATGCACGATCCCCACAGCGAACGCATGAGTGGTGGCGAGACCCGCGCAGCAAGCGGTCTGGCCCTGGTGTTCGCGTTCCGTATGCTTGGCATGTTTATGGTGTTGCCGGTGTTGGCGACCTATGGAATGGATCTCGCAGGAGCGACCCCGGCACTCATCGGCCTGGCGATTGGCGCTTACGGCCTGACTCAGGCGATTTTTCAGATTCCGTTCGGGATCATTTCCGACCGTATCGGTCGCCGCCCGGTGATTTACCTGGGGCTGATTGCCTTCGCCCTCGGCAGCGTACTGGCCGCCAACGCCGATTCGATCTGGGGCGTGATCGCCGGACGGATCCTGCAAGGCGCGGGGGCGATTTCTGCGGCGGTCATGGCTTTGCTGTCGGACCTGACCCGCGAACAGCACCGCACCAAAGCGATGGCGATGATCGGCATGACCATTGGCCTGTCGTTCGCCGTGGCCATGGTGGTCGGACCGTTGCTGACCCGCACCTTCGGATTGTCGGGGCTGTTTCTGGCGACGGGCGGCATGGCGCTGGTGGGCATCCTGATCGTGGCGTTCATGGTGCCGCACGCTACCGGTCCGTTGCAGCACCGCGAATCCGGCGTTGCCCGTCAGGCGCTGATCCCGACGCTCAAGCATCCGGACCTGTTGCGCCTGGACCTGGGTATTTTTGTGTTGCACGCGATGTTGATGTCGAGCTTCGTCGCCTTGCCGCTGGCGCTGGTCGAGAAAGCCGGGCTGCCCAAGGAGCAGCACTGGTGGGTGTACCTGACCGCGTTGCTGATTTCGTTCTTCGCCATGATCCCCTTCATTATCTACGGCGAGAAGAAACGCAAAATGAAACGAGTTTTACTCGGTGCGGTCAGTACGCTGATGCTCACTGAGCTATTCTTCTGGCAGTTCGGCGACAGCTTGCGGGCTCTGGTGATCGGTACGGTGGTGTTTTTCACCGCGTTCAATCTGCTCGAGGCTTCGTTGCCGTCGCTGATCAGCAAGGTTTCACCGGCTGGCGGCAAGGGCACGGCGATGGGGGTTTATTCCACCAGTCAGTTCCTCGGTTCGGCACTGGGCGGGATCATGGGGGGCTGGATGTTCCAGCATGGAGGCCTGTCGGCGGTGTTCATCGGATGTGCCGCGCTGGCTGCCCTCTGGTTGGCCTTTGCTGTTACCATGCGTGAACCTCCCTATGTGACGAGCCTGCGCTTGCCGTTATCGCCTGAAGCGATCCGCGAAGCGGGTCTGGTCGAGCGCCTGCTGGCCGTCGTTGGGGTAACAGATGCCGTGGTGGTTGCCGATGAAGCGGCCATTTACATCAAATTGGACACCGAACTATTGGATCGCACGACCCTCGAGAGCCTGGTCAACAACCCGGCCCCGGCAGCGTGCGAAGCCTAGGAGAACGTTATGGCCCGTGGGGTTAACAAAGTCATATTGGTCGGCACTTGCGGCCAGGATCCCGAAGTTCGCTACTTGCCTAACGGTAACGCCGTGACCAACCTGAGTCTGGCGACAAGCGAACAATGGACCGACAAGCAAACCGGTCAGAAAGTCGAAAAGACCGAATGGCACCGTGTATCGATGTTCGGCAAGGTTGCGGAAATTGCCGGCGAATACCTGCGTAAAGGCTCGCAAGTCTACATCGAAGGCAAGCTGCAAACCCGCGAGTGGGAAAAAGACGGTATCAAGCGTTACACCACTGAAATCGTGGTCGACATGCAAGGCACCATGCAACTGCTGGGCGGCCGTCCACAACAGGGCGACCAACAAGGCGGGGGTAATAACTACCAGCAGTCCGCGCCACGCCAGCAGGCTCCGCGTCCACAGCAGTCGGCACCGCAACAGTCGCGCCCGGCTCCACAGCAGGCCGCTCCGCAGCCGGCTCCGGATTTCGACAGCTTTGATGACGATATTCCGTTCTAATTCCTACCTAAGACTATTTTGTAAGGTTTAGACCTGAGGCCCCCGCGATGCGGGGGTTTCGCGTTTTTGTAGGTGTTAAAAATATTCTCAGCAAATTTCTCTGAGGTACTACCCTGTAAAAACGTAAAGAATAGGTGGCTGCTATGAACCTCTCTCTTCGTAGGGTTAAGTCATCAAATGGTGAGCGGCTCATCGTTCTCGTCGATGAGCTTGGGATGCCTCTGTTTTACCCTGCGCTGTACGTAACCGTGCACATGCGCGGACGCTCATTAGCTCTGAATACAATTCAAAGCGCACTCAGTGCCCTCAAAGCCATGTATGCATGGCAGCGTTATTACAACATTGATGTCGAATCGCGTTTTTCGTCTGGTGAGCTGCTGCTAAGTCACGAAATCCATTCGTTGCGTGATTTCATGCAGAAGCCCTTGGCCGATGAGGATGGGGGGAGTGTCGTTTCAATTTCCCGCAGAGTGCGAACCGTAAGTAAGGGCAATCAGTACGCGCGGATGTCAGTCATTGCGGACTATTTGGGTTTTCTCGCAGACCAGAATCTACCGACCTCTATTTCGAGCCATGATGGTGTTGGGCGAATGGTGTCGCAGATAAAGGCCAATCGACCGAAGACGTCGAATAAGTCCAGTGTGAGTCGAGAAGACAAATATCTGGACGACACGGTGCTTGATACGCTCGAAATTACGCTGAGGCCAGGCTCAGCCAACAACCCGGTGCGAGAGTATGCCGTTCAGGTACGTAATGCGCTGATGTTTACCATTCTCCGTATCACCGGGCTGCGGCGTGGCGAGCTGTTAAATCTAAAAGTCGAAGATATAGACTTTGGAATGAACACGATGAAGGTGGTCAGGCGCCCAGACTTAAAGGGGGATGCGAGGGCCTATCAGCCAGTCGCAAAGACTCGGGAGCGGGTCATCCCATTGATACCTGAACTTGCAGATCAGATTTATAGCTATGTACTCAGTCACAGAAATAAGGTGCCTGGCGCCAAGAAGCACGGCTATCTCTTTGTAACGCATAAATCGGGAAGTTCGGAGGGGCTACCGTTATCGAACGCTGGGTTTGGTAAATTCATGGGGCAGCTGAAGCATATCCTCGAAGGCTATAGCGGTATTCACGCTCATTCGCTACGTCATCATTGGAACTATTCATTCTCGAAAACCTGCGAGATTCAGGGCGTGACGCCTGAGCGAGAAGAAAAGATTCGCTCATACCTCATGGGCTGGAGCGAGACCTCTGGGACAGCAGCCACCTACAATCGAAGGCGTATAAGGGAGCTGGCCAATAAGGCTGTGTTCGAACTCCAAAGTAAGCGTTTCAGTAACGTAAAAAGTGGAGTGACTGAATGACCAAGCTTGCGACGCAGGTGAATGCTTCCGAAGAGTTTTATTCCCGTGATGGGTATCCTGTTCGGTTTGTTGATAAGCGTTGGAGGCTGAATAAAGATATTGTCATTCCTGTTTCGTTATTAGCCGATATCCTTCCTGACAATTTGTACCTGTCCTTCCGTCAAGTGCTATCGTTTTATGCCAAGACGGGGTCTGCATCACATGCGGTTAATATCTACTCTCGTTGTAAGCACTATCTAGAGTCTACGATTACTCACGCACCGTTTGGCAGTGAGTCTTTAATTTCCTATCGTTCCACGTTGGATGTGAAAACAGAGTGGTATTTGGGAGTATTACGAGGATTTATCAAAAAGTGGGCTAATCTTGGATGTTCAGGCATTCCTAATGACTCATTAGTTTTGCTGAATAGTTGGACACTCAAGGGGAATGAGAAGGGGTATGCGGTTCAATCTATGTGCCCGGACGATGGTCCGCTAACTGATATCGAAATGGAGAGTGTCATTTCGGCTGTTTTGGCCGCCTACAGCGGGAGTGTTCTATCTCTCACTGATACATGTTACGCAATGATCTTGGCTATGACCGGGCGGCGAAGGGTACAAATTACCGCGTTGAAGCTAAAAGACTTGCTTTCACACTCTCACCAAAGCGGCGAAAAATACTATATAAACTTTCCACGAGCTAAGCAGCGGAGTCAGTCTTGGCGCTCGGAGTTCAGTAAATTCTCAATAGTCGAAGACTTGTGGCTGCTTTTGAAGCAGCAGGCATTTGTGGTTCGTACAGCTTTCTTGGACAGGTTCGGGGAGGGCTTTCCTTTTGAGTTGATCCCTGAGCTTCCGCTATTTCCGGTTATGAAGAATGTTGGCAATCTCGCTGAGCTAACGGATCAGCTCAAAGGGGATCGCTTGCATGCGCCATCCCATTTTGTAAAGACCGCCATGGATCGGGTTGAAAAAACGATAGCGGTTATTAGCGAGCGAACAGGTTTTCCCGTTCATCTGAATCCGATTCGTTTCCGTTACACCCTCGGAACTAACCTCGCTCGTGAAGGGAAAGGTGAGTTTGTCATTGCTGAAGCACTCGATCATTCCGATATTCAGAATGCTGGTGTGTACGTCCGGAACATTCCTGAGATTGTCGAACGAATTGATAAAGCGGTTGCGTTGCAACTAGCGCCCATCGCACAAGCGTTTCAAGGCGTGCTTGTCGTGTCTGAGAGAGACGCGAAGCGCGGAGATGACCCAAGCAGCAGAATTTCCAATGGTGTTGTTAATCTTGGCACCTGCGGTAGCTACGGTTTTTGTGGCGCCCTTGCCCCCATTGCTTGTTACACCTGCAGTCACTTCCAGCCCTGGTTGGACGGTCCACATGAAGCTGTCCTGGAAGGTTTGATCAATGAGCGTGACAAGGTCATTGAGCGGACGCACGACAGGAAAATCGCTTCTGTAAATGACCGATTGATCCTTGCTGTAAGCGATGTGGTTAGCCGCTGTATTTCGATGAAAAAGGAGGCCACTTGTGGCTGAAATTCTCCTGTTCAAACCGAAGCATGTAATCGATGCCAAAACTAATCTCAGTGATTTCATTGAGATGTGTCGTGACAGGCTTACGGTATTCGGTGCTGATCTCGAGTGGGAGCGCGACAGCTGGCCAGGGGTGGGTAATTTTACCGTTATAGGGGCACCGGCTCGAGGATTTACGGAAAGCCAGCTACTAAATTCCGAAATTGTTCCTTTCGCGAAGGCTTATGTTCGGTACCAGCAGGGGCATAAACCTAACAAGCTCAAAAATGAGTTTAAAGCGATTCGCTGCATCGAGAAGGCGCTTTTGCAAGTCAAAGGGCGAGCGGATATCACGTTAACGGATATTCAAGTTATGGATGTAGCCGCTGAGGTTGCCCGAGAATACAAGTCGACCGCATATCAAGCGGGCAGTAGCTTGGTGCACCTCATAAATTTTCTCAACGAAAGTAAAATCATTCCAAGGCCTATCAATTGGAGAAATCCGATCTCTAAGCCAAAGGAAATACACCGAACAGACATGGAGGGGAAAAAGAAGCGAGCTGAAAAAATGCCCGAACAGCACTTGCTTGAGTATATGGGCGAGATGTTCGCAAACAATCTTCAGGCTCCTCGAGATCGCTTCACGACTTCGATATTCGCTTTGTTGATGTGTGCTCCATCACGTATCAGTGAAATTCAGGACCTACCGATTAACTGCTTGCACATAGAGGTCGACAGCAAAGGTGTAGAGCGCCTTGGTCTACGTTTCTATGCCGGTAAAGGTTACGGCGCTGATATTAAGTGGGTTTCGACCGTAACAAAGGATATCGCCGTCGAAGCTGTGCGCCGTCTGACCGAGATGTCTGAAGAAGGTCGAAGGTTGGCCACCTGGTATGAGACACACCCCGATAAGTTTTATCGCCATGCCGGCTGCCCAAATGTTGGCGAACTCGAACCGCTATCGGATGAGCAAGCTGCAATGGCGCTTGGTTTATCCCTACAGTACCTATATATCGATCAGTATTTCAAAGGTTACGAGCCTTATCAGGATCTCAAGGCGAACGGAGAGCGTTTGACCTTGGCATTCCTAAACAGGTTTGCTCATAGCCAGCTACCGGATGGCTGGCCTTGGAAGAGCAAGGATCGACATATTAAGTACTCGCAAGCACTTTGCTGCTTCCGCCGTCACCAGTTTCACCTCGATCGTGTGACCAGTCCTTTACTGCTTTGGTCGCCGGGTAAAAGCACCTTCACTACCGACCTGAATTACATTCCAGGACAAGAGAGCAATATCTGGCGTCGCCATGGCTACGCCAATCCGGATGGGAACGAAATTTCCATGACTTCGCACCAGTTGCGACACTTTTTGAACACGATTGCTCAGAGGGGAGACCTCGGTCAGCTGGATCTCGCCAAGTGGTCTGGTCGCGCGAATATCCATCAAAACGCTACCTACAATCACATGAGTTACGATGAGTATGTTGATCTGGCTGCGGATTCCACGACACTTGGACACTCAGCCCACGATCATTTGGACACTCG
>CAYNGZ010000262.1:0-8051 GCA_964396695.1 uncultured Pseudomonas sp.
GGCTGATCGACGCGCGAATCGAGCGGGCGCCCTAGGCGGCGCCCCGGACGACGGCCGCCGGGCCCGCGCCCCCCACGTCCGCGAACGCCACGGGCACCCCCTTCAGTCCGTTTTGGCCAATGCACAAGGTGCGGTGCGGCACTACATTGCCCAGCAAAAACAAGTCGTAGTTGGACTGGTGGTTGGCGATCACCACGCAGCTTTGCGTCTTGTTCGTCAGCCCGCCGACGTCGGCCTTCACTCGCAAACGCAAAATGCACATCGCCGGCCAGGCATAGAGGCGCGCGCACAAACGGCTGTTATCGGGATTGAACGGCCGGCACAGGCCCAGCACTACACCGAGCACGCCCGCTGCAACAAAATGCAGGCCCATCAATAACATGCGAAACAGATACAGCATTTACAGGCCCACCGGGACAAAAGGTGGCGCAGTGTACGGATGTGCACTGTTTTCGGCAATTGCCGCTATAGAGGTAGGAGATAGGCGATGTTTAAGCGCGTGTTTCAGACTGATAGCGTCAGATGCGGAGTAGAGCGGCTGAAGGACTGTAAACAGATCAGGCAAGAAAAAGCCCGACTCGGCGGTCGGGCTTTTCATTGCAACGCGCTCGGGTTTCTTAAACCAAGTGTTCCTGATCCAGGATGATCGCGTTGTCCAGCGTCTCCAGCAAGGCCTTGCGTACTTTGAGCTTGGTGTTCTTGTGCGCGGTCATATTGATCTTCTTCAACTGACGCGCCACAGCCAGTGCTGCACCTTGCAATTCTTCGGCGGAGACGACCTTGTCGAGGAAGCCAGCATCCACAGCGCTCTGCGGGTCGAACATCTCAGCGTTGATCACTGAACGGTGGAACGCTGACTTGCGCAGACGATCGCGGGCCAGTTCGATGCCGGCGTGGTGCATGGTCATGCCGATTTGCACTTCGTTCAGACCGATACTGAACGGGCCGTCGACACCAATCCGGTAATCGGCCGACAACAGAATGAACGCGCCCTTGGCCACCGCATGCCCAGGGCACGCGACGATCACCGGGAAAGGGTGCGACAACAGACGACGGGCGAGGGTTGAACCGGCGGTCACCAGGCTCACCGCTTCTTTAGGGCCGGCGGTCATCACCTTCAAGTCATAACCGCCCGACAGAATGCCCGGCTGACCGGTGATAATCACCACCGCCCGATCCGCCACTGCCTGATCCAGCGCGGTATTAAACGCAGCGATCACGTCTGGCGAGATGGCATTGACCTTGCCATTGCTCAAGGTCAGGGTCGCGATACCGTCTTCGAGGTGGTAGGAAATCAACTCACTCATGACGCTATTCCTTGTATTGAAGTGGGGCAGACGTTACCCACCGCCGTAAGCCAGGTAAAGCGCCTTGACTGACCGGCCAGTCAGCCCATTCGTGCCCGCCGGGCGTAGCCGGCCATATACGCCACGCATTGCTCTCTATATGGAAGCATTTGCCAGGCTGAAGATTGGCAGGTTTGCCCTGCCTCCAAACCTGCCCAAACGCGCAAATCTCTTAACCGCATGAAAATTCTGAAAAAAAGTTTGCCATCAGAAAAGCTTTCGACTACATTAGCGCGCCTCGACAGACAGAACATGTTTGAAGAGATACGGTGAAGTGTCCGAGTGGCTTAAGGAGCACGCCTGGAAAGTGTGTATACAGGAAACTGTATCGAGAGTTCGAATCTCTCCTTCACCGCCAAATTCGATGTACACAAAACCCCTGATTTCGAAAGAAGTCAGGGGTTTTGTGGTTTTTGTGTTCCTGATTTTTTGCAAAGGGCCCGCTGCCTTCGACTGCCAGAAGTTATTCCTTTCCAGCTAAAGCCCATTCCTTTTTTCTGCAAGATCTCCGATCTCCCGGACTTTGCTATCGCTGCCTGAAAAGCCACTTGCGTCTGGAGAATGTTCAGGAAGGCCTGCGGCGACTCAAGCAGGTTTCAGGTCGTCCGTGGAAGTCTTCATCGTGATTGAAATGCTGTTTATTCAGAGTATTCAACGATATAGCTGGACACTGATCTGGATCCAACTTTATCAGGCTGGTGTAATACAACTCATTGTTATTAAAGAGTTTTTTGAAAAAAACCGGCTAACCTTTTCCTGGTACCTGCCGATGGCACCTTACAGGACACAGGGAGCAGCAGGAATGAGAAACAACCAACCCGTTACGCAACGTGAAATCGCGCTTGCACCCCAGCAGAAGTTGATTTCGACAACAGACGCCCGAGGCGTCATTACTTACTGCAATGATGCCTTCGTCGAGATCAGTGGTTTCGACCGGGCCGATCTGATTGGCGCCCCTCAAAACATCGTTCGCCATCCTGATGTACCACCCGCCGTTTTTGCCCATATGTGGGGTGCTCTCAAGCAAGGCAATCCCTGGATGGGGATCGTCAAGAACCGCTCCAGGAATGGCGATCACTACTGGGTCAACGCTTATGTCACGCCGATTTTTGAAGGTAGCCAGGTGGTTGGTTTTGAGTCGGTCCGGGTCAAACCGACCGCTGAACAGATCCGACGCGCCGAAGCCCTCTACAAGCGCATCAGTCAGGGAAAGCCTGCCATTCCCGTTCGAGACAAGTGGCAACCGGCTCTCCAGGATTGCCTGCCGTATCTGGTTATGGGCCTGGCGGGCACTTTGGGGGGGATGTTTCTCAACTCCACGCTGGCTTTTGTCGTCGCGGCGGGCGTCTCGGTTCCGCTCGGTCTGATGACTTCCCGCTGGCAGAAGCAAGGTACTCTGCGTCTGTTGCAGATGGCTGAACCTTCCACGTCCGATCAACTCATCGCACAGATGTACAGCGATGAGCGTGGGCCTCAAGCGCGTTTGGAAACGGCCTTCGTTAGCCAGGCCGCACGCCTGAAGACCTGCCTTACGCGGCTTCAAGACACGGCAGAGCAACTCAGCGGGTTAGCCGGGAGGTCCAATGCTCTGGCTTCCGATAGTTCACAAGGTCTTGATCGACAGCGTGTCGAGACCGAGCAAGTGTCCGCCGCTGTCAATCAAATGGCGGCGACCACGCAGGAAGTCGCGAGCCATGTCCAGCGCACCGCTGACGCCACCCAGGAGGCCAACCTGCTGACCGGCCGCGGACGCGATGTGGCCAGAGATACCCGCGAAGCCATCGAGCGACTCTCCGCCGTGGTGGGTGAAACCGGGCAAACGGTCGCGCAGTTGGCCAAGGACAGCAATGAAATCGGAACAGTCGTAGACGTGATCAAGGGCATTGCCGATCAAACGAACTTGCTGGCCCTGAATGCCGCCATCGAAGCGGCTCGTGCCGGTGATATGGGTCGAGGCTTCGCCGTGGTGGCTGACGAGGTTCGTCAGTTGGCGCAGCGCACGTCTGAGTCGACGACACAGATCCATGGCCTGATAACCAAGCTCCAGACTTCTTCCAACAACGCTGTGCAGACGATGGAAAGTGGTCATCGTCAGGCCGAAGAGGGTGTGGCGTGGGTGCTTGAGGCAGACAAGGCGCTGGTGGGTATCAGTGAAGCGGTAGCCAATATCACGGAAATGGCAACTCAGATTGCGGCCGCGACTGAAGAACAAACCGCCGTCGCCGAGGAAATCAGCCGTAATATCAGCACCATTGCACACCTGGCCGATCAGACTTCAGAGCAAGCCCATCACTCGGCAGAATTAAGCAACGAGTTGACTAAAACGGCGGCCACCCAGTACTCACTGGTCGAGCGCTTCAATCGATAGTCTGATTCTCTCTGTGTATAGCAACAGTGTTGCGCAGATCCCGAAGCAAATGGGGTTGGTCTGGCACAAGGCTCGCAGGGCAGGTGCGTTTGGATTGCGTCGCGGTATCAAAGAAAGGGGAAGGCTTACGAGTCTTCCCCTTTTGTTTGTCCGTCAGGACGGTAATGCACCCAGACGCCGCCCGATGACATCAAGCACATCGCAACTATCGCACAAGGGGATAGCGCAAAGTCGTTAGGAGATAATGGGAACGGATTTATTTTGTTGAAGGCGCTTACGGATAGGCGAAGAGACTTCTGAAATTGATGTAAGGCAAATGATTGGAGTGTGGGAACGAATCCCGGAAAGCCAGGTACGTGAGTGCTTCCATTGGTATTTGTGCTGTACACGAAGCAAGTCGGGAGGGGCTATTCATTTCGCACCTTCAGAGTAGAGAATGAAAAAAAGCGCAGTGCACCCGATCGCGACCCGCCACCCGAAAGGACGAATGCTATGCAGGAACTGACCATGCAACAGGCCGAGCTGGAAAAGGTTCACGTGGAAATCGTCAAGCTGATGGCTGAGCAGCGCAAGCTGAACGCCGAGGCCGGCAAGATGACCCGTGAAACATTTTGGTATCCGGTGGCCGTTGCGACGGGCCTGATCGGCACGGTGGCCGCCGTCACTGCGGTGTTGATCAAGCTTCTCTAAAAGCCCCTCGCCGGTTTCCCGGCAAGGGGCAGTGCTGTCACCGGCTCATTCGGCTTTGATCGGCACGGTCTTTTCCGGTTTTATGGCTTCGGGCTTTTTCGGCAGCGATATGCTCAGCACACCATTACTGAATTTTGCTTCAATCCTGTCGGCATCGACCCCTTTTGGCAGGTTGAACACCCGCTCGAAGGAGCCAAAGTGCCGCTCGGACAGGTGATAGCCCTTTCTATCCTCTTCCTTGTCCTCTCTCTTTTCGCCTTTGATGATCAGGCTACCGTTGGACAGTTTGATCTCGATGTTCTTCTGGTCCATGCCGGGTAATTCGGCAGTGATTTCGAAGCTTTTTTCCTTTTCGGTAATATCCACGGCAGGTAGGCTGCGGCCGATAAATTCCCGTCGCCAGAACGGCTCGACATCAAACAGTCCGCGGCTGAACGGCGACAATCCCGGGCCTCGATTGAAGTCTTCGAACAGGTGATCGACCTGTCGCCGCAGTTTTTCCAGGGGGCGCCAAAGATCAGTCGTTACCGGGTGCTGACTGGCTTTGTCTTCAGTGTTGATTGGCATTTTCTTTACGGAGTTGGTCATTTTCACCTCTCCTCTTGGTAATGTCCTGAAGTGGGCTGCGAGCATCCCGGACGCCTGCCCACTTCAAAAAAATAGACCGTCTTGCCGAGCCCTACAAGGCCGGTTTCCCCGGCCACAACATGCAACCGGCCAGTGCGGGAGCGACCCGGACAACCTTCAAGTCCTCATCGTTGCGAGACGTTAATATCCTCCACCGCCCATCCCGCCCGTACTGCTGGACGGCTCTCTAGCTTTTTGCTGCACGTGACTCCATTCTGCGCACGTCATAAAGCTCTTATGGTCGACTTTGCCTTGACCATCAAAACTGACATTGAAGGTATGCTTTTGGCCGGCTTGCGTCAGCATGTAGTCAAAGCAGGTGCCGGGCTCGACGGTGCGATCACTGATCGATAAAGGCTTTCCGCCGATTTGCTGGACCTGATCCTTGCTCATGCCCATCTCGACCTTTGCGACCAGCGGTTGCTCTCGATAGACCTGTGAATCAGAGCTGCATCCAGCCACCGCAGACAACACGGCGACCAGTGCCAATAGAGGGGTGTTCATGACTGGGCTCCCGGTAGTGAGTGTCGTGAAGAAACTCCAGGGTGCATCAGTAAAAGTAAAGTCGAGTTCTACAGCGTGCGCCAAGTATCCTCGGAGCTGAGGTGTTGGAGCGCAAGGGAAGGGCGGGCAACAAAAAGCCCACTTGAGGGCGGGCTGTTTGTTTGGGGGCTGGTTCCGTCAGCGCTTAGGAGTGTGCTCCATGGCCCTGACGCGATCAACGACGAAGCGACGAAGCGTCAAGGCTGAATGTGGGACTTGCGAAAAGGAGCGGGAGCGATTTTCGGATACACGCGAAAATGCTCCTTTTCGATAGATCTGTCCCACGCTCCGAGGCCGGCGCTGCACGATGAAACTCCCGATTACACTGGATGTCTATTCGGCCTCGCGTTACATTTGCCACATTTTATTGCAGGGAACAATCATGCGAATTTTGATAGGCGCGCTTGCTGTTGCAGCGTTGGCGGGGTGCTCTTTACCGGCGTCCTTGGTACCCGGCGAACCGAATGTCAGCGAGATCACCGCCAAGGCTCCCAAAGACTATGCTCAGTGCGTTCTGCCTGCGTGGCAGCGGGAGATTCCTAAGACTACTCAGATTTCGATTTCCAACGGCTACAGGATTACTGCGCCAAGCGTTGTGACAGCCGATGAGACGCTGGATATCGTGAAGTACAAGAACGGGAGCCGCATATCGCTGTATCAAGGCCCGCCGTGGGCCAAGTCCCGCGCTCTGATGAAATCGGTGCACGACTGTTTGTAATTCATACCTGATGAACTGACGTTGTGCTGCTTTGGCTGTCCGTCCTGGTCACGGTTGTTTATTGATTGCCTGTTTGTGCGCCAAGCCAAGGATGCCAGGTGAAGGGGGACGAACTGATGTCGTCCCCCTCAAAAGAACTTACAGGTGTAACCACGCCAGCGAACCCAGCACTACGCTGATGCCCGCCGCACTGTATGCGACCCTTTTCAGCCACTCCTTGCGCGTCAACAACGTGATCGCTGCCAGCGAAATGGCAATCTGAATGGCAGTCATCGCCTGAGCCCAGCGGTGATGCTGGTGCAATACCAATTCTGACTTTTCATCCCACTCGCGAGCCTGCGCTTCGAGCGCTTCCGCTTTCTTGCGTACTTCTTCTTTTTCGGTCTTGTAGCGCAGCGCTTCGGCGGTGTAGTGCGCGGCATCGAGGCCGGGGATGTGGATCGCCAGTTCCGAGAGGTTTTGTCGGTTGGATTTTGCCTGGTAGTAGTTCCACTCGTTGGAGGCTTCGGTCTTCTTGATGGCGGCGTTGTTTTTGTCCATCGCCGCTTCGCTTTCCGTAGAGCCCGCCTGATAGCTGAGCATGGCGCCGATGGTCGCCATGATCGCCGTCATCACCGCTATCCTGCTGGCGAAACTGTCCCCGCGGGCGTGGGCGTGTTCGGTTGCGTGTTCCAGATGTTTTTCGTGCGGGCTAGGGACTTCGAAGTCTTCAGTCATGGCTGTGAGTCTGCGGGAGGGAATAGGTATCAAATTGTAACTGGAGTAAGTGCCGAAGGCGCTATCTCAATAACCCAGAGCATCCTGACCGGTATATTGCAGCAGACCTTCAACCAGCGCGTCGAAGGTCGCGCGGCATCGGGGGCTGTTGCGCAAGTCCTCGTGCATGGTGACCCAGGTTTCCATTCCCAGCGAAAACGATGTCGGCAGCACGCGTTGCAGCGCTGCATCACGCTTGGCCAGCGGAATCTGGCAGACGCCGATACCGGCTCCCGCGCGTATCAATGCCAACTGTGCCAGATCGCTGTCGCTGCTCAGTGAGAAGAGCTGGCGGTCAATGTCTTTGATGGATTTCCCGATACTGCGGACAAAGGCGTTCGGTTGGTCGTAACCGATGATCGAATGGCCGGCCAGTTCGTTGAGGTCGCACGGTATTCCATGTTGGCTCAAGTACTCGGCGCGCGCATGCAGCCCAAGTTCGATTCGGCCGATCCGGCGTGCCACAAGCTGCTCCTGGCGAGGGCGCATCATGCGTATGGCGATGTCGGCTTCGAGCTGCAAGAGATCGACCACGCGGTTAGTCAGTACGAGTTCTACTTTCAGCGCCGTGTGTTGTTGGCAATTGAAAGCTGATGGTTGGGAGGTTTTCGCGCTAACACGTCATATCGAAGAGGGTATCGATCAACGTACGGGTATCACATGGTTGCACGGTGATGCGTTGAATCGACAAGACGTGATCGAGGCCGCGAAGGATTGCTCGGTGATCGTTCATGCGGTCAATCCGTCGGGCTATCGTCGATGGCCGGACCTGGTGCTGCCGAATCTGTGGAGTACGCCGGTACGGATGGACATTGCGCGATTGATTGAGGTGCTGGGGCGCGAGCCGCATACGCCGTTGGATGAGGCCGTCGAAGCGGCGTTGGTGGGCATGGTGTGTATCCGTCGGGGCGGCTTGGCGGCGTGTTCTTGAGGCTGTGACTACGATTTTCGGGACTGTCAGATATTTTGTGTGCGGGCCGGTAACGGCCTGCCGTCAGGCAGG
>CAYNGZ010000263.1:0-8038 GCA_964396695.1 uncultured Pseudomonas sp.
CCTCAGGCTTGATGGGTGTGGCTGATGGACTTATCGTCGGATCGCCGCCCGGGGTAAGCTCGTTCCCACAAGGGTTCATCGCCACATTCAATGGTTAATGAGAAAACAATAAAAGGTGCAGCCATGCCCGCTATCCGAATTGGCATCAACCCGATTTCCTGGAGCAACGACGATCTGCCGGCCCTCGTGGGGGAAACGCCGCTGAGCACCGCCCTGAGCGAAGGCAAGGAAATCGGCTACGAAGGTTTTGAACTCAACGGCAAGTTTCCCAAGGACGCCAAAGGGGTCGGCGACGTGCTGCGGCCCTACGACCTGGCGCTGGTCTCTGGCTGGTACTCCAGCCGCCTGGCTCGGCGTTCGGTGGCTGAAGAAATCGACGCCATCGGCAGTCATGTCGAGTTACTGGCAAAAAACGGCGCCAAGGTGCTGGTCTACGGCGAAGTCGCCGATTCGATTCAGGGCCAGCGGATTCCTCTGGTCGAGCGCCCGCGTTTTCACACCGAGCAGGCCTGGCAGGAATACGCCGACAAACTCACTGAGCTGGCGCGTTTCACCCTGTCCCGAGGCGTGCGTCTGGCGTACCACCACCACATGGGCGCCTACGTCGAATCGCCGGCGGACATCGATAAACTGATGTCCCTGACCGGCAGTGAAGTCGGGCTGCTGTTCGATTCGGGCCATTGCTACATGGGTGGCGGCGAACCGATCGAGGTACTGCGCAAGCACATCGGGCGCATCTGCCATGTGCATTTCAAAGACGTGCGTAAACCGGTGGTGCAACTGGCACGCAACAATCTCTGGAGCTTCCCGGACTGCATCATCAACGGCACGTTCACCGTGCCGGGCGACGGTGGTATCGACTTTACCGCGCTGCTGGACGTATTGCTGGCCGCCGACTATCACGGCTGGCTGGTGGTCGAGGCGGAGCAGGATCCGGCCGTCGCGCCGAGTTATGTTTACGCCAAAAAAGGTTACGACACCTTGCGCGCACTGCTCGACCAGAGGACCGGACAATGAGCCTGCTGGTCAAGAGCAACGCCAAGGGCCGGACCCTGGTCGAGTTACCCGCCGGAGCGCTGGAATACGTCGGTTTCACCGCCTACCGCCTGAGCCTCGGCGAAACTCTGCCGGTCAGTGCGGGCGATAAAGAACTGTGCTTGGTGCTGCTCAGCGGCCGGGTTGATGTCAGCGGTGAGGCACCGGGGCAGGGCGCGTTCAACTGGGACAACATCGGCGACCGCCAATCGGTGTTCGAAGAAAAATCACCGTTCGCTGCCTACCTGCCGCCCGGCAGTCAGGCGCAGGTAGTCGCCCTCAGCGATGTACAGATCGCCGTGTGCGCCGCTCCCGGTTCGGCTTCGGCAGGCATCGGCCCACGGCTGATCAGCCCCGACAGCATGACGCGCAGCGTGCGTGGCAAGGGCGCCAACACCCGTTACGTCTGCGACATCCTGCCGGACACCGAGCCTGCGCATTCGCTGTTGGTGGTGGAGGTGCGCACGCCGTCCGGGCATTCGTCGAGCTACCCGCCGCACAAACACGACACCGACGACCTGCCGCACCAGAGCTTTCTCGAAGAGACCTATTACCACCAGATCAACCCGCCGCAAGGTTTCGTTTTTCAGCGGGTCTACACCGATGACCGTTCCATCGATCAGGCCATGGCCGTGGAAAACAGCGATCTGGTGGTAGTACCCAAGGGGTATCACCCGGTCAGCGTGCCTTATGGCTATGAGTCGTATTACCTGAACGTCATGGCCGGCCCGAAACGGGTCTGGCAGTTCCATAACGATCCGCAGCACAGCTGGCTGCTGGACCTCTGAATTCTGAAGACTGACGGAGAACAAAAACAATGAGTGATGCCCCGGTTATCTGCCACTACCTCAACGGCCAGGTGCAGGACACTGGCAGTGAGCGCTTCAGCCCTGTTTTCAACCCGGCCACTGGTGCGATTCAGGCGCGGGTCGGACTGGCCAGCCAGCAGACTGTCAATGAGGCCGTGGCTTCGGCGCTGCGGGCGTTCCCGGCCTGGTCCGAGCAATCGTCGCTGCGCCGCTCGCGGGTGATGTTCAAGTTCAAGGAACTGCTCGACCGGCATCACAACGAGCTGGCAGAAATCATCAGCCGCGAACACGGTAAAGTCTTTTCCGACGCCAAGGGTGAAGTCACTCGCGGAATCGAGATTGTCGAATACGCCTGCGGTGCGCCGAACCTGCTGAAAACCGAATTCAGCGACAACATCGGTGGTGGCATCGACAACTGGAACCTGCGTCAGCCGTTGGGCGTTTGCGCCGGGGTCACACCATTCAACTTCCCGGTGATGGTGCCGCTGTGGATGATTCCGCTGGCGCTGGTTACCGGTAACTGCTTCATCCTCAAGCCTTCGGAGCGTGATCCGTCGGCCAGTTTGCTGATGGCGCGTCTGCTCACTGAAGCCGGGTTACCGGACGGCGTGTTCAACGTGGTGCAGGGCGACAAGAGTGCGGTCGATGCCTTGTTGCAGCACCCGGACATTGAAGCGATTTCGTTTGTCGGTTCGACACCGATTGCCGAGTACATCCACCAGCAAGCCACGGCCCGTGGCAAGCGCGTGCAAGCGCTGGGCGGGGCGAAGAACCACATGATCGTGATGCCCGACGCCGATCTGGATCAGGCCGCAGACGCCTTGATTGGCGCCGCGTACGGCTCGGCCGGCGAGCGCTGCATGGCGATCTCGATAGCCGTGGCTGTGGGCGATGTTGGCGACAAGCTGATTGCCAAACTGCTGCCGCGCATCGATCAGCTGAAGGTCGGCAACGGTATGCAGGGCGACAGCGACATGGGCCCGCTGGTCACCGCCGAGCACAAGGCCAAGGTCGAAGGCTTCATCGATCAAGGCGTGGCCCAGGGTGCGCAGCTGATTGTCGATGGCCGCGGATTCAAGGTGCCAGGTGCGGAAAACGGTTTCTTTGTCGGCGCGACGCTGTTCGACAAGGTCACCACCGAGATGAGCATCTACCAGCAGGAAATTTTCGGTCCGGTGCTGGGCATTGTTCGGGTGTCTGACTTCGCCAGCGCCGTAGCGCTGATCAACGCCCACGAATTCGGCAATGGTGTGTCCTGCTTCACCAGCGACGGCGGGATCGCTCGGGCGTTTGCCCGCACCATCAAGGTCGGCATGGTCGGGATCAACGTACCGATTCCGGTGCCGATGGCCTGGCACTCGTTTGGTTGTTGGAGGCGCCCGTTGTTCGGCGATAACCAAGCCTATGGCGAAGAAGGCATTCGTTTCTACACCCGCCAGAAGAGCGTCATGCAGCGCTGGCCGGACAGCATCGCCAAAGGCCCTGAATTCAGCATGCCCACTGCCAAATAATCAACTTGAGTGCGGAGAACAAGAATAATGAGCCAGCCCCTGCGTTTCGCCCTGAACCGTATGGTTGCCCCGCGTTTGTCACTGCCTGAATTCATTGAGCTGGCGGTGGCCCTGAAAGCCGATGCCATCGAGATCCGCAACGACCTCAAGGGCATCGAGATTGAAGACGGTACGCCACCCGAACGCGTGCGCCAGTTGTGCCGGGCCAACGGGATCAGCGTGCTGTCGATCAACGCGCTGTACCCGTTCGATGTGTGGAACGACGAGCGCCGCGCACACGCCCTGAAACTTGCGGCCTATGCCCGCGATTGTGGCGCGCAAGGGTTGGTGATGTGCCCGCTGAATGATCGCGCCGACCCGCGTAACGAAGCTGAACGTAGCGCTGGTCTGCGCACCGCGTTGAGCGAACTGGCGCCGATCCTGCGCGAGTACGGGATTCTCGGTTTCATCGAACCGCTGGGCTTCGAAGAGTGTTCACTGCGACGCAAACGCACGGCAGTGGACGCGATCAAGGCCATTGGCGGGCTGGATGTGTTCCGTCTGGTGCATGACACCTTTCACCACCATCTGGCCAGTGAGCATGAGTTCTTTCCCGAACTGACCGGGCTGGTGCACATCTCGGGAGTCGAGGACGCGCAAGCGCCGCTGGCGTCCATCCGTGATGGCCATCGAGTGCTGGTGGGCGAGGGCGACATCCTCGGCAACGCGGCGCAGATCGATACCTTGCTCAGCACCGGCTACAGCGGCTACCTGTCGTTCGAGCCGTTCGCCGACAGCGTGCACGGGCTGACGGATATCCAGCAGGCAATCGGCGCGAGCATGGATCACCTAAACAAAACTCTAGCCTGACGCTTCCCCCCGTAGGAGCTGCCGCAGGCTGCGATCTTTTGATCTTGATCTTAAAAGCAACATCAAAAGATCGCAGCCTGCGGCAGCTCCTACGCCGGGATTCGTTGTGCATTTGAAAGGTGCAAGCATGACCACAACACGACTGACCATGGCCCAGGCCCTGGTGAAATTCCTCGATAACCAATACGTCGAGGTCGATGGGGTTCAAAGCAAATTCGTCGCCGGGATCTTCACCATTTTCGGCCATGGCAATGTACTGGGCCTCGGCCAGGCGCTGGAGCAGGACCGCGGCGACCTGATCGTCCATCAGGGCCGCAATGAGCAGGGCATGGCCCACGCGGCCATCGGTTTTGCCAAGCAGAATCTACGGCGCAAGATCTACGCCTGCACTTCCTCGGTCGGCCCCGGCGCGGCGAACATGCTGACCGCCGCTGCGACCGCCACCGCCAACCGCATTCCCTTGCTGCTGTTGCCCGGCGACGTCTACGCCAGCCGCCAACCGGACCCGGTGTTGCAACAGATCGAGCAGTTCCACGACCTGAGCATTAGCACCAACGATGCCTTCAAAGCGGTGAGCAAATACTGGGACCGCATCAACCGCCCGGAACAACTGATGAGCGCGGCGATCCACGCCATGCGCGTGCTCACCGATCCGGCGGAAACCGGCGCGGTGACGCTGGCCTTGCCGCAAGACGTGCAGGCCGAAGCCTACGATTACCCCGATTACTTCCTGCAAAAACGTGTGCACCGCATCGACCGTCGCCCGGCCACCGAAGCCATGCTCGGCGATGCCGTGGCGCTGCTCAAAGGCAAGCGCAAACCGTTGATCATCTGCGGTGGCGGGGTCAAGTATTCAGGCGCGAATGCCGTGTTGCAGGCGTTTGCCGAACGTTTCGACATTCCGTTCGCCGAGACTCAGGCCGGCAAGAGTGCGGTGCTTTCCAGTCATCCGCTGAACGTCGGCGGGATTGGCGAAACCGGTTGCCTGGCAGCGAACCTGCTGGCCAAGGAAGCCGATCTGATCATCGGCATCGGCACCCGCTACTCGGACTTCACCACGTCGTCGAAATGGCTGTTCCAGCATCCCGAGGTGAAGTTTCTCAACTTGAACATCAGCCCTTGCGATGCGTTGAAGCTCGATGGCGTGCAGTTACTGGCCGACGCCAGATCCGGTTTGCAGGCGTTGTCCGAAGCGCTGGCCGATTACCGCTCCAGCTGGGGCGATCAACCGCGTCAGGCCAAGGTACAACTGGATGAAGAGGTCGATCGGGTCTACCAGGTCGAATACCAGACCCAGGACTTCATCCCGGAAATCAACGATCACATGGACCCGGCAGTGCTGCGCGAATTCATCGAGCTGACCGGTTCCTGCCTGACTCAAAGCCGTGTGCTCGGGGTGTTGAACGAGACCCTGGCCGACGACGCGGTGATCGTCGCCGCTGCCGGCAGCTTGCCCGGCGACTTGCAACGCAGCTGGCGCAGCAAGGGCGTGAACACCTATCACGTCGAGTACGGTTATTCCTGCATGGGCTACGAGGTCAATGCCGCGCTTGGGGTGAAACTCGCCGAGCCGGCGCGCGAGGTCTATGCGCTGGTGGGCGACGGCTCCTACATGATGCTGCATTCGGAGCTGGCTACCTCGATCCAGGAGCGGCGCAAGATCAACGTGATCCTGCTCGACAACATGACCTTCGGCTGCATCAACAACTTGCAGATGGAACACGGCATGGACAGCTTCGGCACCGAGTTCCGCTTCCGCAACCCTTCCACCTGCAAGCTCGATGGCGGTTTCGTCCCGGTGGACTTTGCCATGAGCGCGGCGGCTTACGGCTGCAAGACCTACAAGGTCAATACCGTCGAGCAACTGCAAGCGGCGCTGGCTGATGCGCGGTTGCAGACAGTCTCGACGCTGATCGACATCAAGGTCCTGCCCAAGACCATGATCCACAAATACCTGTCCTGGTGGCGGGTGGGCGTGGCGCAAGTCTCCACCAGCGCCCGCACCGATGCGGTGGCCAAAACCCTTAATGAACGACTGGCCAAGGCCCGTCAATACTGATTGCGCTGTCCTCACAACAGGAGTCTTCACATGTCTTTGCTCTCTCATTCCTTGAAGCTGGGCGTCATCGGCACCGGCGCTATCGGTCAGGATCACATTCGTCGTTGCAGTCAGACGCTGCTCAACAGTCAGGTAGTGGCGGTCACCGACATTAATCTGCAGCAGGCCGCCAAAGTGGTTGCCGACCTGAAGCTGACCGCCGAGGTGTACCCGGACGGTCACGCACTGATCAAGGCGCCGGAAGTCGAAGCGATTCTGGTCACCTCCTGGGGACCGAGCCACGAAGAGTTTGTGCTGGCAGCGATTGCGGCCGGTAAACCGGTGTTCTGCGAGAAGCCGCTGGCAGTGACTGCCGAGGGCTGCCGCAAGATTGTCGAAGCCGAAGTGGCCCACGGCAAACGTCTGGTGCAGGTCGGTTTCATGCGCCCGTACGATGAGGGTTACCGGGCACTCAAAGCAGTGATCGACAGTGGCCAGATCGGCGAGCCGTTGATGCTGCATTGCGCTCACCGCAACCCGACCGTGGGCGAAAACTACAAGACCGACATGGCGATCACCGACACGCTGATCCATGAGCTGGATGTGTTGCGCTGGCTGCTCGACGACGATTATGTGTCGGTACAAGTGGTGTTCCCGCGCAAGACCAGCAAGGCCCACGCCCATTTGAAAGACCCGCAAATCGTCCTGCTGGAAACCGCCAAGGGCACGCGGATCGACGTCGAGGTCTTCGTTAACTGCCAGTACGGCTATGACATCCAGTGCGAAGTGGTTGGCGAGACCGGCATCGCCAAGCTGCCGGAGCCGTCGCAGGTACAGATGCGCAGCGGGGCCAAGCTGTTGAACGCGATTCTGATGGACTGGAAGGACCGCTTCATCGCCGCTTACGACGTCGAGTTGCAGGCCTTCATCGACGGCGTACGCGCCGGGCAGGTTGGCGGGCCGTCGGCGTGGGATGGTTTTGCGGCGGCGGTGGCGGCAGATGCCTGCATCGAAGCGCAACAGAGTGGGGCGATCGTCAACGTCGCACTGCCGGACCGCCCACGTTTCTACGGCTGAGATCCACCCCTCACCCCAACCCTCTCCCCAGAGGGGAGAGGGAGCCGATCTCCAGTGTCGTTGAGATTTTCATTCAACCCGGACTTTCAGGTCGCAGCGAGTCTATAAACAACACGGTCAGCTCCCTCTACCCTCTGGGGAGAGGGTTGGGGGGAGGGGTGGCCTGACCTGCTAGCGGAGAACAAAAAAATGCGCATCGCACTAGACCCCTACATGTACCGCAACCTGTCCCTGGGCAAGATGGTCGACAAGGTCGCCGAGCTCGGTTACGAGCACATCGAGCTTTCACCCCGGGAAGATTTTCTGCCGTTCTACAAGGCCCCGCGCGTCGACAAGGCGCGGATCAAGGAGTTTCGCAAAGCCCTGAACGACACCGGGGTGAAGCTCTCGTCCTTGCTCCCGATGTACCACTGGGCCGCCGCTGATGAAGGCTTGCGGGTAGCGGCGGTGCGTAACTGGAAACGCGCAATCCAGATCGCGGTCGAGATGGACTGTGAACGGGTCAACACCGAATTCACCGGTCAGTCGGACAACCCGCTGGTCTGCGAGAACCAGTTCATGCGCTCCATGGACGAGCTGATTCCCGAGTTCGAACGCGAAGGCATCAAGCTCGATATCCAGGCACACCCTTAAGCGAACTCTGTCGCTGAGGCCTTGCACTGAACCTGTGGGAGATTCTATGGTTGAGGGGAAGCCCTCAACCTGCTTTCGGCTGGTAT
>CAYNGZ010000264.1:0-4647 GCA_964396695.1 uncultured Pseudomonas sp.
GGCATCAGCACTTTTCGCGCATGCACCGTAGTTGGCCATTCTCCCGCTGGCGGCACGTCGTGCGGCAGTTTGGCGTCGAGATCACGCGGCATCAGCGGGCGGAAGGTTGCACCGATCTGCAACAAGGCCTTGAACAGTCCGGGATTCGGCGCCATCGCCCGCAAGCCCTGGCGCAACACGCGCTGGCTCGCCGAGCGCGGCACTGCCTGATCGACGACGGCGCGGCCGATGTCCAGCAGGTTGTGATAATCGACCCCGGACGGGCAGGTGGTTTCGCAGGCGCGGCACGACAGGCAGCGGTCCAGGTGCAATTGGGTCTGGGCGGTGGCGGGGTGGCCTTCGAGCACTTGCTTGATCAGGTAGATGCGTCCACGCGGGCCGTCCAGTTCATCGCCGAGCAACTGATAGGTCGGGCAGGTGGCGTTGCAGAACCCGCAATGCACGCAGGTGCGCAGAATGCTTTCGGCCTCTGCCGCGCGGGGCAGGCGTTTGGCCTGTTCGCTGAGGGTGGTCTGCATGCTTCAGAGCTCCGCGTACATCCGGCCAGGGTTGAACAACCCTTGAGGGTCGAGTTGTGCCTTGAGCTGTTGGTGATAACGCAACAGCGCCGGCGCCAACGGCTGGAACGGGGTGTCGCTGACGCCGTGGCTGTAGCAGGTGGCATGGCCGCCCAGCTCAACGGCCAGCGATTGAATGTTCGGCGCGTCGGATTTCAACCAGCGTTGCGCGCCGGCCCAGTCGATCAACTGCTCGCCGGGCAGCGTCAACGGACCGAGGTTGTTCGGCAGTGACAGACGCCACAGCGGCAGGCCCTCATCGAAAAACGCCAGTTGTTGTTCATTCAATGCTTCCCAGTATCGTGAGTCCAGTACCTCGCCGCCGAGGCGTTGATGGGCTGCGCTCACCGAACCTTCGCCGCCCTCCAGTCGCAGGTGCAACTGCCGGCCGTCATGGCACGCCGCGCTGATGGGCAATGGTTGCTGGCCCCATTCGGCCAGTTGGCGCAAGGCGCGGGTGCTGTCGAGTTCCAGGCTGATGCTCAGGCATTGGCATGGTTTGGGCAGGACCTTGAGCGAAACTTCGGTGATCACGCCGAGACAACCGTAGCTTGCGGCCAATAACCGGGAAAGGTCATAACCGGCGACGTTTTTCATCACCTCACCACCAAAACGCAGTTGCTTGCCGTTGCCGGTGATCAGCCGTGTACCGAGGACGAAATCGCGCACCGAGCCGGCCCACGGTCGACGCGGGCCAGACAGTCCCGACGCGATCATGCCGCCGACCGTGGCGTCTTCACCGAAGGAGGGCGGTTCACAGGGGAGCATTTGTCCGGTCGCATCCAGCGTCGCCAGCAACTCCCTCAGCGGTGTACCGCAGCGGGCGGTGATCACCAGTTCGGTCGGGTCATAGCTGACGATGCCGCGATGGGCGCGGGTATCGAGCACCTCGCCAGCCACCTCGCGACCGAGGAAGGCTTTGCTGCTGGCGCCTTGAATGCGCAGCGGCGTGGCGTTTTCCCGGGCCAGGTTGATCTGCTCCAGTAACGCTGCGCTGGCGTCCCGGTCCTGTTCGGTGCGCATCAGAAACGCTCCAGCTCGGGGAAGGGCAGTTGCCCGCCGTGGACATGCATGGCGCCGAACTCGGCGCAGCGGTGCAGGGTGGGAATGTTCTTGCCGGGGTTGAGCAGGCCTTTGGCGTCGAAGGCTGCTTTTACTGCGTGAAACACCGTCAGCTCATCGCTGTTGAACTGCGCGCACATCTGATTGATTTTCTCGCGGCCGACGCCATGCTCGCCGGTGATGCTGCCGCCGACCTTGACGCAGAGTTCGAGGATTTTGCCGCCGAGGGCTTCGGTGCGTTCCAGCTCGCCGGGCTGGTTGGCGTCGAACAGGATCAACGGGTGCATGTTGCCGTCGCCTGCATGAAACACGTTGGCCACCCGCAAGCCGTGTTCACTGGCAAGCTCGGCTATGCCTTTGAGCACCGCCGGCAACTCGCGGCGCGGGATGGTGCCATCCATGCAGTAATAGTCTGGCGACAACCGCCCGATCGCCGGGAACGCGGCTTTGCGTCCGGCCCAGAACTTCACTCGTTCCGCCTCATCGCGGGCCTGGCGAACTTCACTGGCGCCGGCCTGTTCCAGCACCGCGCGAACCCGCAGGCACTCGTCGTGCACATCGGCTTCGACGCCATCGAGTTCGCACAGCAGAATCGCCTCGGCATCCACCGGGTAGCCGGCGTGAATGAAATCTTCAGCGGCGCGCACGGCCAGGTTGTCCATCATCTCCAGGCCCCCGGGGATGATCCCGGCGGCGATGATGTCCGCCACCGCGCGGCCGGCCTTTTCCACCGAATCGAAACTCGCCAGCAGCACCTTGGCCACCTGTGGCTTGGGCAGCAGTTTGACCGTGACTTCGGTGATGATGCCCAGCAATCCTTCGGAGCCGGTGAACAGCGCCAGCAGGTCGAAACCCGCTGCGTCCAGCGCGTCAGAACCGAGGGTCAGGTGTTCGCCTTCGATCGTCAGCACTTCCAGCTTCAGCACATTGTGTACGGTCAGGCCGTATTTCAGGCAGTGCACGCCGCCAGCGTTCTCCGCGACGTTGCCGCCAATCGAACAGGCGATCTGCGAGGACGGGTCCGGCGCGTAATACAGGCCAAACGGCGCAGCGGCCTGGGAAATCGCCAGGTTGCGCACCCCCGGTTGAACCCGTGCCGTGCGGGCGGCAGGGTCGATCTGCAGGATCTGGTTGAAGCGTGCCATCACCAGCAGCACGCCTTTTTCCAACGGCAGCGCGCCTGCGGACAACCCGGTGCCCGCACCGCGCGCTACCACGGGCACCCGCCGGGCGTGGCAGAGCACGAGAACGGCCTGAACCTGTTCAAGCGTGCGCGGCAGCAGCACCAGCATCGGCGTGGTTCGATACGCCGAGAGCCCGTCGCACTCGTAGGGTTTGAGTTCTTCTTCGCGGTAGAGGATGTCCAGCTCCGGCACCTGCTCGCGCAGGGTGTTGAGCAGCGCCTCCTTGTCGACCGGGGGCAGGGCACCGTCGATGCGTTCGTCGTAGAGGATGTTCATCAGATGACAAATCTCGTAGCAGCTGCCGAAGGCTGCGTTCGGCGGCGAAGCAGTCGTAAGTCCCTAGTCATTTATAGTCAAATTTTCGACAGCGGGCCTGTCGGCGGCATTTTTCTCGGGCCGCCGGGCGGTGATGGCGATTTGATTTCGCCCTGATAGACTTCCAGACACCCCTGTCTGAGTGACTCGCTGTTACAGGTCAGTAGTAAAGAGGAGCTTTGGCCCCTATGCACCATAACGGAGGAAAGGGACTTTCACTGGCCAGGAGGCTCTACACATCGCGAACCCTGGGGATGGTCCTGGGCCTGATCTGCGTGGGCGCGGCGGTCATTCCGCTCAATCCGCCCCGTTGGCTGCTGGCGCTGATGGTGTTCAACGGCCTTATCTGGCCGCACTTGGCCTATCAATGGGCACGCCGCTCACGCATGCCTTATCACGCCGAACACCGCAACCTGTTGATCGACTCGTTCATGGGCGGGTTCTGGGTCGCGGCGATGCAGTTCAATCCCTTGCCCAGCACCGCCACGTTGTCGATGATGGCGATGAACAACGTCGCCATCGGTGGCTTGCGTTTTCTGCTCGCCGGGACGGTGGCTCAACTGTTGGGTATTGGTGCTGGGTGGCTGATCTTCTTCCCCGTGTTCATCCCGCCAACCAGCCCCATTCAGCTGTATGCCTGCTTACCGTTGCTGACGTTGTACCCTTTGACGCTGGGCTGGATATGCTTTCGCCAAGCCCACACGTTGGGCAAGCACAAACGCGAACTGCTGGCCCTGAGCCGCACCGACAGCCTGACCGGTCTGTTGAACCATGGCACCTGGAAAGACGCGCTGGAGGTCGAGTTCCAGCGTTGCCAGCGCCAGCAGCGGGGCGGGGCGATTGCCTTGATCGACATCGACCATTTCAAAACCATCAACGACACCCACGGCCATGTGGCTGGCGATGTCGTGTTGCGTCAGTTGAGCACAATCCTCAAACAAAACCTGCGCGCCAGCGACGTGGCCGGGCGTTATGGCGGCGACGAGTTCTGCGTGATCCTGCCCGACGTGCCACTGGCCCACGCCGCCCTGGCGATGGACGCTTTGCGTGATCGATTTTCGGGGTTGGGCTACGAGCAGAATCCGGCGTTGAAAGTCAGCCTGAGCATTGGCCTGGCGGCGTTCGACCCGATGCACAATGAAGCCCTGCAATGGCTCAACGATGCTGATGAGGCGCTGTATGCCGCCAAGACCACCGGGCGTAACCGGGTGATCTGCCATGCCGACGGGTTGGTGCAGCGGGTGGCGATGGGGTTGGTTTGACGGTGTGCCTCTTGGGGCCACCCCTAACCCTCTCCCCAGAGGGGCGAGGGGACTGACCGTAGTTTTCTCTGGAAAGATTGCGACCTGAAGCACCGAGCTGAGCTCACGAAAAAGCCGACTTGTGCTGATTTTCAACAGCACGGTTTACTCGCAGTTTCAGGTCGCAGTAACTCCCGAAAACACCTCGGTCAGTCCCCTCGCCCCTCTGGGGAGAGGGTTAGGGTGAGGGGTGGTTCTCAAACTGATCGACCCTCAAAACCACCCCAC
>CAYNGZ010000264.1:4747-8015 GCA_964396695.1 uncultured Pseudomonas sp.
GAGGGTTAGGGTGAGGGGTGGTTCTCAAACTGATCGACCCTCAAAACCACCCCACAACTTTCCAAGACCTTTCCGACAACGTACCCTGTTGCCGCGTCTCAGCGTCGCTCCTATAGTTCGAGCTCGCGGCAAAATCCGCGAATGACCTTGGCCGGTCGAACTCAGGAGCGCATCAGCGTCCCCAACATCATTGCAGACGCTTTTTTTATGTCTGAAATATCGTGTTATGGCGGCTGTGCGCGGGACACCTTCGGGTGTGCCGGTACTCCTGTAGCCGGTCGGCCAACCCTCGCACAGCTGCCACCTCCCCCTCAAAGGCATTTCCGATTGCGACCTTACCCGCGTCACCCGTGGCGTGCATTTGCTTACCCGTGAGGGGTGTGCGGTGCTGGAGGTGATTCAGTTGCGGGTGGGGCAGTTGGAGGAAGGGTACAAAGCCAAGCCCTAGCGGCTACCGGCAATCAATTACGAATTTGAATGACCCAATCCTTGTGGGAGCGGGCTTGCTCGCGAAGACGGTGTATCAGTCAACATGGATGTTGAATGTGATGACGTCTTCGCGAGCAAGCCCGCTCCCACAGGTCAGTTTCAGGTTATTGGTGTACTGACGAACGCCGGCAGCTGTTCGGCGTAAGCGGTGAACGCGCGGATCTTCGGAAACTGCGCGTCACTGACCTGATCCGGCACCACCAGATTGGTGAAGCTCCAGGCGATGGCGAGGGTGATGCCCGCCTGGTCGAGGGCGCCGTCGGTTTTCAGTGGTTGCTTGTCCAGGTCCTGTTCCAGCGCCGAATACGCTGCCAGTAACTGCCCGCCGATGCGTTCCAGCCACGGTTCATGCTGTTTCTCGGCCGGTCGCAAAGTGCGCTCGTAGTAGATCTGCACCGACTTCTCGCAGGCCGCCAGAGCCAGGCCGATCAGCCGCAATGAACGCACGCGTTGGTCCAGCTGGGCTGGCATCAGGCTCTTGTCCGGGCCGCTCAAGGCTTCCAGGTAATCGATGATCAAGGTCGAGTCCATCAGCACGTCGCCGTTGTCCAGCACCAGCGTAGGGGCCTTGACTACCGGGTTGATCTGCTGGAACTCCGAAAACTGGCGGAACACCGACACCGAGGCGTGCTCGAACGGGATGTCCAGCGACTTCAGGCTAATGGCGACGCGTCTTACATAAGGTGAATCGAGCATTCCGATCAGCTTCATGTACAGCTCCTTTTGATAATGCGCAGACAGTGCGTCGCCAATTTATCGGTAAACCCGTGACCTTTGCCACTGTCACAAATGCTTGATGCGCTGGCAGCGGACCGGGTGCAATCGGGCTCAGCCACTATGCTTAAAAGTCCAAGTGCCCGATTGGTTTCGGAGGTCTGCCATGCCCGCGGAAAAAACTGCACTCGTCCTCGCCGGTGGCGGCAGCCTTGGCGCGGTTCAGGTTGGCATGTTGCAGGCGCTGGTCGAAGCGGGCGTTGTATTCGACCTGGTGATCGGCGCCTCGGTCGGCGCCATCAACGGTGCTTATTTCGCTGCACGGCCAAACGCGCAAGGGGTGGCCGAGCTGGCGGACTTCTGGCGCGGTTTGCGCAAGGCCGATGTGTTTCCGTTTTCGCTGCTCGGCAGTGTGTCGGCAATTTTTCGGCGCAGAGGCTTTTTGTTGCAGTCTTCGGCGCTGGAGCATCTGGTGCGGCGGGCGTTGCCCTTCAAGCAGATCGAAGACACCGAACTGCCGCTGCACATCGTCACCACCAATTTGCTCACTGGCGCTGAAGAACTGCTGTCCAGCGGCAGTGCCGAGCAGGCGTTGCTGGCCAGTGCGGCGATTCCATTGGTGTTTCCGTGTGTGCAGATCGGCGGCAAGCTGTTGATCGACGGCGGTGTGGCCAGCAATACGCCGATTGCCAGTGCGGTGTACCTGGGCGCGACGCGGGTTGTGGTGGTGCCGACCGGATTCGGCTGTGACTGCCCCAGTCCGCCCTCGGGGCTGGTGGCGTTGGCACTGCACACCTTGAACCTGATGAGCATGCGTCAACTGGTGCGCGACATTGAGCTGTACTCACCGCGAGCGGCGATCCATGTGGTCGCGCCGCTCTGTCCGTTGGGGATTTCGGTGTTCGATTTCACCCAGACCGATCAACTGCTGCAGCGCGCTTATCAGTCGACCCAGGCCTGGATCGAGAGCGGCGGGCTGAATCGTGCCGGGGTGCCGGGCTCATTGCAGGCCCATACCCATCATGGCGCTGAGGGTCAGTCCTCGAACCCGACCTGCTCGTGAATCTCATCCATCTTCAGCTCCAGGCGATAGGCCACGGCGATGAACAGCGCCTGGCACAGGCACAAGGTCGCACTCAATGAGCGGAACGCAAACGAAGAACCTTCATTGACCAGCAGCACCGTGTTCGCCCGTTTGGCCAGCGGCGACAGGTTGCTGTCGGTGATGATCAGGGTTTTTGCCTGATGGTGCTGGGCGATGCGCAGGCAGTGTTGGGTTTCCTTGCCGTAGGGCGTGAAGCTGATGGCGATCACCAGGTCATTGGCCCGCACGCTGCGCATTTGCTCGCGGTAGCTGCCGCCCAGTCCCGAGACCAGGTGAATGCGTTTGTTGGTGTGTTGCAGGTTGTAGACCAGATAATCGGCCACCGCGAACGAGCGGCGCACCCCGACCACGTAGATGTTGTCGGCATTCACCACCAGGTCCACGGCTTTCTCGAAAGACTGGTCATCCAGTTCCAGGCCCAGGCGTTCGATGCCCGACAGCGTGGCGTCGATGCACTCGCGCGCCAGATCGCCGCCGCTGGCCTTCTGCGACTTGTTGGCAATCATGCTGCGAATGCGCTGCTGGTAGTTCTGCACCGGCGTGGTCTTGTGGGTGTACGCCTCGCGGAACAATGCCTGCATTTCGCTGAAACCGCTGAACCCGAAGCGCTGGGAGAAGCGCACGATGGCCGAGGGGTGCACTTCGCATTCGCGCGCGATGTCGCTGATGCGGTCGACCATGATCCGGTCGCTTTGCTGGCTCATGTAGCTGGCGATGCGTTTGAGCTGGCGCGGCAGGTTTTCGTATTCGTTGGTGATCAGCTGCAGCAAGCGCTCGGCATTGATCGGGGGGCTGGCGAGGTCGCTTTGCGGCGTGGTCTCGGCGGTAGCCGGCTGATCGGTGCGGGACATAAATGATCCTTCTGGCTTGTTCTTATCGGGCCGCTCGGTGAAGCGCTGCCCATGACAATAGGTTGGCTGTGCGCAGTCTACAGGGTAGGCGTGAATAAAATCTTGAGCC
>CAYNGZ010000265.1:0-544 GCA_964396695.1 uncultured Pseudomonas sp.
CGGCCCCCCCCTGTGTCGGCCGCTAGCCAAAGTGGTCTTTAGCCTTACGCCTCATTTCAACGAGAGCAGGGTCGATGCCAACTGCCTTTCCCGCCGATTCTGTTGGTCTGGTGACGCCGCAAGTGGCGCACTTCAGCGAGCCCCTGGCCCTGGCCTGCGGCCGCTCATTGCCAGCCTATGACCTGATCTATGAAACCTACGGCACGCTGAACGCCACGGCGAGCAACGCCGTGCTGATCTGTCATGCCTTGTCTGGCCACCATCACGCCGCCGGTTTTCACAGCGTTGATGACCGCAAACCCGGTTGGTGGGACAGTTGCATCGGCCCCGGCAAACCTATCGACACCAACAGGTTCTTCGTCATCAGCCTGAACAACCTCGGCGGCTGCAACGGTTCCACCGGCCCGAGCAGCATCAACCCGGACACCGGCAAGCCGTTCGGCGCCGATTTCCCGGTGTTGACCGTGGAAGACTGGGTCCACAGCCAGGCGCGTCTCGCGGACCGGATCGGCTTTCGCCGTACGATTCGCGCGGCGGCCTTCCC
>CAYNGZ010000265.1:554-7994 GCA_964396695.1 uncultured Pseudomonas sp.
AGTGGGCCGCCGTGATCGGCGGCAGCCTGGGCGGCATGCAGGCGCTGCAATGGACCATCACTTACCCTGATCGCATCCGTCACTGCATGGCCATTGCCTCGGCGCCTAAACTGTCGGCGCAGAACATCGCCTTCAACGAAGTGGCGCGTCAGGCGATCCTCACCGATCCGGAGTTCCATGGCGGTTCGTTCCAGGAACAGGGCGTGATCCCCAAGCGCGGGCTGATGCTGGCGCGAATGGTCGGGCACATCACCTACCTGTCGGACGATTCCATGGGCGAGAAATTCGGCCGTGGCCTGAAGAGTGAAAAGCTCAACTACGACTTCCACAGCGTCGAGTTCCAGGTCGAAAGCTACCTGCGTTATCAGGGCGAAGAGTTCTCCGGGCGTTTCGACGCCAACACCTACCTGCTGATGACCAAAGCGCTGGACTACTTCGATCCGGCGGCGAATTTCGACGATAACCTGGCGAAAACCTTCGAGGCAGCCCAGGCCAAGTTCTGCGTAATGTCCTTCACCACCGACTGGCGCTTCTCCCCCGCTCGCTCGCGGGAACTGGTGGACGCGCTGATGGCGGCCAGGAAAGACGTTTGCTACCTGGAGATCGACGCTCCGCAAGGCCACGACGCCTTCCTGATTCCGATCCCGCGCTACTTGCAGGCGTTTCGCAATTACATGAACCGAATTACGTTGTGAGATAGCCATGAGAGCTGATCTGGAAATCATCCAGGAATGGATCCCCGCCGGCAGCCGCGTGCTCGACCTCGGTTGCGGCGACGGCGAGCTGCTGACCTGGCTGCGCGACAACAAGCAAGTCACCGGCTACGGCCTGGAAAACGACGCGGACAACATCGCCGAGTGCGTGGCCAAGGGCATCAACGTCATCGAGCAGGACCTGGACAAGGGCCTGGGCAACTTTGCCAGCAACAGTTTCGACATCGTGGTGATGACCCAGGCTCTGCAAGCCGTGCATTACCCGGACAAGATCCTCGACGAAATGCTGCGGGTCGGTCGTCAGTGCATCATCACCTTCCCCAACTTCGGTCACTGGCGCTGCCGCTGGTACCTGGCGAGCAAGGGCCGGATGCCGGTTTCGGAGTTTTTGCCGTACACCTGGTACAACACACCGAACATCCACTTCTGCACCTTTGCAGACTTTGAAGCGCTGTGCCGCGAACGTGAAGCCAAGGTCATCGATCGGCTTGCTGTCGATCAACAACACCGACACGGGTGGGCCAGTAAGCTATGGCCTAATCTATTAGGTGAGATTGGCATCTACCGCGTCAGCAGTCCTGGCCTGCCGGATCACCAGGTAGCGGTCTAACCGGGTAATTTCGAGGAGAACGATCATGGGTCGTCTAGCCCTGCTTCTTTTAACGGCCTGCCTGAGCGTCAGCGCCATGGCCGCCGAACCCATCAAAGGCGAGCGCCAGGAAACCTTCGGTGACGTGACGGTGCACTACAACACCTTCAATTCCACCTATCTGACGCCCGATATCGCCAAAAACGCCGAGCTGGTCCGCAGCAAGAATCAGGGCGTGATCAATGTGTCGGTGATCAAGGCCGGAAAACCGCTGATCGCCAATGTCACCGGCACAGTGAAAGACCTGACCAGCCAAAGCGTCCCGCTGAAGTTCAAACAGATCACCGAAACAGGTGCGGTCTACTATATCGCCCAGTTCCCGGTGGATCAGCAAGAAGTCCGCACCTTCGAAATCAAGGTGCAAACCGGCGACAAAATAAACACCATCAATTTCAACCAAGAGCTCTTCCCTGGCGAATGATCAACTTCACGCAACTCGTATTGGCCAGCCATAACGCCGGCAAACTCAAAGAACTCCAGGCCATGCTCGGCGAGTCGGTGCACCTGCGCTCGATTGGCGAGTTCAGCAGCGTCGAACCTGAAGAAACCGGCCTGTCGTTCGTCGAAAACGCCATTCTCAAGGCCCGCAACGCCTCACGCATCTCCGGCTTGCCGGCGCTGGCCGATGATTCAGGGCTGGCCGTGGACTTCCTTGGCGGTGCACCCGGTATCTACTCGGCGCGTTACGCCGATGGCCGGGGCGATGCCGCGAACAATGCCAAGCTGCTGGATGCACTCAAGGACGTCCCTGAAGCCGAGCGTGGCGCCCAGTTCGTTTGCGTGCTGGCACTGGTGCGCCACGCCGATGATCCGCTGCCGATTCTCTGCGAAGGTCTGTGGCATGGGCGCATCCTGACCGAAGCCAGCGGTGAGCACGGCTTTGGTTACGATCCGCTGTTCTGGGTGCCGGAGCGCGAGTGCTCCAGCGCCGAACTGATCCCGGCCGAGAAAAACCAGCTCAGCCACCGCGCCCGTGCAATGGATTTGCTGCGCCAGCGTCTGAGCCTGAAATGACCCATACCGCACCTGCGTCGCCGCTGATCTTCGGCGGTGCGCAATCACCCCGCGCGGCCCTGCCCCAGTTGCCGCCGCTGGCGTTGTACATCCACATTCCATGGTGCGTACGCAAATGCCCTTATTGCGACTTCAACTCCCACACCGCCGGCCCCGTGCTGCCGGAAGAAGAGTACGTGGACGCCCTGCTGGCCGACCTCGATCAAGACCTGCACGCGGTTTATGGCCGTGAACTGAGTTCGATCTTCTTCGGTGGCGGCACACCCAGCCTGTTCAGCGCGCAAGCGTTGGGCCGCTTGCTCAAAGGTGTGGAGCAGCGAATCCCGTTTGCCAGCGACATCGAAATCACCCTCGAAGCCAATCCGGGAACCTTCGAGCAGGAAAAGTTCGTCGCTTACCGCGCCCTGGGCATCAATCGCCTGTCGATCGGCATCCAGAGCTTCCAGCAAGAGAAACTCAAGGCGCTGGGCCGGATCCACAACGGCGATGAAGCGATTCGCGCCGCTGACATGGCCCGCCAGGCCGGGTTTGATAACTTCAATCTGGACCTGATGCACGGCTTGCCCGATCAGTCGCTGGAGGATGCCCTGGGCGACTTGCGCCAGGCCATTGCATTGAGGCCGACCCACCTGTCCTGGTATCAGCTGACGCTGGAGCCAAACACGGTGTTCTGGAATCAGCCGCCAACCCTGCCGGAAGACGACACCCTGTGGGATATTCAGGAGGCCGGTCAGGCGCTGTTGGCCGAACACGGTTACGCCCAATACGAAGTGTCGGCCTATGCCCAACCCGGTCGCCCGGCGCGGCATAACCTCAACTACTGGAGTTTCGGAGACTTCATCGGCATTGGCGCCGGGGCCCACGGCAAGCTCAGCCATCCGGACGGGCGCATTGTCCGCACCTGGAAGACTCGCCTGCCGAAGGACTACCTCAACCCGGCCAAAAGCTTTATGGCGGGTGAGAAAGCCCTGACCAACGAAGAGCTGCCGTTCGAGTTCCTGATGAACGCCCTGCGTCTGACTGAAGGTGTCGAGGCGCGGCTGTATCCGGAGCGCACCGGCCTGACGCTGGAGAGCCTGGCGCAAGGCCGTCGCGAGGCCGAACAAAGTGGCTTGTTGCTGGTCGAACCGTCACGTCTGGCGGCGACGATACGCGGACAGTTGTTCCTCAATGATTTGCTGCAGAATTTTCTGACATAAGGAATTCGAATGGATTTGGTACTGGATCTGCTTGCTACCGTGTCCCGCTGGAGCCGCAGCAACCTGTCGGAAATCGCCCTGGCACTGGTGGGCTGCCTGCTGGTGCTGTTTGGCGCGGATATCAAAGGCTGGGTCGAGCAACGTCTGGGCAGCATCGCCGGCGCCTTGCGCGTCCCGTTGATGGCCCTGCTGTGCATGATCGGCAGCGGCGCTGCACTGATCTACGCCACACCGTGGATTGTTCGCGGCCTGAGCCAGTTCAACAACTACAGCCTGGCGCCGGTGTTGTTGGTGGTACTGGTGTTGATCGGCGTCGTCGCCGACCGCCGCTGATTCCAAACCCGACACCAAACAAATGTGGGAGCGGGCTTGCTCGCGAAGAGGTCATAACATTCAACATCTCTGTTGACTGTTACGCCGCCTTCGCGAGCAAGTCCGCTCCCACATTCAGTATTGCGTAAAGCTTAAGCCAGTTTTTCGAACTTCAAATCCCACACGCCATGCCCAAGACGTTCGCCGCGGCGTTCGAACTTGGTGATCGGGCGCTCGGCTGGGCGCGGCACGCACTTGCCGTCTTCGGCGAGGTTGCGGTAGCCCGGCGCGACGTTCATCACTTCCAGCATGTACTCGGCATAAGGTTCCCAGTCGGTAGCCATGTGCAGCACACCGCCGACTTTCAACTTGCTGCGCACCAGTTCAGCGAACGACGCCTGAACGATACGACGCTTGTGGTGACGGCTCTTGTGCCACGGGTCCGGGAAGAACAGCATCAGGCGATCGAGGCTGTTGTCGGCCACGCAACGGTTGAGCACTTCGATCGCATCGCAATCGTAGACCCGCAGGTTAGTCAGGCCCTGAGTCAGCACGCCATTGAGCAGCGCGCCAACACCTGGACGGTGCACTTCAACGCCAATGAAATCCTGATCCGGCGCAGCCGCAGCCATTTCCAGCAGGGAATGGCCCATCCCGAAGCCGATCTCCAGCGAGCGCGGCGCCGAACGGCCGAACACCTGGTCGAAGTCCACCGGCGCATCGGCCAGCGGCAGGACGAACAACGGCGCCCCCTGCTCCAGGCCGCGTTGTTGTCCTTCGGTCATGCGCCGGGCGCGCATCAAGAAACTTTTGATGCGGCGGTGTTGGCGCTCGTCGCCTGCTTCCGTCTGGATTGGCGTGTCGTTCGATTCAGTCATCAATGGCTCTTACTTGATCAGACCATCCAGCGGCGAGGAGGCGCTGGCATAGAGTTTTTTCGGCATGCGCCCGGCGAGGTACGCCAGACGACCTGCCACAATGGCGTGTTTCATGGCTTCAGCCATCATGATCGGCTGCTGGGCGTGGGCAATGGCCGAGTTCATCAGCACCGCTTCGCAACCCAGTTCCATGGCGATGGTTGCGTCGGAAGCCGTACCGACACCCGCATCCACCAACACCGGGATCTTGGCTTCTTCGAGGATGATCTGCAGGTTGTACGGGTTGCAGATCCCCAGGCCCGTGCCGATCAGACCGGCCAGCGGCATGACTGCGATGCAGCCGATTTCCGCCAGTTGACGGGCAATGATCGGGTCATCGCTGGTGTAGGCCATCACGTCGAAACCTTCCTTGACCAGCACTTCGGCGGCCTTGAGGGTTTCGATCACGTTGGGGAACAGGGTTTTCTGGTCCGCCAGCACTTCCAGCTTCACCAGGTTGTGGCCGCCGAGCAGCTCACGGGCCAGGCGGCAAGTGCGCACAGCCTCGCTAGCGTCGAAGCACCCGGCGGTGTTCGGCAGGAAGGTGTAGCGATCCGGCGACAGGACTTCGAGCAGGTTCGGTTCGCCCGGGTTCTGACCGAGGTTGGTGCGGCGCACGGCGAAGGTGACGATCTCCGCCCCCGAGGCTTCGATGGCCAGGCGGGTTTCTTCCATGTCACGGTACTTACCGGTACCTACCAGCAAACGCGACTGGTAAGTACGACCGGCCAGGACGAAAGGCTTGTCGCTGCGAACGTTGCTCATCGGAAATCCTCTGTTGGGGTGAGGTTCTTGCAGAATGCGCGTGGGGCGCGGGAATCGTCTGTGGACGACTAGCCGCCACCGATGGCGTGTACGACTTCGACCGAATCACCGTCGTTCAGCGTTGTTTCAGCGTGCTGGCTGCGCGGGACGATATCCAGATTGAGCTCGACCGCCACCCGGCGTCCGGTCAGGTCCAGACGAGTCAGCAGGGCCGCAACGGTTTCACCGTCGGGCAGTTCAAAGGATTCGCCGTTCAACTGAATGCGCATGCCGGATGCCGCCATCATTTTTAGGGGCCAACATTCTAGCCCGATCAGCCAGGCCGACCCAAGCCATTCGTCTTTAAATGGACCCTTAGGGGGCGTTCTCAATTAGTTTCCCCGCCACGTTGTCGCCTTAACGCGGGCCAGGCAAGGCGCAGGCCGCTGGGAATGGTTATTCCCTTTCCAAGGCCTGCAACGCAGCCTGGCCCGCTTTAAGGCACAACCCGAAGGGCCGGGCCTGCTGTTGTGCAGGGCTGCGTTGCTCGAAGCTTATTTGGAATGACCAAACCACGCTTCTCGCGCCTTGCCCTGCACAACAGCAGACCCGGCGTGGCGGGGAAACTAATTGAGAACGCCCCCTTAGTCAGCTCAGGCGCCAGGCGGCAATCCCCAGGCACAGCCAGCCCACGAGGAACGCCAGACCGCCAAATGGCGTAACGATGCCGAGCTTGCTGACACCGGTCAGGGTGAGCAGGTACAGGCTGCCGGAAAACAGCAGGATGCCGATGGCAAATGATGCGCCGGCCCAGGTGATCAAACGCCCGGGCACCTGCGTGGCCAGCAGTGCCACGCCGAACAGCGCCAGGGTATGCACCAACTGGTAGGTGACGCCGGTGTGGAAAATCGCCAGGTATTCGGCACTCAGGCGGTCTTTAAGGCCATGGGCGGCAAACGCGCCCAGGCCTACGCCAGTGAAACCGAAAAATGCAGCCAGCATCAGAAAGCCACGCAGCATGAGGAACTCCAGTCAGAATCATTCAACAGGGTCTGTATAATGGCCCGCTCCACCGGTTCGGCCAAGCCATCTCTATGCTGCGTTTATTGTTCCGCCGCTTCACGAAAGCCCTGTTCTGGTTCGCGGTTGGCAGCGTGTTGCTGGTGTTGGTGTTTCGCGTCGTTCCGCCTCCGGGGACGGCGCTGATGGTTGAGCGCAAGATCGAATCCTGGGTCGATGACGAGCCTATCGACGTACAGCGCAACTGGCAGCCGTGGGAGAACATCTCCGATGACCTGAAGGTCGCGGTGATGGCCGGCGAAGATCAGAAATTCCCCGAGCACTGGGGTTTTGACTTCGGGGCGATTCAGGCAGCGCTGGCCCACAATGAACTCGGCGGCTCAATCCGTGGTGCCAGCACCTTGAGTCAGCAAGTCTCGAAGAACCTGTTCCTGTGGTCCGGCCGCAGTTGGCTGCGCAAGGGCCTGGAAGCCTGGTTCACCGGGCTGATCGAGGTGCTCTGGCCCAAGCAGCGGATTCTCGAGGTATACCTCAACAGCGTTGAGTGGGATGACGGGGTGTTTGGCGCCGAGGCGGCTGCCCGGCATCACTTTGGTGTCAGCGCCCGCTCGCTGAGCCGTCAGCAAGCCAGTTTGCTGGCCGCTGTGCTGCCAAACCCGCGGGTCTGGAGCGCCAGCCACCCGAGCCCTTATGTGTTGAGGCGCGCAAGCTGGATTCGGCAACAGATGGGCCAGTTGGGTGGCGACAGCTACCTGATCGGACTGAACGATTCGCGCCGGTCGCCTTGGGCCCAGTGATTCAAGACCGCACCGCCCTTCGGAAAAGATCGCAGCCTTCGGCAGCTCTTATGGAACAAAAAATAACTTATTGAT
>CAYNGZ010000266.1:0-7985 GCA_964396695.1 uncultured Pseudomonas sp.
TACACAATCCGGGTCGCGCCGTGGGTCGATAGCGCCTGTTGCAGTCCTTCCTGCAACTGTTGCAGGTCGTGCGCCGCTACGCGGTAATGGCCATCCTCATCGCGGCCATTGGCATCACCGGCAGCGATAAAGAGCAGCTCGGTGTGCGGGCTCAGGTCGCGGACTTCACGGACCAGTAGCTGGCGTAGCCGAGGTTCAGCCAACAAGCAGATCACCCGCTTTATCCCGCTCCCTCCAACCGGTTCCTCGACCGAAAGCCATTGTTCGGTGTAAGTGAGCAACGTGCTGTCGGCGGTTGGCGTCGGCGCTTCCAGCCAGTGGCGTTCCCTGGCAAAGGCGTAACCCGGCAGGCTGATTCGTGCTGGATGCCGCCCCGCGCCATAGAGACGCGACCAGTCGATATTTTCCTCATTGTCAGCACCCGCAAGCCACAGCGCTGCCAGCTGCCGCAGGTCAGCACCGGCCAGGGCCTGTTCGGCGGTCATGACCGGTGCAGCAAAATCGATATCGCGCTCGCCAGCGATCCAGGCTTGCAGCCGGTGTTGCAACTGTTCAAGGCTGTCGACCATGAAAATCGCCCGCGCCGCCATCGCCTCTCGCCCGGTTTGGAGGGTGTACGCCAGTGCAGCGAGGTCCGGCGTGTGCTGCCTCAGGTGTTCCAGTAACCGCACCACCTGCTCTCGCAGGCGTTGTTCATTGCGTGCGGACAACGGCACCAGCACCCGCTGTCCCTGATGCGTGGCAAATTGGCGTTGCTCGCGATATTCCTCCAGTACCGCATGGGCGTTGGTGCCGGAAAAGCCGAAGGAGCTGATCCCGGCCCGCCGTGGTGTGTCTTGCTCCGGCCAGTCGCGGCCCTCGGTGTCGATCAGCAGCGGCGAGTCTTCGAGTTTGATATGAGCGTTCTGCTCTTTGAAATGCCCCAGCGCCGGCAGTTTCCTGTGCTTCATCTGCTGCAGCACTTTGAGCACCCCGGCGATGCCGGCTGCGCCCTCGGTATGGCCGATGTTGGCCTTGACCGAGCCGATATGGCAGAAACCCCGATCGTCGGTATAGCGCGCAAAGGCGCGCTTGAGCGCATTGATCTCGATCGGGTCGCCAAGACGGGTGCCGGTGCCGTGGGCCTCGATGTAACTCAGGGTGCGTGGATCGATACCGGCGTTCTGCCAGGCATGCACGATCACGTTTTCCTCTCCCGACACGCTCGGCGCCGTCAGCGAAGGTGTGTAACCGCCATGCAGCGCCGCCGAACCCTTGATCACGCCGTGGATCGGATCGCCATCGGCCAGCGCCTGTGACAACGGTTTGAGCAACAGCGTGGCGACGCATTCACCCGGCACATAGCCGTCGGCACGGGCGTCAAAGGTGTGGCAACGCCCCGTCGGCGACAGCGCGCGGATCGCCGAAAAATAGCGGTAGTGCCAGGACGACAGCAACAAGTTGCTGCCACCGACAAACGCCATCGCGCACTCGCCGTTACGCAACGCCACGCAGGCGGCATGCAACGCAACCAGCGACGAGGAACAGGCCGTGTTGAACATCAGGCTAGGGCCTTTGAAGTCGAACCAGAACGAAATCCGGTTGGCCGCGATCGTGCCGCTGCCAGTGGCGATGTATGGGTCCATTGGCAGGCCAAGTTCGCTGATCTTGTCGAGGTACTCGTTGAAACAGGAACCGATGAACACACCGGTATTGCTGCCGCGCAAACACTGGATCACCCCGGCATTCTCGGCGCTGGTGTAGGCGCTCTGCAGCAGCAGGCGCACCTGTGGATCCATCCACTGGGCTTCGCGGCGAGACATGTTGAAAAAGCCGGCGTCGAACTTGTCGACGTCGTCGATAAAACTGCCCCAGCGGGAATAGGTTTTGTCTTTGGCGTCGGGATCGGCATCGAACCACGGAGAAATGTCCCAGTGATCCGCCGGCACTGGCTTGATCAGTTCGAGATCCTGCCAGAGGTTGCGCCAGAACTGATCCAGGTCGCCGGCCTCGCCGAACTGCCCGTGCATTCCGATAATTGCGATATCGGTCTGAGGATTGTTGCTCGTGTGCGCAGTGGCGGCGGGTTCAGTCATCGGGATAATCCCGGTCGTCATCCCCTGCTCGCCCAGCAACGGGGTGAACGCCGTGCGGTGCTCCTGCCAGAGAAACATCGCCAGCTCGGCGATGCTCGGGTATTCAAAAAACACCGTGGGTTCCAGCTCGATCAGCGCCGCGCTGGCGATACGTTGCGCCAGATTGACCAGTTGCATGGACTCAAGTCCCAAGTCCATCAGGTTACGCTGGCGTTGTTTTTTTCCAATCTGGCTGGCGCCGATGGCGTGCAACTGGGTCAGCAGATAGTCTTCGACCGCTGCGCTGCTGCCGGCGATCTCAACAGCGCGCGGCTCAGCCTGATCAACCAGATGGGCACCGCGCAGCCGCTTCAACGAGCAGCCCGTGAACTGAGCGATCAATGCGCCGTCGTCGCCGTACAGCTCGGCATCAAACAACACCAGTTCGCCGGAGTTCTTCACCAGACGGGCGTGGATCCAGCCGGTTGCCGGTGCCTGGCGCCGATGAAACGTCAGGGATTTGATCCCTAGGGGTATGTAATGGCTGACGAGTTGCTCCCCGGCCAGCAGGGGAATGATTGTCAGAAAAGCGCTGTTGATCAGCAATGGATGCAGGCCGTAGTGGCGCGCATCGCTAAGCGCCACCCGCGACAGCGCCTGACAGCCGTCCGGCTGCTGGTAGAGCGCTTGCAGGGTGCGATAGCTCTCGCCAATGTGGATGTGCTCGCTGATCTGGTAGATCGAAGCCAATTCCACCGCCGTCATACCGATCATGAGTTCAGCAGGCGACACTTGCTGGCGTTCGACAGCGACCGCCGACAGTTCGCCTCTGGCCACCACTTGCCAGAGCGCCAGCGGCGTACGACGGCACACTGCCTCGAACCCGGGCTGGCTGGCACGGATCGCCACTTCAAGCTGCTCGCCCTCGACCAGCGCGATGGGTGCGGCAAACGTCAGTTTTTTCAGTTGCAGCGCTTCACCCTCGGCGAGCTGGCCCAGACCGTGCTCCAGCGCCAGGCTGGCATAAGTCAGCCCCAACAGAATCTGCTGGTGATTGAACTGGTGATCGCGCAGGTACGGTTCGTCGTAGCGATAGACAGCGGCGGCGATCAGGTCGGCGCTGGCCGGTGGGGCCTCGATCAGACGCGGCACCGGGTCGTGGCGAGCGCCGGCTCTGAGCTTCTCGAATTCCAGCGCCGCTTGTTCGACGCTGATTTCCTGCCGTTGGATTTTTCCGTGCAGAACCCTGATTTTACTGTCCACTGCTCTCTCCAATCCCTGGTTCTGATATTGCCTGCAATACCGCAAATACGATGTGCGCCCTGCCCGATCAGGCGCCGCTGAGGTCGAGGAACGCTTTGTTCGAGGGACGTAAAAATGGCAGGTAGGCCGGCGGCGGCATCTTGCCCACCAGACGCGGCACGATGCCCTTGGGTCCCAGCTCCCGGGCCAGCATCGCGATAAACAGGGTGATCTCCAGCGCGGCGACATGCCGCCCGAGGCACGCATGGGGACCGCCGCCAAACTGGCAGGTTTCCACCTGGTTCAGCGCACGGTCCAGACCCAGCCAGCGTTCCGGCTGCCAGTTGTCGGGATCCGGGTAGCGCTCGGGGTTGCGCGAAACATGCAGTAAGCTGACCCCGGCCATCACCCCGGCCGGAATCGTGCGCCCCATCAATTCGAACTCAGTGTGTACCTTGCGCATTTCAAAAGGCGCCGGCGGATAGAGGCGCATGGTTTCGCGGAATATCCCCTCGGCCAGTGGTACCTGTTTGATCAGTTCCTCGTGGGTAAAGGGCATGCTGTCGAGCCCTGCGACCTGTTCACACAACTGCTGCCAGATATCCTGATGCTGCGACAGCATCAACGCCGACCAGGCCATCACGGCGGCGGTGGTTTCCGAACCGGCAAAGCCAAGGCCGAGGATGTTATGGACCAACTCGACCTCGGACATGCCGTTGCCATGGTCATCACGGCCGAAGATCATCGCCCCGACCAGGCTATCGTGGTCATTGTTGGCCCGTGTGGTCGCGACAATCTGCGCCACCCGCTGTTCCAGCCAGCCTCGCGCCTTTCGACAGCGCCACGCCGGGAACCCGGGCAGGTTGACCTTCAGTGGAATCATGCCCAAGAAAAACTCTTCGTACTGGTGGCGCCACAACTCCAGCTCGTGCGTCTCAATGCCCAGAATGCGGAACACCACTTCCAGGGCGATGTCCTTGGTCTGCGGAAAAATCGCCAGTTTGCTTTCGCTGCTCCAGCGCTTGAGGCGTTGATCGATGGTGTCCACGATGAACTGGCCCACCTGCGCGCGGGTCAGCCCCTTGGGGGTAAACGCATCGGTGCTGGCCCGCCGTGCATTGCGATGGCGCGGGCCATCAAACGCGTTCATGGCCTCTCCGGTAATCACCGGCATCTGTTCGCGCAGGAACGAATTGTCGGTGTACTTGTTCTGCAGGATCTCCAGGCCGGCCTCGTCCATGATTTGCAGCACCGGCAGCTGGGTGCCGAAATAAGTCCAAAAGATCGGCCCGCACGCCGCCTCGGCCTGACGCAGCTCACCGAGCGCGTCCTTGCCGATCTTGTGCACATGACCAAGCAAGGGAATTTTACCGGGCATGACCGGGAAACCGTCTTTCATCTTCACGTTGCCGGCAATCGAATGAGCGAGCCGGGCCGCCTGCTGGCCAACAACTGCATCACTTTGCGCGGGTACGGTGGTGTCTTGAATCTGGCTCATAACGTTCCCTGTTCATTGGTTGAGGTCGTAAGCAGTTGTTCAAATTGCGCGGCGTCCAGTTCGCCGCTGCTGATGCGCCGATACAGTTCGCTGGAGAACAACGCGGGTGGCGCTGTGCCAGGCTGCGGTGGCGCCAGTGGATGCTCAAACTCATAGCCGGGCAGCGCGATCCGGTTGCCGCCGTCCGGGTACAGCGCCGGGATACTCAGCTCGACACCGCGACACCAGGCTTCTCCCCTCTGCATCAGTGACCCCGACGCGATCCTTGGCTCGCCCTCTTCAATGCCATCAACCGGTGATAGCCAACAGCCCCCATCCGGTGTGCCCGCCAGCAATAATTGCAGCCGTGCCCGCAGTTGCTGGCTGTCGTCGACCACGAGCGCGGCGCGATGGGCCAGACGGTGTTCACGCAGGGCTAAACTGTAGGCCAGATCTGACAGATCGAAAGTCGAATCCGCAACGATTAATGTCTGGAGACTTTTCAGATAGGCCAACAGGCTGCCCCGGCTGGCTGCGGCGACAATCAGCAGCTGCTCGCCACCCGTCCTCGTGAACGACGGTCGAGCATCCTGATATTCCTCGACCACCAGACTGGCGTAGGTGCCGCCGGCCCCAAAAGAATTGATCAGGCAACGGCGCGGCTGGCCGCTGCCATCAGCCGCCCAGGGCGAGGCCCGCTGTTGCAGGTAAAAGGCGCTGCCCTCGAGGCGAATATGCGGGTTCAGCGGCTCGGCATTGATCGAAGGCGCCAACTGCCGGTGTTGCAGTTGCAGCAGCACTTTGGTCAGTTGGGAAATCCCCGATGCCGCCTCAAGGTGACCGATATTCGACTTTACCGTGCCCAGCGCGCAGGTGCCGGGCGGCAGTTCGCCGAAGACCTTTTTCAATGCCGCCACTTCAATCGGGTCACCCAGTTCCGAGCCGTTGGCCGCCGCTTCAACGTAGTTGATTTGCGCCGGTTGCAGGCCTGCGCGCTGGATGGTCTCGGCGATCAAGCGGGTTTGCTGGCGGGTGTTGGGCGCCGAGTACATCAGTTTGCCGCCGCCATGGTTGAGGCCGGTGCTCTTGATCACCCCGTAAATCCGGTCGCCATCGGCCTCTGCAGCCGCCAATGGTTTGAGCAGCACGGCGCCGGCGCCTTCACCCGGCAGCATGCCGTCGCTCTGGCCGAAGCCGCGACTCAGGCCCGAACTGCCGAGGAAGTTGGCCAGCTTGAGAGTCTGGTATCTGGACGGATCGAGGATCAGGTTGACGCCACCGGCAATCGCCATTGCACAGTCGCCCTGCAAAATGCTCTGGCAGGCCAGGTGGATCGCCGACATCGAACTGGCGCACGCCGTGTTGACCGCCAGGCTCGGGCCCTTGAGATCGAAGTAGTGGGAAATCCGGTTGGGGATCTGCCAATCGGTGACATTGGCCTTGATCGCCGCGTGTGCAGGACTGCTTCCGCGCAACGGCGACTGGTTGTACATCGAACCGATAAACACCCCGACCGCCGCCGTATCGCCCTGCTGAAACCGGGCCAGCGCATCGCTGTTGTAACCGGCGCTCTCGAAGGTCAGCCAGGCCACTTCCAGCATCTGCCGCAACTCTGGCGAAAAGTGCTGCGCCTCGGTATCGGAAATCCCGAACAGGCCGTGATCAAAGGCCTCAACCTGTTCCAGGAAGCCGCCGTAGTAGCACTCGTCTGTGTTCAAGGCCGTTGACCAACGTCGACCATCGGCCTCGCTGACACAGTTACGACCATTGCGCAGGTTGTCCCAGAAGCCGTCCAGATCAGCCGCCATCGGGTAACGTCCATTGACCCCGATAATTGCAATGTCGCGGTTTGTTACCGGCGCTCCAACGCTGTTTGACTGTTGCGGCGCGGGCCTGGCCGGGGTGTGACGAGCGACCGCGAGCGGCGCAACGGGCTGCGCCGCCACCGGGCATTCAGCCTGCCGAACCGGCGTAAAATAGCTGGCCAGCGCGGGACGATGTTCGGTCAGCAGGTAATTCGTCAGCTGATTGATGGTGTTGTGTTCGAACAGAACGGTGCGCGAGAGCTCGCCGGTGCTTTTCTCGAGCGCCTGAATCAGGCTGATCTGCAAGATGGAATCGATGCCATAGCGATCAAACGCGGTGTCGCGCTGCAAACGCTCGGGCGCCATGTTCACCAGCTTCGACAACACCTCGGTGATCAGTTGCCGACATTGCCCCGCCAACACGTCTTCATCGATATCTGCTTTCGGGACAGGGCCTGGCGCCTGCGGCTCGGCGACCGCCACGACAGCGGCGGCCTGTGCGGGCAGGCACACCACGCCATCGCTGGCGGCGACGATGATCTGCTGGCCCAACGGATGACTTGCCGAAGCCGGAAAGGCAATGTCGTCAAATCCCTGCGTCTGCAACAGGTGTTGCCAGCGCTCGGGATACAGGCCGGGGCAACCGGGAATGCGCAGCGCCGTGTCGTTGTGCAGCCACCAGCCTTCGAGCAGGCCAAAGGTCAGGTGGGTGAACATCGAACGGTCGCTGATTTCATTGAGCAACAGCAGACCGCCCTGACGCAGCGCGGTTTTGGTGTTTTGCAGCGCGCGCCGCAGGTCGGGCGTTGCATGCAGCACGTTGGTGGCGATCACCAGATCATAGTATTGCAAGCGGATGCCTTGCTCGGCGCAGGGTTTGCCGACATCGAAAATCGCCGTACGCAGGTAAGGTGCCTGGGGCGCGAAATGCGTTTCGGCATGGCGCAGGAATGCCTGGGACACATCGGTGTAGCAGTATTCGCCGATCCCTTGTTGCCACGGGCGCAGCGTGTCGATCAGCCCAGCGGTGGTGCCGCCCGTACCGGCGCCGATTTCCAGAATCCGCAGCGGCCTGCCGCTCTGCGCCTGAAGGCGTGCGACCTCGGCCACCACCTCGCCGAGCACTGCGTTGAAGTAGTCGCAGACCCGGTTGTTTTTGTAGATGCCCTCCACCAGTGTCATTGAGCCGTCGGGGAACATCACCCCGGTGGCCTGCTGCTCACCGCGCAGGATCGCCGGCAGCGCGCGGACGCAGGTTTGCACCAGTTGCAATTGAGCGTGCAGATCAGCGTCGCGGCGCCCCTGCTCGCTGGCCTGCTGCCATTGCGACCACAGCGTCCCCCGGTCAGGCAAGGCGGACCACAACGTGCCGTTTTACAAGCACCCGATGGGCCACTGGATCGACGG
>CAYNGZ010000267.1:0-7982 GCA_964396695.1 uncultured Pseudomonas sp.
CTTTGCGGCCATTTCGGTTATCACACCCGCCCGGCCTTCATGATCGTGTTTTTCGTGCTGGGCGCAGCTGCGGGGATCCGCAATGTGATGCGCGCTGCACATGAGATTAACGCCGAGATCGCTGCCAAGCAGGTCTCGGACGATGGGAATGGCAAGGAGACCGGTTCGTGAACCTGAACCCGATGGAGCAGTTCGCCATCAAGCCGATCTTCGGCTTGGATAAGCCGCTGCTGCATATCGGCAGCCACCCCATCTTCTTCACCAACCAGGCTTTGCTGATGGTGATTGTCGCAAGCGCCTCCGCCCTTTTCCTCAGCCTGGCCGTCAAGCCGAACCGGCTGGTCCCGACCCGCGCCCAATCCAATAGTGCAGCCGGCCATTCGGCCGCAAGCTTCCGCGAGGCCGGGATCACACCGCGTGCAACCCATGCAACCTGGACCACATGCATCAGCACGCCCGGTGCCGATCCGACGGCTTTTCGCGCCGCTGCCTCCAGCTCCCCATCGCTTCCCCGCGGCAGCACGGGGTCGCCCCAAAAGCGGAAGTAGGGCTTGGGAAACTGAGTCTGCTTACTCATAAATTAGTTGGTGAGGGCGCTTCTGAGCCATTTCCTGCCTGCTTCAATTGCAGCGGCATCATTCCCGAAACGGTCAGAATCTATACCGGGACCACTTCCAAAGATTACGCAATGTACAACGCTCTTGTAGATCAAATAAACAGTACTGATCATTGACCGCATCGTCTGACTGAAACACGCCTTCAAAGTCTTACCTGTTCAAACACAAATAGCATTGGTAAACACCAACCGATTGCCAAACGGATCGCTGATGGTCATGTCCTGGCTCCCCCAGGGCATGGCCTGAATCTGTGGGTGAGCGAAACGATAATCCTTGGCCAGCAATTGCTGCTGGAACGCCTCCAATTCATCGCCTCCAGCACCGGCTCGAACTCGCTGCGCAAATGGGTGGCGTAGACCGCGCCGAACGCCGTCAGCTCTTCAGTCAGTGGCATGACTTCGTCAGTCGATGCCGAGAAAGCGCTGGCATCAGCCTTCGAACACCTCGCTCGCATAACCGGCCAGCTTGCTCTGGATGAAGTCCAGGAAGCACTGAATGCGCAGGGCCAGTTGCGAGTTGCGGTAGTACACCGCGTTGATCGGCTGGCGATAACCGCTGTTGGCCTGTGCCAGTAGCGGCTTCAGCCTTCCGGCCTTGATGTCATCGATGGTCATGAAGTGCGACAGGCAGGCAATGCCCTGCCCTTGCAACGCCAGATGGCGCAGGGTTTCACCGCTGGAAGCGCTGAGGCTCGGCTGAATCTGCCAGCGGTCGCCATGCACATGGCGCAATGGCCAGTGGTTGAGGCTTTCGGTCTGGGTGAAGCCCAGCAGTGAGTGATCGGCCAGCTCGGCAACGGTGGTCGGCGTGCCGTGTTTTTCCAGGTACGCGGGGCTGGCGAGGATGTGCAGCGGGCTGCCCCCCAGCGAGCGCGCGTGCAGGGTCGAATCCGCCAACGGCCCGATGCGGATCGCGATGTCGGTGCTTTGTTCCAGCAGGTCGATGATCAGGTCGTTGCTGTTGAGTTCCAGCTGGATGTCCGGGTACAGACGGCGGAACTCATCAACATAAGGCACGATGGCGTGCAGCATGAACGGCGACGCCGCGTTGATCCGCAGCCGCCCGGAAGGTGTTTTGTGGCGCGAGGACAGGCGCTCTTCGAGCTCGTCCATCTGGTCGAGAATCAGCTTGGCCTGCTCGAAGAAGTACTTGCCCTCTTCGGTCAGGTCCATGCGCCGCGTGGTGCGGTTGATCAACGTGGTGTCGAGCTTGGCCTCCAGACGCGACAGCGTGCGGCTGACCGCCGAGGGCGTTTGCCCGACCTGTTCGGCCGCCGCAGAAATCGAACCGCACTCGATCACGCAGACGAAAATCTGCAACTCATCGGATCTGGCTTTCACGTATGCCCCTTAAGTCAAAACAGCTTTGATAGTAGCCGGATGCGGGGCCTAACGCAGGTCACGCCAGCAAGTTGAACACCTGCTTGAGGTGCTGCTCGTAGCGCGCGACGTCGGCCTCAATGTTCGGCCGCTTCATCACATCGACACACAGGAAGGTTGGCAGACCGCTCATGCCCAGGAAGGTATTGGCCTTGTGAAACGGGAAGTACACCGCGTCCACGCCCTTGGCTTCGAAGAAGTCGGTCGGGTCGTCGAAGGCTTGCTGTGGCGCGTTCCAGGTCAGCGACAGCATGTACTGTTTGCCCTGCACCAGGCCGCCGCTGCCGTATTTCTGCGAAGCGTCGGAACGGGTCCGGCCGTCGCTGGCGTAGAGGCTGCCGTGGCCGGCGGTGAAGACTTCGTCGATGTACTTTTTCACGGTCCATGGCGCGCCCATCCACCAGCCTGGCATCTGGTAAATGATCACGTCGGCCCAGAGGTACTTGGCGACTTCTTCAGCAATGTCATAGCCCTCGTCGATGTGGGTCACTTTCACGTCGACACCGCCGCGATCCAGCACACTCAAGGCGGCTTCGTGCAAGGTGGCGTTATAGCGACCATCGGAGTGGGCGAATTTCTTGCCACCGTTGAGCAACAGAACCTTTTTCATGGGAAGCCTCATCAGGGTACGATCCACGACGCTGTGGACAAGTCGCGAAATCGGGAAGTTTTAACGTTGATGGCGGCAGGTTATCGATGCCCTTTCCAATGAATAAGCCCGACGTCGGCAAAATACATTTGACCAAAACGCACGATTCATCAGCAGATTGTTGTCTTAGAATTTTCTCAACCCTGACTTGAGGAGTTCTACATGAGCGAACGACACGGTTTCATCCTGCATGCCAAAACCCGTCCGGAAAAAGCCGACGCCTTCGAAGCCCTGTTCCGCGCTTACGTCGAACCCAGTCGCGCCGAACCTGGCTGCATCGAGTACCACATGCTGCGCGATCAGCAGGACCCGACGCTGTTTATCTTCTTTGAGATCTGGCAATCCCGGGCGCATCTGGACGTGCACTCGAACCTGCCGCACATGAAGCAGTTCTTCGAAAACCGCATGGATTATCTGGAACGCGATTTCGATATCCGTCGCATCGACATGCTCAGCCCGTCATCGGCCACGTGCTGATCAGCACGTGGCCGCCGGCTTCTACGGAACCGGGACGTTGCCGAGAGTGCTGGCCAATGCCTTGGTTTTTCTGAAGAGCACCCCGTAGACCAGCGAAAGAATCAGCAGGAACGGCACCCCAAACACCAGGGTCATTTTGAAGGCGTCGGTGAAATAGGTAGTGATCATCACCGCGCCCATCAGCACCAACCCCAACAGCGTGCTGTAAGGGAAAAGGCGCATGCGAAACGACAGTTTCCGTTCACCGTGACGCTCGTGGTAACGACGGAAACAGTAGTGCGTGAAGAAGATCATGAACCAGGTGAAGATCGCGCCGAACATGGAAATCGCCATCATCAAGGTGAAGGAGCTTTCCGGGTACATCACGTTCAACAGCGTCGCCAGGGCAATGCCCGAACTCGACAGCAGCAAGGCGTTGAGCGGGATGCCGCTCCTGCTCAACGCGCCCATCGCCTTCGGTGCGTAACCGCCACGGGACAGGCTGAACATCATGCGCGTGGTGATGTAGAGCTGACTGTTCATCGCCGACAAGGCAGCAATCAGGATCACGAAATTCATCACCCCGGTGGCACCGGGAATGCCGATGGTTTGCATGACCGTGACGAACGGACTCTGCGCTACCCCCGCCTGAACCCACGGCACGATCGCCAACATCAGGGCCAGGGTCAGCAGGTAAAACACCACCAGTCGCACGATGGTCGAGCGAAAGGCTTTCTTCACCGCCCGCTCCGGATCTTCTGCTTCACCGGCCGCTACAGCGATCATTTCCACGCTCAGGTAACTGAAGATCGACACGATCACCGCCACCCACATCCCTTGAAAACCATTGGGGAAAAATCCGCCATGGCTGGTGTAGTGATGCACGCCGTATTCCGGATTACCCGAGCCGAACACCACGTACACCGCGAGAATGATGAAGCCGACAATCGCGCCGATCTTGATCGTCGAGAACCAGTACTCGAACGTGCCGAAGGTCTTCACGCTAATGGCGTTTAACACGATCAGAACACTGGAGAACGAGACGATCCATATCCATTCGGGCACGTTGGCGAACCAGTACTTCATGTACATCGCGACCGCCGTTACCTCCGTGCCGACCGCTAGCACAATCGCTGCCCAATAGGCGTAGCGCACCAGAAACCCGGCCAACGGGCTGACATAGAATTCGGCATACGCGCCAAACGAACCCGAGGTCGAGTGGGCCACGGTCATTTCCGCCAGACAGCCCATCAACAGCAGCGTGATGATCGCGCCAATCGCATAGCTGAGCAGCACGCTCGGCCCGGCATAACCAATGGCGTAGGCGCTGCCCATGAACAGGCCGGTGCCTATCGCACCGCCAATCGCGATCATGCTCATCTGCCCCGACGTAAGCTGGCGCCTGAGGCCATGCTCACGCTTGGAGATGGTTTCAAAACCGGGGGTGTCGGTCATTTCTCTGTCCTCTGAATATTGTGTTTTTTTAGAGAGCACATGGTTCGTAAAACCGGGAGACCGTAAAAGATCACAGCTTCTGTAGGAGCTGCCGCAGGCTGCGATCTTTTAAGGGGCCTCAACGAGAGGGGTTTAGGTCACGCTGTGGCGAACCTGGAACTGCGCTTGCGCCCAGGTCTTCTGATCGAGAATCTCGCCAAGGATCTGCACCGCCTCAAAGACTTCGGTGAAGCTGGTGTACAACGGCGTGAAACCGAAGCGCATGATCCGTGGCTCGCGGTAATCACCGATCACGCCACGGGCGATCAAGGCCTGGATCACCGCGTAACCTTGCGGGTGTTCGAAGCTGACATGACTGCCACGCTTGGCGTGTTCACGCGGGGTGATCAGTTTCAGATCGTGTGCGGCGCAACGCTGCTCGACCAACTGGATAAACAGATCAGTCAGCGCCAGGGATTTGCGGCGCAGGCTGGCCATGTCGGTCTGGGCAAAAATCTCCAGGCCGCACTCGACCATGGCCAACGAGGTGATCGGTTGAGTACCGCACAAGTAGCGAGCGATGCCGCTGCTCGGCTCGTAGCCCGGCGCCATGTCGAACTGTCGGGAATGGCCGAACCAGCCGGACAGCGGCTGTGTGACCAGATCGCACAACTGTGGCGAAACCCAGACGAACGCTTGCGAGCCGGGGCCGCCATTGAGGTACTTGTAAGTGCAACCGATGGCGTAGTCCGCGCCGGCCTGACGCAGGTCGACCGGAACCGCACCGGCAGAATGCGCCAGGTCCCAGATCGACAACGCACCACATTCGTGGATCAGCGTGGTCACGGCCTGCATGTCGTGCATATAGCCGGTCTTGTAATTGACGTGGGTGAGCATCACCACCGCAGTGTCCTGGTCAATCGCCTGCGCCAGCTCTTGCGGGCTGTCGACCAGACGCAAGCTGTAGCCCTGCTGGAGCAAATCCATCAACCCTTCGGCGATGTACAGGTCGGTCGGAAAATTGCTGGATTCACTGACGATCACCCGCCGCGTCGGCGCCCGCGTGGCCTGCACGCGCAAGGCTGCGCCGAGGACCTTGAACAGGTTGATCGAGGTGGTGTCGGTAACCACCACTTCGCCCTCACCGGCACCAATCAGCCCGGCCAGCCGATTGCCCAGACGTTCCGGCAGATCACGCCAGCCCGCGCTGTTCCAGCTGCGGATCAAACCATTGCCCCACTCCTCGGCGATCACTGCCTGGGCACGCTCAAGCGCCGCGATCGGACGTGCGCCCAGGGAGTTGCCGTCGAGGTAGATCACGCCCTCAGGGAGCGCGAACTGGTTGCGCAGATGAGCCAGGGAGTCCTGTGCATCGAGTGCCAGGCAATCGTTTCTTGTGGTCATTGTCGGTCCTGTTCTTTAGATGACATGCCGCCGCTGGATGCGCTGCCTTGGGCATTTTTTGCGCCGGCACAATGGGCAAATAATGAACGAAGCTTTGGAGAATTTTCGTGCAAAGTGGATGGCCAAAGAGTAGTTATCTCGAAGATAATTCGAATTCAACTCCAAAAATCGCGGATTTATTCAAGCCATGACTCTCGACACGACAGACCTGCGAATCCTGCATTACTTGCAGCAGGATGGACGTATCAGCAATCAGGAACTGGCAGAGAAAGTCGCGCTGTCGCCGTCGGCCTGCCTGCGCCGTTTGCGGCTGCTGGAAAGCGAGGGAATCATCAGCGGTTATCGCGCGGTGTTGAGCGCCGAACGGCTGGGCATCGAACTGGAAGCCATCGTCCATGTGTCGTTGCGACAGGACGTCGAGGACTGGCACGAGACCTTCATCAAGAAGGTCCAGTCGTGGCCGGAACTGGTCACCGCGTATGGGATTACCGGGGCGAGCAACTATGTGTTGCGAGTACAGGCGCGCCACCGGAAACCCTTCGCGGATTTCATCGGCAATCACCCGACCCGCCCGGCCGGCCGCCCCGCAACTCGCGCGTGAACCCGCGCACCCAACGACAAGGAACGCGACGATCTGCTCGATCTGGTCGCCCGCAAATAAGCCGTTGCCGACTCCGCCGGGGCACTGCGCGCGTCAAAGTCCGCGCAGGCGCCAGGCCTCGTTGCGCTGCAAGGTAGTGCTCGGTGCTTCGTCGAACAACTTGCGGTACTCGGCGGAAAAACGCCCCATGTGAGTAAAGCCCCAGCCCATGGCGATTTCCGAGATATTGCGCGTCAGGCCATGCTCGAGGATGTCCTGGCGTACCGCATTCCAGCGGTATTTTTTCAGGTAGGCCATCGGCGACAAGGCGAAGTATTTCCTGAACGCTTCGAACAACTTGAACCGCGAAACCCCGGCTGCCGCTTCGATGTCTTCCAGGTGCAGCGCTTCGCGGGCGTTGTCGTGAATGTACTGCTTGGCCCTGACCAGGTAGTGCGGCAACTTCACACCCAACACATCCCGCAACTCATCGGAGTAATTGTTCGGCTGGGCGAGGATCAGGCCTTTGATCAATGAGCTTTCGATGTCCCGCGTGAAGGTGACCTGCTCGAAGAGCGCGCTGCTGCGCTCAAGCTCGCCGATGAAGTACCGCGCCATGCGCCACCACGAAGCCGACGCACCGTCCACCGCATCCATCACCGATTCGAAGCGCAGCGGCGCATCCAGCGGTCGCTGCAACATCCCCTCAAGGGATTCGCTCATGGCGGCGCGGGTGATCACCACTTGAACCTTGCGACAGTCGCCGGAGATCGCCAGCATCTGGTTTTCATTCGGGGAGATGATCACGCCTTGATCGCGATTGGATTTGAGTAGCGTGCCGTTCTTGCTCAGTTCCTGCTCACCAACCAACGGCAGGCTGAGGCTGTAGCTGCTGAAGTGCTCGGCGTCTTCGATATCGACGGTCACATCGGTGCCGTACTCGATAGTGCCCAGGGTCGTGGCCATCGACTTGAAGACGTTGGCGGTGTGATGAAAGCGTATCCGCTCCGGGGTCGCGGTTTCGAGGCGGTGCGGCCCGCAGATACCCGACATCCAGGTCCTCGCCCCCTCAAGGTCATAGCGATCGATACGAATATCGCGAAACTGCGGATCAGCTTTGCTACTCATCACGGCGCACCCACGGCAATATTTTTTTCAGCGCGCTCTGACGGCGCACCTCTGACTTGAGAAGAGCAAGTTCCAGACCACTGAACGCCTGCGCCAACCCAGTGGATAGCAATCATCGACTAAGTGGATAACGCGACGGCTCTGGAACCGAGGTTCACCTTAAAACAACCCTCAAGGCTGACCAGGACAGTACCTCAATGCTGCAAACGGGGGCGGCCGTTCATCGCTTGGTGCATGGATCTTGAGTATTACCTGCCCACCGATACACAGGGTGTTACCCGCAAAGATCGCAGCCTTCGGCAGCTCTTATGGAACAAAAAATAACTTATTGATTT
>CAYNGZ010000268.1:0-7956 GCA_964396695.1 uncultured Pseudomonas sp.
GACTTACGCATTACCAGCAAGCCACGCGCCTGCAGGGCTCTTATAAGAAAGACAATCGGAGACACGCCATCATGGCTTTGGATTTATTCGTTGTACTCATCTATGCCGCTGGCATGCTCGTGCTGGGCTATTACGGCATGCGCAAGGCCAAGACCCACGAAGACTACCTCGTAGCCGGTCGTAACCTCGGCCCGACCCTGTACATGGGCACCATGGCGGCCACCGTACTGGGCGGCGCATCGACCGTCGGTACCGTTCGCCTGGGCTATGTCCACGGTATTTCCGGTTTCTGGCTGTGTGCTGCGCTGGGTTGCGGGATCATCGCGCTGAACCTGTTCCTGGCCAAGCCGCTGCTCAAACTGAAGATCTTCACCGTTACCCAGATCCTCGAAAAGCGTTACAACCCGATGGCCCGCCAGGCCAGTGCAGTGATCATGCTGGCCTACGCGCTGATGATCGGCGTGACCTCGATCCTGGCGATTGGCACCGTATTGCAAGTGCTGTTCGGCCTGCCGTTCTGGGTCTCGGTGGTGCTCGGTGGTGGCGTCGTGGTGGTGTATTCGACCATCGGTGGCATGTGGTCGCTGACCCTGACCGACATTGTTCAGTTCGTGATCAAGACCGTTGGCCTGATGTTCATCCTGTTGCCAATCTGCCTGTACCGCGTGGGCGGCTGGGATGAACTGGTGCTGAAACTGCCGGCATCCAGCTTCAGCTTCACCAGCATTGGCTGGGACACCATCATCACCTACTTCATGATCTACTTCTTCGGCATCCTGATCGGCCAGGACATCTGGCAACGGGTGTTCACCGCCAAGAACGAAAAAGTCGCTCAGTACGCCGGCACGCTCTCCGGTTTCTACTGCATCCTCTACGGTCTGGCCTGTGCCCTGATCGGTATGGCGGCCCATGTGCTGATCCCGGACCTGGACAACGTCAACAACGCTTTCGCGGCGATCGTCAAACTGTCCTTGCCTGATGGTATCCGTGGCCTGGTGATCGCGGCGGCTCTGGCGGCCATGATGTCCACTGCCAGCGCCGGCCTGCTCGCCGCGTCCACTACCCTGACCGAGGACCTGCTGCCAAAACTGCGCGGTGGCAAACCGTCGAGCCTGAGCATCAACCGCCTGTTCACCCTGCTGACCGGTATTGTCGTGCTGGGTATCGCCCTGGTGGTCAGTGATGTGATCAGCGCCCTGACGCTGGCCTACAACCTGTTGGTGGGCGGCATGCTGGTCCCGCTGATCGGCGCCATTTTCTGGAAACGTGCAACCACCGCCGGCGCTATCACCAGCATGGGCCTGGGCTTTGTGACGGCTCTGGTGTTCATGTTCAAGGATGGTCTGGATGCCAACACCCCGATCTACTACAGCCTGGTAGTGGGCCTGATCAGCTTCGTCGTGGTCAGCCTGCTGTCCTCTCGTCCGGTTGCCGTGGCAAACGAGATCTAACCTCAGGTTAGACGCCGTACACCTTTCTTCGGCGGGTGCAGCGTCGGTTGCTGCACCCGTTTTTTTGTCTGGAGAAACAGAAAGATCGCAGGCTTCGACAGCTCCTGCGGTTTGGCGCAATGCCAGCAGGGGCTGTCGAAGGCTGCGATCTTCGGCGTTGGGGGGTGCTTAGCGGCGACGTTGCTGACGTCGACGTTGCTCATCGTCAGTGCGGATTGGTACAGGCTGCAGAGGCGGTTCGATCAAACCAAGCGCGACACCGAGGTCATGGAGCCAGTTTTGCAGTTTCTCTTTCATGGTGTCCCCCTTCAGGGTAGTGCTGAGCAGGGTAGTGCTGAGCGACCGGGTCTATAGACGCTTCATACAGATAGTAGTCCGAAGTACTACGCAATGCTCACCTCAGAACGCAAAGATCTGTTACCGAATCCATCAAAATCAGCCCCAACGGGGTAGCAACCGCCTGGGTACTGGTGATGATCACGGCGCTGAGTCAACCATTGGCAATGGCCGCCGGGCGTCCACGACTTGGCGCACTGGTATTCGCCGGGCCGGGATTGGGAATTTTTCTGACGGGTTTGCTCGCACTTGGCTCGAACCTGTTGGGACAAAGCTCCGCGACTTTGTGGCTGGTGTATACCGGCGTGGGCCTGGCCATGCTGTTGGTGATTTTGCCGATCCTGCCGCAACCGGCCGCAAGCGTGGCTGCCGCCCCCACGGCCGTCGCCTCGAAGAGCACAGGAATCCCGCGACTGGGTTTGATCTACGCGTTGTACGGTCTGGGCTACATCATTCCTGCGACCTTCCTGTCGCAGATGGCCAACGCGCGTTTTCAAGGTCAATGGCAGGCCGATTTGTTCTGGCCGTGTTTTGGTCTGGCGGCCGCCATCGGTGTGTTGCTGGTGAGTGTGCGCCGGCATAACCCCAATGCCACGCGTCACTGGTTGATCGCGACGTTGTGGCTGCAAGCCGCCGGAGTCTTCGCTTGCCTGCTGGGCAGCGGTCTCGGTCTGGCCTTGGGGGTGATCCTCTGCGGCACGCCATTTCTGGCCTGCATGCAACTGGTGATGCAACGCTCGCGAGAACTGGCGCCGCACGCCACGCAGCGAAATGCCGGCCTGTTGACCGCGTGCTTTGCCGTGGGTCAGCTCAGCGGGCCATTGCTGGCGGCACTGAGCAGTCACTTCAGCGGTGGTTTGCAACCGGCATTGATGGTGGCGGGCAGCGGCATGCTGGTGGCTGGCGGTTTGCTGCTGCGTCCGGTCAACGCTCCAGCGCTGTGCGCAAACGACGGCGCACCCACTGTTCTGCGCTGACCCGCATGAGGACGGCCCCCCAAACAAAACACCCTGCGAAAGCGTAACCCTCGCAGGGTGTAGGGGTGAGCCTCTCAACAATGCCCCGGCAGTGGGCCGGGGCAAATAATGATGGCCAGGGGCCGCGAGATCAGCTGAGTTCGATGCGATCCGCATGAATGACGATCTGGCCATTCTTGTAGAGCGCGCCGATGGCCTTCTTGAAGTTGCCCTTGCTGACGCCGAACAGGCTGCTGATCAGCGCCGGGTCGCTCTTGTCGCTGACCGGCAGGGTGCCATTGTTTTCACGCAGTTTGGCGAGGATCTTCGAGTTCAGGCTGGTGGCTGCCTGTTCGCCCACTGGCTGCAAACTCAGGCTGATCTTGCCGTCGGCGCGGATCTCTTTGATGAAGCCCTTCTCTTCCTTGCCGGCACGCAGGAACTTGAAGACTTCGTTCTTGTGGATCAAGCCCCAATGCTTGTTGTTGATGATCGCCTTGAAGCCCATGTCGGTCGCTTCGGCCACCAGCAGGTCAACTTCCTGGCCAGGTGTGTAGTTGGCCGGAGTTTTGTCCAGGTAGCGATCCAGACGCGCGGTCGCAGTGATACGACGGGTGTGCTTGTCGAGGTAGACGTGCACCACGCAGTATTCGCCCGCGGTCATCTGACGCTTTTCTTCGGAAAACGGCAGCAGCAGGTCCTTGGGCAGACCCCAGTCGAGAAACACGCCGATGCTGTTGACTTCAACGACTTTAAGACTGGCGAATTCACCGACCTGAACTTTCGGTTTCTCCGTAGTTGCGATGAGTTTGTCATCGCTGTCCAGATAAACAAAAACGTTCAGCCAGTCTTCATCTTCGCTGGGAATATCTTTGGGGATATAACGGTTAGGCAGAAGGATTTCACCATCCGCGCCACCGTCCAGATATAAACCGAAGTTAGTGTGTTTAACCACTTGCAAACTGTTGTAACGCCCGACTAAAGCCATTTCCAATACCCTCATTGCTTGGGCGGCATTCTACCCGGTTTTGCCGGCGCCGTTGGGTGGCCGGCTGGCTTGCGAAGAAAAATCCGCTGCGAGGCTCATTTTTCCTGGGGTTTGCGCCAGGGTGAAGCCCGCTCGTCAGACCGCTCGGGCGCTTTTCGCTGAGATCGGTAAGCCCAACACGATATTTTTCACGCCCGTGTTCTTATTTAAAACAGTGGCTTAGGCGGCTATTGCGAACAGCAACTTATGATTAATCGGCACCGTTCCCGGTTATTTCAGGGGATATTTACCAAGCAACTGTCAAGTATTTCCTGTACGATGCCTGGCCAAATTAATTTTCTACAGGTTAATGGCCGCCATGCGTGTAAAAGCATCCAATAGCAAAGCAAAGCCAGCTCCAGCCGTTGAAACCAGCGAATCGATCAACGACCAGATTGCTGCGTTCCTCAAGTCCGGCGGCGAGATCCAGCAAATTGCCAAAGGCGTCAGCGGCCAGACATTCGCCCCGTCCAAGCAGATCACCCTGGGCAAAAAGTAATCCCCCCCTCGCCTCACCCTGGTCCCTAAGCGCTTTGAGCCTCGAAGCGCCAGGGCTGGAACCCTCTCCCCCCAGCAACATCCTTCAAGACCCAACGTGCGTTCTATTTGATCAGCTGAACAGCCGGGTCCATCCTGCATTCAGATACCAGAACTATGCCCTTGCAAGGATTGGCTCATGTCGCGCTGGTTGAAACACCTGGCTCTGTTCCTGACCCTGTGCCTCGCACTACCGGCCTGTAACCGCTTTAGCCTGGCCTACCGCAATCTCGACATCATCATTCCCTGGACGCTGAACGACTACCTGGACATGAACAGCGAGCAGAAAGGCTGGCTCAACGAACGCCTCAAGGAACACCTCAGTTGGCATTGCTCCACGCAACTACCCGGCTACCTCGACTGGCTCGATCGTTTGCAGCAGATGGTCGAAACCCATCAAGTCACGGACGCCGCGCTGCAAGCCAGAATCCAGGAAGCCAAGCAAGCCATCGCCCAGACCGCCCGGGAAATCACCCCCTCGGCGGTCGAGTTGTTGCAGGAATTGAATGACCAACAGGTCAACGAGATGAAGCAGGCCTTCGCCAAAGACCAGCGCGTGCATCAGGAAAAATACCTCAACGCACCGCTGGCACTGCAGATCAAACATCGCATCGAGCGGATGGATAAACGCCTGGACGACTGGCTTGGCCCGCTCAGCAATGCCCAGGCGCAGCGCGTTGTCGCCTGGGCCAACGCGCTGGGCGAGCAAAATCAGCAATGGATCGCCAACCGCGCTCATTGGCAGGCCCTGTTCAGCGCGGCAATGGAACAACGCCACAACAGCGACTTTGCGCAACGCATCGAAACCCTGCTGGTCGAGCGCGAAACCCTATGGACCCCGGCCTATCGCCAGGCTTACACCCATACCGAAGCCCAGGCGCGCAGCCTGATTGTCGACCTGATGGCCGACAGTACCGCCGATCAACGCCAGCACTTGCTGAAGAAAATCGACAAGGTGCGCAGCGATTTCAGCGCGTTGAGGTGCTTGAAGGCTGCGAGTGCGTCTTGAATGCCGACAACCGACCAGCGGCTTGTCGATTACAGCATCGGACAAACGACTAGGCTGTGTAAGCCACACCACGCCAACCTCGCAAGGAGGGAAAGTCATGAGCAGCGTGCAACAGCACAAGGTCGTGTCCCGAGAAGAATGGCTCGCGGCCCGTAAACAACACCTGATCCACGAAAAGGCCTTTACCCGGGAGCGCGACAAGCCCAGCGCCGAACGGCGTGCAATGCCCTGGGTGAAAGTCGAAAAACACTATGTTGTCGAAGGCCCCGACGGGCGGCAAAGCCTTGCGGATCTTTTCGGTAGCAACAGCCAGCTGATCATCTATCACTTCATGTTTGCCAAGGGCTGGAAAGAAGGCTGCCATGGCTGCTCGTTTGTGTCCGACCACATCGACGGCGCCAACCTGCACCTGGCCCACCACGACATATCGCTGGTGGTGGCTTCCCACGCACCATGGGCGGAGTTCCAGGCGTTCCGCAAACGCATGGGCTGGCAGTTCAAATGGGTGTCATCGGCCAGCAGCGACTTCAACGCCGACTACAAGGTGACCATCAGCGATCAGGAACTCGCGGACGGAACCGCGACCTACAACTACGAAAAAAGCACCAGCACCGAAGGTGAACTGCCAGGGCTGAGCGTGTTTTATCGCAATGAAGCCGGCGAAATCTTCCACACCTACTCCACCTACGCTCGCGGCCTGGACTTGCTGGTCGGCGCCTATAACTACCTCGACCTGACACCCAAGGGCCGCAACGAAGAGCACGGCATGAAATGGGTGCGCCATCACGATCGTTACGAAACCGCGCCAGACGCCACACACTGCGGCTGCGAATAAGGCTGCCGGCCCCTCACGACAAGGCTCGACACTCAAACAGCATAAAAGGACACCCGCGATGAACGTCACCTTGATAGAACTGCCCCCCGCCCGCGTCGCCTACCTGCGCTACACCGGCCCTTACGGCCCGGACATCGGCACCTTCTGGCGCGAGACCGTTGCCCCCTGGATGATCGAAAACGATCTGCTGAACAGGGTGCGCTACGGCATTGGCCACGACGACCCGAGCGTCACCCCGGCCGCGTATTGCCGTTACGACGCATGCGTAGAAGTCCCGGACGGGTTTAATGCGGCCTTCCCGTTCGCCGTCACCACCCTGCCTGGCGGTCTTTACGCAGTGGCCCGCTTCAAAGGCCCGGCGTTGCAGATTACCGCGGCATGGGGCGAACTCTGCGGTCAGTGGATGCCGGCCAGTGGTCTGGACTACGACAAACGTCCCAACTTCGAACGCTACCCGGTAGACGTCTCCTACGACCAGAAGACCGACGTCATGGAAATGGATATGTGTATAGCGGTGAAGAAGCGCTGAACCACACCTGTGGCGAGGGAGCTTGCTCTCCCCCGCCACGCAATGCCGTCCATCGCCAGTTTCTGCGCACACGGCAACTGTCAGTTCAGGAACATACCTACAAGCAAACCACCTGCATCAGACCTTAGGCCGATTGACTGACCTCGCCCCACTCCCTATCCTCGCGCCTGTCACGACTCATTCGTGATCGGGTTTGACGGCTCGGCAATTCCAAGATGCGCATGGTTCCTCAACTTTGCTCGTGCACTTGTGTGCCCGCTGCACAGCTTAATGGTAACTGTGTGCGGGGCACTTTCGAGTGCGCCGGGTATCTTGGACCGGTCCGTCAACCTGCGCACAGTTGCCACCCATTCGTTTGACGGCGACCCAGTGGCAGCTCTCTGACTTCCAAGGAGCTACACCCATGACCGATCCAACCACCAAATTTACCCCCTTCGCCCGCTGCGACCACGTAGACCATCACCTGTTCGCCGTCCAACCCGACATCCCGTTACTCGACGCACTCGAACACGCCTCGGTCTACCTGAGCTGCGCCGAAGCCCTCGCCCATCAAGCCCCCACCGCCACCCGCCCGGAACACATCGTCTCGTTACGCTGGGCCAGCCAGCAGATGCTCGGCACCGCGCGATCATTGGTCCAGGCCTCGATCGACGGACTGCACGCCGCCCAACCGGAGGATGACGCATGAACCCACACATGCCGATGACCAACAACGATTGCGACATCCCGGTGCTGCTGGTCGCCACCTAAGCGCCGCTGGATGTGCTCATTGCCCATGCCAAAGGCGCAGACGTGCAGCAAATCGCCCACGCAGCGGCCATGCTGCTGCGTGATGGCTGCGATGTGATGGATGTGTTGGGGCGCCAGATTCGGGCGCAGCACTGAAGTAACGCATACGCAGTTCCCGCACGTTGCAGGGAAGCCAATTGCGCCTCAGGCCATGCGTGGAAAATCTTGCAAAACGATGGTGCTTAACGGCGTACCCCGCGATAACTATGTATCTCATCGCGGGGTACGATTTATTTGAGAAGAAGCACATCAATAGGCGCAGACGTTGGAGTAGATTTGTGGGGATCCCTCAGAATCTGTCCCCTTTTCGCAGACGTAGGACCGGCTAATGGGTGTCCCCTATTACGCTAATTCATAATATGTTCAGAGACCTCTCCAGCACGAGCAAACTCTACAAAGACATTACAAACAAGATCCATATCATGAGTGACTGCTCTAGGCTCTGTACGAAATCTGCCGAAACCCATTTGACTCCCACAAGCGTCAG
>CAYNGZ010000269.1:0-7832 GCA_964396695.1 uncultured Pseudomonas sp.
GGGTAGACAGTGGAGGCGAGTCCATACATAGGAGCTGCCGCAGGCTGCGATCTTTGCTTTACCTGACCTTATCTTCCCGCCCACGCAACAACTGGTTCGGCATCGCAATCGCTGCCGCCAGCCCCAGCAACGACACCGCCGCGCTGACCATCAGCAAATGCCGGAAGGTCAACAACAGCTCGCTGCGCAAGGCGTTTTGAGCGTCGCCCGGTGCAAGCGTTCAAGCCGTCGAGCAGCACGTTCCCGGAGCGGCCCTCGGCGATCAGCGACGAGCCGGTCAAATGGGCGAAGCTCGAATCCTGCAACAGCGCCAGCAACAGGGCCGACATCAACGCCACCCCCACCGCGCCGCACTGTCGGCCCCGGCCCCGGTGACGCTCTGAAAGCGCAACGGCATCAATACGATCAGTGAAATCGCCTGGAAACTGGTGAAGAAAATCGTGCACCAGCAGAGGATCGCATTGCGGTTGGCGAACAGGTGCATGGGCAGCAACGGCTCGCGCGCCCGACGTTCATGCCAGACGAACAGCGCCAGCGTCAGCACCGCACACGCCAGCAACCCGAGCACTTCGCTGCTGCGCCACGAATGCCCCTGACCGATCTGAGTGATGCCCAGCAGCAGTGCCGTCAGGCCGATGATCATCAGCAGCGTGCCCAAATAGTCGATGACCGGTTTGCGCTGCGGCACCGGCAAACCCACCAGCGTACGGTTGGCCACCGACCAGGCGACCAGCCCCAGTGGCAAGTTGATCAGAAACACCCAGCGCCACGACAAATACTCGGTCATGTAACCGCCGAGCACCGGCCCGGCCACACTGGCGACCGCATACATGCTGCTGAAATAACCCTGGTAACGCCCGCGTTCGCGGGGCGGCACGATGTCGCCGATGATCGCCTGGCTGACCGAAATCATCCCGCCGGCGCCGATGCCCTGAATGATCCTGGCGAGGACAAGCTGCTCCATGCTCTGGGCCATGCCACACAACACCGAGGCCAGCGTGAACAACCCCATGCCGAACAGCATCAACCGACGACGGCCGTAAAGGTCACCGAGCTTGCCGTAGATCGGCACGGCCACCGTCATCGCTACCATGTAACCGGAGATCACCCAGGCCAGCAGGCTGACATCCTTGAACTGGGCGGAAATCGCCGGCATCGAGACGGCGACGATGGTTTGATCCAGCGCGCCGAGAAAGATCGCCAGCATCAGGGAGATCAGCACACTGCGGATCGCCGGTTTGGTGGATTCAGTCTGGCTCAGATTGGTCACGGGTAAACCTGCGGGCAGTGATGAACCCGCAAGGGGCAAGGTGAGCGGGGATGCTCGCCAGTGTAAGTCGATAGCCTGCTATTCGATAGTCTCGTACGGAAAGCCAATGTTTTTTTATGAATCGAGTGCTTGCATTTTTCGCTTGTGAGTCTGTCAATTGAAGGTGAAAACTGAGCCGAAACCTGTACATTTCGCCAATCGGGGCGATTACCGCCCGTTATGCTGAGGCCTGGACTGAAGTTATGAACAAGCCTGCCCTTCCTTCGATTCCTGTATTCAAACTCTATGGCGAGAACCTGGACTGGCCGACCCCTGACTTGCTGCATTGCGAAACCATCTCCAAACGCAGTCGCGAACACCAATGGGAAATCAAACCCCATCGGCATGCCGATTTGTGTCAGTTATTGTTTGTGTTCAAAGGCCGGGCGGAGCTTGAAATCGAGGGCCAGCGAACGCAGCTCGATGAAGCGGCGATCCAGATCCTGCCGCCGTTGTCGATTCACGGCTTTCGTTTTTCCGAAGACGTCGAAGGGTTTGTGGTGACGCTGGCAGCACCGCTGGTGGCGCATCTTCAAGTGCAGCTGGGTCATTCGGTGAATGCCCTAGCGCTGGCGGAGAGCTACTCGGCAGGCGCCGATGCGGACTACCTCAACAGCCTGTTTTCAGCCTTGCAGAATGAATACGTCGGGCACCAGCCCGCCCGCGAAATGCTCATGCATTCGCTGGTCAGCGTGATCATGGTCTGGGTCAGCCGTCAGGTGATTTCGCGTCGCGCCGCCAGCCAGCGGCCACAGCGTGCGCGGGGATACCTCAACGGGTTCATTCAACTGGTGGAAGAGAATTATCGCCAGCACGTGAAGGTCGAGGATCTGGCACACCGGCTGGGGATTTCCGTGTCCCACCTCAACGGCACCTGCCGCGAACTGGCGGGGCAACCGGCGTTGCAGATCATGCACGAGCGTCAGTTGCTGGAGGCCAAGCGACTGCTGACCTACACCAGCATGACGATTTACGAGATGTCGGATGTGTTGGGGTTCTCCGACCCGACCAACTTCACGCGGCTGTTTCGACGCCGCGTCGGGATCTCGCCGAAGGCGTTTCGGGATCGCTTGAAGGCTGATCAGGACAGCGAGGGTTAAGAACCCTCGTTACCTGAGGGCGTTCAGGGTCGCGTTGTGTGGAATGCACCGTTCGAAGTTGCAGCTGGCGTAATCGCGCGGCAGCTGCCGGGCCTGTTCTACGCGGTAGGCGGCGGTGCCATACAACGCCAGCGCGGCGGTGCAGGTGATGAAGATCGCGAGATACCTTCTGGTTTTGACGTTCATGGCGCTGACCTCTGAACCGATACCCTTGGGTACTACTATCAGCATAGGTCAGATTGAAACCTGTGCAGGCGCTGGCGCAGGCTGTACGCCGAGCCTGCGATCTTTTGATCTTAAAGCCCCTCATCCCACGCCGGTGTTTCGGGGAATCTCGACACCAGAAAATCCAGCATGCTGCGCAGCGCCGCCGGCATGTGTTTGCGTGAGGCGTACACCGCGTAGATGTTCATCTGCCGTGGTTCGGCGTGAGGCAGCAGGCGTACCAGTTCACCGCTGTGGATGTGCACACCGGCCTGGTAGCTGGGCAGCATCGCCACCCCGGCGCCAGCCATTGCCGCGCGCAGCAGGGAACTGGCTTCATTGGCGCTGATGTTGCCCTGTACCGGCACGGAAACCTGTTCACCGTCCTGTTCGAAATGCCAGAGGCTTTTGCCGAAGTAGGAGTGGGTCAGGCAATTGTGCTGGCTCAGGTCCTCCACCCGTTGCGGCGTCGGGTGTTCGCGCAGGTAGGCGGGGGAGGCACAGATCACCGAACGGCAGACCGTCAGCCGCCGGGCAATCAGGTTCGGGTCCAGGTCGTTGCTGGTGCGGATCGCCAGGTCAATGCGCTCGTCCACCAGGTTCACCGTGCGATCGAGCATTTGCATGTCGATGCTGACTCCCGGGAAGCGTTTGACGTACGCCGCCATGGCGTCGGCCAGTTGCGCCTGGCCGAACGAGGTGCTGACGCTGATCCGCAGCAAGCCGCGTGGCGCATCGTCCGGCTCGCTGACGGCGGCCTGCATGTCGCTCGACAGATCGAGCATCTGCCGGCAACGCGGCAGGATCTCGGTGCCGGCGGTGGTCAGGCTCAATTTGCGCGTGGTGCGGTGCATCAGGCGCGCCCCGACCCAATCCTCCAGTTCGGCCAGATAGCGCGACACCACCGGGCGCGACAGGTCCAGATGATCGGCCGCGGCGGACTGGCTGCCGAGGTCGACGACGGTGACGAACACCCGCATTGCTTGAAGACGATCCATGATTTGCCCGCTTTCAGAAACAAACTATGTTCAAGCATCGCATTTTTTGTAGCGAGTCAGGCAACTAAGCTCTCTCCCATCGCCAAACACGGCTTATGCACAACGGAGCAGCACCATGATCGGCTTCACCTCTCTCAAGCGTCTTTTACTTGCCACCGCCACCCTGGGCTTTGCCGCTCATGCGGCTGCCACCACTCCGGCACTGACCCTGGACGTCTACAATCCGGGCACAGCGGCCATCTTCCCGGTGACGTCGGTACTGGTCAGCGGCGAGAAGGAAGCGATTCTGGTGGACGCGCAATTCGGCAAATCCCAGGCCGAGCAGGTGGTGGAAAAAATCCGCGCCAGCGGCAAGCAATTGACCACCATCTACATCAGCCACGGTGACCCGGATTACTACTTTGGCCTGGACACCATTACCGCGGCTTTCCCGAAAGCCAAGGTGCTGGCGTCGCAGCCGACGGTTGATCACATCAAGGCGACCGTTGACGGCAAGGTGGCGTTCTGGGGGCCGAAAATGGGCGCCGACGTACCGGCCAAAACCATCGTGCCGGGTGTGCTCAAGGGCCATAGCCTAACCCTGGAAGGCAAGAAGCTCGATATCATTGGCCTGGACGGCAAACAACCAGACCGGACCTTTGTCTGGATCCCGTCGATCAAAGCCGTGGTCGGCGGCGTGGTCGTGGCTGAAAACATCCACGTGTGGATGGCCGATACCCAAACCGCTCAGTCCCACGCCGATTGGTTGACAACCCTGAGGACCATCGACAGCCTGAAACCGGACACCCTCGTTCCTGGTCATTACCTGGGTGACAGCGCGCGTTCGCTGGCCGCTGTGCACTTCACCGCCGACTACATCAAGGCCTTCGATGAAGAAACCGCCAAGGCCAAAGACTCGGCCGAGCTGATCGCCGCGATGAAAAAGCGTTACCCGAATCTCGGCGAAGAAAGCTCGCTTGAGCTGAGCGCCAAAGTCGCCAAAGGCGAGATGAAGTGGTGAGTCGTTTCACTGAATAACTGATTGTTCCCACGTCGACTCCTTCGCGTGGGAACACCTTCTGTACGCAACTGGAGCACTGTTCATGAGCAAGATTGCAATCATTGGCGCCACCGGTCGTGCCGGTAGCCAACTGCTGGAAGAAGCCCTGCGTCGTGGTCACAGCGTCACCGCCATCGCCCGCGACACCTCGAAAATCAGCCCGCGTGCCGGTGTCGTCAGCAAAAACGTCGACGTAGCCGACAGCGCCGCGTTGCAAGCCGCGGTTGCGGGTGTTGATGTGGTGATCAGCGCGGCGCACTTTTCGACGATCCCGGCCAACGCGATTATCGATCCGGTGAAAAAGGCGGGCGTGAAACGTCTGCTGGTGGTCGGCGGTGCCGGTTCCCTGTTGGTGCCGGATGGCAGCAAAGTCATCGAATCCCCGAATTTTCCTGAGGAGTACAAGGCCGAGGCCACTGCCGGTGGCGTCTACCTCGACACCTTGCGTCAGGAAAAGGATCTGGACTGGACCTTCCTGTCACCGTCGGCGCTGTTCGTCGAAGGCGAGCGTACCGGCACCTTCCGTGTGGGCAAGGACAATCTGCTGGTGAGCGCCGAAGGCAAGAGCTGGATCACCTTCGCCGACTACGCGATTGCGATGCTCGATGAAGTCGAGAAGCCAGCGCATAGCCGTCAGCGGTTTACAGTCGGTTACTGATCGACTCGCAAACCACCCCTCACCCTAACCCTCTCCCCAGAGGGTAGAGGGGACTGACCGAGTTGTTTGTTCAAACTGATGCGACCTGCGATAGCAAGTCGAACTCAGGCTTTGAAAAAGCACATTCAACTCGGTTGTTCAGGTCGCAGTAAATCAACAAAACAACTCGGTAAGTCCCCTCGCCCCTCCGGGGAGAGGGTTAGGGTGAGGGGGGGATTCAACTGATACCACGCTCAGCTCACCGCGCCTGCGCCTGCACCACCAGCCACTCCATCAATTCACGCAACTGCGGCGACGGTTCCGGCTTCTGCGGGAACACCAGGTAATACGCCAGTCCTGTGCGTACCTTCAAATCAAAGGGCATGACCAGCCGTCCGGCACTCAGGTCTTCGCCGATCAACGACCAATCCCCAATTGCCACCCCCGTCCCTTGAGACGCCACGGACATCGCCAGGTCCAGGGTTTCGAAATGCTGACCCTTGCCGAGGGTGCTGAGGTTGACGTCCGCTGCGTTCAACCAGGCCTTCCAGTCCCGCTGATCCCGCGTCGGGTGCAGCAGCAAATGTTTATTCAGGTCCGACGGACTGTGCAACGGCACCGGGCCGTCGAGCAAAGGCCGGGAACAGACCGGTGTCAATTGCTCATCGAACAGATGCAGTGAGGCCAGCGAACCGTCCGGCGGTGCGCCGTACATGACGGCGGCGTCGAACTGTTCACGATGAAAATCCACGCCGTGCTGCACCGTGGTGGTCAGCTCCACCGGCACGTCCGGGTGTTCCTTTTGCCACTGCAGCAAACGCGGCAGCAGCCAGCGCATGACGCAGGTCGGGGCCTTGAGCTGCAAGGTTTCACGGTGCGCGCCCACCTGTTCGACGGCCTCATCGATCAGGCCGAACACCTGCTGGATCCGTGGCAGCCACTCAAGCCCCTCGGCCGTCAGGCTCAAGCCGCGTGCCTGACGGTGAAACAGCGTGTAGCCCAAATGTTCTTCCAGCCCGGCGATCTGCCGACTCACCGCGCCCTGGGTGATGTGCAACTGCTCGGCCGCCCGGGTGAAATTGCAGCACTGGGCCGTGATCAGGAACGTGTGCAACGCGGGAAGGGGTGGAAGTCGTTTCATGGGACGCCAAGGCATGAGGTGAGGACATGGCGAGTATGACTTTTTATCGATTGTTGCGGCTACCCGCTGACCGTTCCAATAACGCCATGACTGAGCCCCGCTGCGCGCCTTCCCAGGCCGCACAGGGCCAGCGTCTTAACGAACAAGAAGGGCAAAGACATGGCGACGTGCGGCGAAGTATTGGTCAAGTTACTCGAAGGTTACGGGGTCGAGCAGGTGTTCGGCATTCCCGGCGTGCATACCGTTGAGCTGTATCGCGGGCTGGCCCGTTCGAGCATCAACCACGTGACGCCGCGTCACGAACAGGGCGCCGGCTTCATGGCCGACGGTTATGCACGCACCAGCGGTAAACCGGGTGTGTGCTTCATCATCACCGGCCCCGGCATGACCAACATCACCACGGCGATGGGCCAGGCCTACGCCGATTCGATCCCGATGCTGGTGATCTCCAGCGTGCAATCGCGCAACCAGCTGGGCGGCGGGCGCGGCAAGCTGCATGAGCTGCCGAACCAGGGCGCACTGGTGGCCGGCGTTGCAGCGTTTTCCCATACGCTGATGTCCGCTGCTGAATTGCCGGGTGTGCTGGCCCGTGCCTTCGCTTTGTTCCAGGCCGGTCGGCCGCGTCCGGTGCACATCGAAATTCCGCTCGACGTGCTGGTCGAAGACGCCGATGCCTTGCTCGCCAGCCAACCGGTGAGCATCACTCGCGCCGGTGCAGCGCCGTCGGCCGTGGCGCAGATGAGCGAGCTGCTGGCCAACGCCAAACGGCCGTTGATCCTCGCCGGTGGCGGTTCGATTGACGCGGCGGCCGAGCTGACCCGACTCGCTGAATTACTCGACGCACCGGTGGCGCTGACCATTAATGCCAAAGGCATGCTGCCGGCGGCTCACCCGTTGCTGATCGGTTCGACCCAGACGCTGGTGGCCACCCGTGCCCTGGTGGCTGACGCCGATGTGGTACTGGCAATCGGCACTGAACTGGCCGAGACCGACTACGACGTGACCTTTGCCGGTGGCTTCGAGATTCCGGGTACTTTGCTGCGCGTCGACATCGATCCGGACCAGACCGTGCGCAACTACCCGCCAAAAGTGGCGCTGGTGGCCGACTCGCAAATCGCGGTGCAGGCCTTGCTGGCCAATCCCGCCGGGCACCCGCTGGCCCAGCCCACCCGCGACCGGGGGCAGGTTCGCCGAGGGGAGGTTCATAAGGCCTTCGTTGAGGGGCCCGGCCGAGCCGTAGAGGAATGTGAGGGCAAGTGCCGCAAGGAAGGTCGGAAACGCGATATAGGTTTCAATGAGCCGCGCCACGATCTTGCTGCCCGGGAACGGCACGAACGACAGGATCAGTGCAATCACCAGGCCGAGGACGATGCAACCGGCGCTCGAGGCGAGGGCGATCTCGAT
>CAYNGZ010000270.1:0-7827 GCA_964396695.1 uncultured Pseudomonas sp.
CCATGTTCCTTACGCGACAGCGCGGCCTCGAAGAGGGGGCGGCCCCTCCTACGGTTGTTAGCCTGCGATAAAACTGACCCGAACCTTCAACCCGGCCTGCGCGCCATCGTGCAGGCTGATCTGGGCCAGATGGGCGCGGCAGATTTCACCGACAATCGCCAGACCCAGGCCTGAACCCGCCACCTGCTGATTACGCCGGTAGAAGCGCTCGAACACCCGGTCGCGTTCCTCAAGAGGAATCCCCGGCCCATCATCCTCGACCTCCAGCACCGCGGGCGGCCTGACGCGCAAGATCACGTTGCCGCCAGGTCGCGTGTGGGCCAAGGCGTTATCCACCAGGTTGCTCAACAACTCATTCAATAGCGTTGGCTCACCGCGCAGCCACACGGGTTCGTCGGCCTCCAACGCCAAGGCAACGCCTCGGGCATGGGCCAACGGCGCCATGGCCATGCCCAATTCTCGCGCCAATTGACTCAGATCGAGCAACTGCGCCCCGCCCTCGGCAATTGCCCGCGCACCGTTCTCGACGCGTGCAAGCGACAGCAATTGATTCGCCAAATGAGTCAGCCGGTCAGTACCTTGAGCGGCACTCTCCAACGTGTCGCGCCAGGTGTCCGGTTCGCTCGCCCGCAAGCCCAGCTCCAGCCTTGCCTTGAGGGCTGCCAACGGCGTTCGCAACTCATGGGCCGCATCGGCGATGAACTGGGCCTGACGCTCGAACTGCCCACGCAAGCGCTCGGTGAAGTGGTTCAGGGCGCGCACCAGTGGCCACAATTCACGCTGCACTTCCACCAGCGGCAGAGGCCGAAGGTCATCCGATTGCCGCTCTTCCACCACCGTGCGCAAACGCTCGAGCGGACGCAATGCCGCGCTCACCGCAAACCACACCAACAGCAACGCCCCTACCGCCAGCATGCCCAGACGCAACAGGGTATCGGTCATCAGGCTGCGGGCCATGCGCACGCGCGCCTCGTCGGTTTCCGCTACACGGATTTCCGCCATACCGTTCATGTTCGGCTCGATCACCGGTTTGAGCAGGCTGACGACCCGCACGTTCTGCCCTTGATAAATGGCGTCATAGAACCGTGCCAGCGCTGGATAGTCATCGGTTCGCGGCGTGCCTGGAGGCGGCCCGGGCAAGTTCTCGTAGCCGGAAATCAGCTTCTGGTGGATATCGTTGACCTGGTAATAAATCCGCCCGGCGCTGTCGTAGGCAAACGTGTCCAGCGCCACGTAAGGCACATCGGCACTGAGGCTGCCGTCTCGTTGGGAAAGCCCGGCGGCGATGGTTCGCGCCGAGGCCAGCAAGGTTCGGTCATACGCCGTATCGGCCGCTTCGCGACCGTTCCAGTAGGCACTCAAACCGCTGGCGATCATCAACACCACCAGCAGCAACGCGAGGTTCCACAGTAATCGCCAGCGCAGGCTGCCGGGCTTATGCATCGCGGGTTTCCAGCAGGTAACCGAGCCCCCTGAACGTCACAATTGCCACCGCATGGCCGTCGAGTTTTTTGCGCAAGCGGTGGACGTAGATTTCAATGGCATCAGGACTGGCCTCTTCGTCCAGACCGAACACTTGCGAGGCCAGTTGCTCCTTGCTCATCACCCGTCCAGGGCGCGCAATCAGCGCTTCGAGCACCGCTTGTTCGCGCGAGGTCAGGGTCAGCAACTCATCGCCGAGGGTGAAGCGCCGGGTGTCCAGGTCATACACCAGGACGCCGCAACGTTGCTGGCGCTCGCCACCCAACACACTGCGGCGCAACAGTGCCTTGACCCGCGCTTCCAGCTCGGTCAGTTCAAAGGGTTTGGCCAGGTAGTCGTCGGCACCGAGGTTGAGCCCGTGAACCCGATCCTTGACGTCGCTGCGGGCGGTCAGCATCAGCACCGGCAGGTTTTTGCCGCGACTGCGCAACCGCGCCAGCACCTCGAAACCGTCCATGCGCGGCAGGCCGACATCAAGGATCGCCACCGCGTATTCCTCGCTGTTCAAGGCCAGATCGGCGGCCACCCCATCGTGCAGCACATCGACGGTCAGGCCGGTGCTCTTGAGCGCTTGGGCGACACTTTCGGCCAACTGCAGATGGTCTTCGACGAGAAGAACACGCATGGATATTTACCTCATTGGGGGATGGTCGACGCCATTCTTTGGCGCGGAGTTTACAGCCGCATCCGTCACTGTGAAGCCCGAAAACCGTGAATCTCTGCTGAAAGGTTCGTGAAAGGTTGGATCGTTAGAGTCCCGTCAGAGACCGTCTCGACTGCCGTACACAGACAGTGGAGACCCGAAAGACGCCTCGAAGCGTTTTCGCCAATAAGAACAATAACGGAGTCGTTCAAGATGCTGTCCACACAGCCTCAGGCTTGCCTGCCTGCGCGTTTTTCCCGCCTTGGCTCCACCGCCCTCACCGGACTCTCGCCGATCAGTGAGCCTGCCTTCATTCGAAGACAGTCGCGCGCCCCTCGAAATCCGCAACAGGTACTTCAACCGCGACGTTCGCAATACCACCGGGACTGATGAGCGATAGCCTTGTACTTTGGTCATTAGAATCATCCAATAACAACAATATGGAGACTCACATGAACCCATCACTGCGTAAAATCGTCCTGGTCGCCAGCTGCCTGCTGTTCGCCGGCCCACTGTTTGCCGACGTCGCCGGCGAGCCCAAGCGCCCGGAATGCATCGCCCCGGCCTCCCCTGGTGGAGGCTTCGACCTGACCTGCAAACTGGCGCAAAGCGCGCTGGTGAACGAAAAGCTCCTGACCAGACCGATGCGCGTGACCTATATGCCGGGCGGTGTCGGCGCGGTGGCCTATAACGCCGTCGTCGCCCAGCGCCCAGCCGATGCTGGCACCCTGGTGGCCTGGTCCAGCGGCTCGCTGCTGAACCTGGCCCAAGGCAAGTTCGGTCGCTTCGATGAAAGCGCCGTGCGCTGGCTGGCAGCGGTGGGCACCAGCTACGGTGCCATCGCGGTGAAAAGCGACTCGCCCTACAAGAACCTCGACGACCTGGTTCAAGCGTTGAAGAAAGATCCGAGCAAAGTGGTGATCGGTTCCGGCGGCACGGTCGGCAGCCAGGACTGGATGCAAACCGCACTGATCGCCAAGGCCGCCGGAATCAACCCGCGCGACCTGCGTTATGTCGCCCTCGAAGGTGGCGGCGAAATTGCCACGGCGTTGCTCGGTGGTCACATCCAGGTCGGCAGCACCGACATCTCCGACTCCATGCCGCACATTCAGAGCGGTGACATGCGCCTGCTGGCCGTGTTCGCCAACGAGCGTCTGGACGAGCCGGAAATGAAGGACATTCCGACCGCCAAAGAGCAAGGCTACGACATCGTCTGGCCGGTGGTTCGGGGTTACTACCTCGGGCCAAAAGTCAGCGATGCGGAATACGCCTGGTGGAAAAACGCCTTCGACAAACTGCTGGCTTCGGAAGACTTCGCCAAGCTGCGCGATCAGCGTGAACTGTTCCCGTTCGCCATGACCGGGCCAGAGCTGGACACCTACGTGAAGAAGCAGGTAGCGGACTACAAACTGCTGGCCAAAGAGTTCGGCCTGATTCAGTAATCGCCTCTGTCTCGCGGCCAGCCCCTTGCGCATCAAGGGGCCGGCCCAGGAGTTTGTCATGCTCTTACAACGCATTTTTGCCTCGGTGCTATTGCTGGCCTGCATTGGCCTGGCACTGATGGCCTGGCCGTATCAAGCGGCTTTTTCCTATGAACCCGTCGGTCCCAGAGCCTTTCCGCTGTTGATGCTCGGCTTGATGGGCGTGGCACTGCTGTACATGGTGTTTCGCCCTGCGCCGATCAAACACAGTGAAGACGAGCCGCCACTGGACCGCGAAACCCTGACCAAGATCGGTATCTGTGTCGTTCTGCTGCTGGTGTTCGCCGGAACCTTCGAACCCCTCGGGTTCATTGTTTCGAGCATCCTCATCGGCGTACCGATGGCCCGCTTGTATGGCGGTCGCTGGTTGCCCAGCGTAGTGATCATCAGCTTGATGAGCGTCGGTCTGTACATGCTGTTCGACCGACTGATGGACGTGCCACTGCCGTTGGGTCTGCTCGACGTTCTGGAGAACTGATATGGATACCCTTAACTATCTCGGCCAGGGCTTCGGTGTCGCACTGACCCCCTACAACCTGGTCACCGCATTGAGCGGCACCCTGATCGGCACCGTGGTCGGCTTGTTGCCGGGTCTTGGGCCGATCAACGGCGTGGCGTTGTTGATCCCGATCGCGTTCGCCCTCGGCCTGCCACCGGAATCCGCGCTGATCCTGTTGGCGGCCGTCTACCTGGGTTGCGAATACGGCGGACGGATCAGCTCGATTCTGCTGAACATTCCGGGCGAAGCGTCCACCGTCATGACCACCCTCGATGGCTACCCCATGGCCCGCCAGGGCATGGCCGGCGTGGCGCTGTCGTTGTCGGCCTGGAGCTCGTTCATCGGCGCCTTCATCGCCACCTGCGGCATGGTGCTGTTCGCCCCGCTGCTGGCGAAATGGGCCATTGCCTTCGGCCCGGCGGAATACTTCGTGCTGATGGTCTTCGCCATTGTCTGCCTGGGTGGCATGGCCGGTGATCGACCGCTGAAAACCTTTATTGCCGCGCTGATCGGGTTGTTTCTGTCGTGCGTCGGGATCGACGCCAACAGCGGCGTGTACCGTTTCACCGGAGACAACATCCACCTCACCGACGGTATTCAATTCGTGGTGTTGGTGCTGGGTCTGTTCTCCATCAGCGAGATCCTGTTGCTGCTGGAAAAAACCCATCACGGCCAGGAAGCCGTGAAAGCCACCGGGCGGATGATGTTCAACTTCAAGGAAGCCGCGTCGGTATTCGTGGTGAACATCCGGTGCGGCGTACTGGGCTTCATCATGGGCGTGTTGCCGGGAGCCGGCGCGACGCTGGCCAGCGCCGTTGCCTACATGACCGAGAAACGTATCGCGGGCGCCAGCGGCACCTTCGGCCAGGGCGACAAACGTGGCCTCGCGGCACCGGAAACCGCCATCGGCGGTGCAGCCTGCGGCGCACTGGTGCCGATGCTGACCCTCGGCGTACCGGGTTCGGGCACCACGGCGGTGATGATCGGCGCCCTGTCGCTGTACAACATCACCCCGGGGCCGCTGTTGTTCCAACAACAGCCGGACATCGTCTGGGGCCTGATCGCTTCGTTGTTCGTCGCCAACGTCATGCTGGTGATCCTCAACATCCCGATGATCCGCATCTTCACCCGCATCCTTGCCGTGCCGAACTGGGCACTGGTGCCGGTGATCGCGATCATTACCGGGATCGGCGTCTACGCCGTGCACGCGACGACCTTCGACCTGTTCCTGATGATCGGCATCGGCATCTTCGGCTACATCCTGCGCAAGCTGGACTTCCCGTTGTCGCCGGTCCTGCTGGGTTTCATCCTCGGCGGTTTGATGGAGCAGAACCTGCGTCGGGCGCTGTCGATTTCCAATGGCTCGCTGGAGATTCTCTGGTCCAGTTCGATCACCCTGGGTGTCTGGGCGCTGATCGTGGTGATGCTGCTGGTGCCAGTTCTGCGCATCTGGCGTAAACGCTCCGTTGCGCGGCGTGCAATCGCCGATGTTTGATCGGCCTTTCAAAAACTGCTGGGGAACACCGCTGGTCGGTCTGCTGGGCGGTTACCTCGCCAGCCAGATCGGCTGGCCGCGGCCATGGATGGTCGGCTCGTTGCTGGTGATGCGGTTGTTGTTTGTGCTGTTTCTGGCGGAGCCGTTGTTCAGGTATTGGAACCGGTTGCCGGAAACTGCCTGATAGACCGAGGTGCCCCCATCGCGAGCCTGCTCGCGATGCTTTTCAGATCGGCGGCAACTGCCACTCGATCGGCGTCTCGCCGTTCTGTTCAAGAAATTTGTTGGTGCGGCTGAAGTGCCCGCAACCGAGAAATCCGCGGTAGGCGGACAGCGGCGACGGGTGCACAGAAGTCAGCACCAGATGCTTGGTGGCGTCGATCAGTTTCTGTTTGCTTTGCGCATGGGCGCCCCACAGCAAAAACACCAGGTGAGGCTGATGCTCGCTGACCACCTCGATAATCCGATCGGTGAAGTACTGCCACCCCTTGCCCGCATGGGCGTTGGCATTGGCCCGCTCCACGGTCATGGTGGTGTTGAGCATCAGCACGCCCTGGTCGGCCCAGCTTTGCAGGTAACCGTGGTTCGGGATGTCGATGTTCAGATCACGCTTCAACTCTTTATAGATATTCACCAGCGACGGTGGCGCCGGTACACCCGGTTGCACCGAGAAGCACAAGCCATGGGCCTGGCCCGGACCGTGGTACGGGTCCTGGCCGAGGATCACCACTTTGACCTTGTCCAGTGGCGTGGAATTGAGGGCGTTGAAGATCATCGGCCCAGGCGGGTAGATTTCCTTGCCTGCGGCATTTTCCTGCCGCAGAAACTCGCGCAACTCCGCCATGTAAGGTTGGTCGAATTCGGCACGCAGTGCTGCCTTCCAGCTCGGTTCGAGTTTGATACGGTCTTCAGCAGTCATGGTTACATCCGAATATTCAATGGGGCGAACCCTAGGAAAGCCCATTGCGCTTGTCAATTGATCTGACGCAGATCCAGCAGTTTCCCATACAGCGATCATACTGAACGTTCAATTCAGTCATCGAGGTCAAAATGAATCTGCACTTCGAAGAACTCACCGGCACGGACAGCGCCCGCATCGGCATCGCGAGCCTGGATGCCGAGAAATCCCTGAACGCCCTCTCACTGCCCATGATCAGAGCCTTGAGCGATCAGTTGATGGCCTGGGCCAAAGAGCCTCAAATAGTCTGCGTGCTGTTACGCGGTCACGGCGCCAAGGCATTTTGCGCCGGCGGCGAGGTGCGCAGCCTGGTAGAAGCCTGTCGCGCCCATCCCGGTGAAGTGCCACCCTTGGCCGCACAGTTCTTCTCGGCGGAGTATCGCCTTGATTATCGCCTGCACACTTACCCCAAACCGCTGATCTGCTGGGGGCACGGTTACGTGCTGGGAGGCGGCCTGGGGTTGCTGCAAGGCGCCGGCATCCGCATCGTCACCCCAAGCAGCCGCCTGGCCATGCCCGAAATCAGCATCGGCCTGTATCCGGACGTCGGCGCCAGTTGGTTTCTATCGCGCCTGCCCGGCAAGCTCGGCCTGTTTCTCGGCTTGAGCGGCGCGCAGATGAATGGACGAGACGCCATTGATCTGGACCTGGCCGACCGCTTCCTGCTCGATGAACAGCAGGAAGAGCTCATCGAAGGTCTGCTGCAACTGAACTGGCAGGAACAGACGCCCATGCAGCTCAACAGCCTGCTCAAGGCCTTGCAGCAAGAGGCCATCGGGCAAATGCCCGAGGCGCAATGGTTGCCGCGACGCCAGCAGATTGATGAGTTGCTGGATGTCAGCGATGTCCGCTGCGCCTGGCGCGCCATCAGCCTGTTGCGCGATCACCGCGACTTGCTGCTGGCCCGAGCGGCGAAAACCCTGCACGACGGCTGCCCGCTGACCGCCCATCTGGTCTGGGAACAGATCCAGCGCGCTCGACACCTGTCATTGGCCGAGGTCTTCCAGATGGAATACACCATGAGCCTGAACTGCTGCCGTCACCCGGAATTCAGCGAAGGCGTTCGTGCCCGCTTGATCGACAAGGACCACAAGCCGCACTGGCATTGGCCGGACATCAATACGATCCCTGAGGCGGTTGTCCGGGCGCACTTTCATAAGGTCTGGGAAGGTCGACATCCGCTGGCGGATTTGTCGGGTTACTAAAATTTCAGGCATCGGCATAGGGGGCGGCCTTCATAGGCCGCTCCCCTGCCACACCACCCGGCAT
>CAYNGZ010000271.1:0-7768 GCA_964396695.1 uncultured Pseudomonas sp.
CCAACGCGCCCCATGGCTGTTAGGCCTATGCAGTCAATGGCACATATCTGACCCGCACGCCGGTCAAAGTCGGCGCGACCGGTGACGGCTTGGTGGAAATCGCTGACGGGCTGTATGCCGGAGATGCAGTCGTAGGAAAAGGGATTGAGAATCTTTGGCTCGTAGAACTGAGCGCGCTCAAGGGAGGCACACCTTGCTGTCCTGCGCCGAAGAAATCCTCGGCCACCCGGTAGAAGTCATCTCCGGTCGTGAAGAAGCGCGTTTGATCTACCTGGGTGTCTCCCACACCCTCGCCGACACGCCGGGCAAGCGCCTGGTGGCTGATATCGGTGGCGGCAGTACTGAATTCATCATCGGCCAGCGCTTTGAGCCGCTGCTGCGCGAAAGCCTGCAAATGGGCTGCGTGAGCTACACCCAGCGCTATTTCCGCGACGGCAAGATCACCCCCGCCCGTTACGCCCAGGCATACACTGCGGCGCGGCTGGAGATCATGAGCATCGAGCACGCCCTGCACCGCCTGACCTGGGATGAAGCGATCGGCTCCTCGGGCACCATCCGTGCCATTGGTCTGGCGCTGAAGGCGGGTGGCCACGGGACTGGCGAGGTCAATGCCGAAGGTCTGTCCTGGCTCAAGCGCAGGTTGATCAAACTCGGTGACGTTGAAAAAATCGATTTCGAAGGCATCAAACCGGATCGCCGGGCGATTTTCCCGGCCGGCCTGGCGATTCTCGAAGCGATCTTCGACGCTCTCGAACTGCAACGCATGGATCACTGTGAAGGCGCTCTGCGTGAAGGCGTGCTCTACGACCTGCTGGGCCGTCATCACCACGAAGACGTCCGCGAACGCACCCTCAGCTCGCTGATGGAGCGTTACCACGTCGACGTGGGACAGGCCGACCGCGTCGAACGCAAGGCACTTCACGCGTTCGACCAGGTGGCCGAGGACTGGGACCTGAATGACGGCGTCTGGCGCGACCTGCTGGGCTGGGCGGCCAAGGTCCACGAAATCGGGCTGGATATCGCCCACTATCAATTCCACAAACACGGCGCCTACCTGATCGAACACTCCGACCTGGCCGGCTTTTCCCGTGAAGACCAGTTGATGCTGGCGCTACTGGTACGCGGCCACCGCCGCAACATTCCCAAGGACAAGTTTGCCGAGTTCGGCGATGACGGCATCAAGCTGATTCGTCTGTGCGTGTTGCTGCGCTTCGCGATCCTGTTCCATCACATCCGCGGCACCCAAAAGATGCCGCAGGTCACGTTGAAGGCCAGCGGCGACAGCCTGGATGTGTCGTTCCCGGAGAACTGGCTGGACGAAAACCAGCTGACCCAGGCCGATTTCGCGCTGGAAGCGGAATGGCTGACCCGCGTCAACTTCGTGCTTAACGTTCGCTAAAAACAAAAGGGCGATCCTTGCGGATCGCCCTTTTACATCACACCTGCCTCTTTCCTGCGTTAATTGACGCTCAGGATCGGGCTACCCAAACGCTCAAGCAACGTCGCCTGGGCACTGCGCGGATTCTGGTTGCCGGTCGGGGTATTGCGGATGTAACGACCGTCCGACTGCAGGCTCCAGCTGTGGGTGTTATCGGTGAGGTAAAGCTCCAGCTCTTTCTTGACCCGGGTAATCAGCTTCTTGCCTTCCACCGGGAAGCACGTCTCGACGCGCTTATCGAGGTTGCGCTCCATCCAGTCGGCACTCGATAGAAACATCTGCTCTTCACCGCCGTTAAGGAAGTAAAAAATCCGCGTGTGCTCCAGGAAGCGACCGATGATCGAACGCACCTGGATGTTGTGGGACACCCCGGCGATACCCGGCCGTAAGCAGCACATACCGCGCACCACCAGGTCGATCCGCACCCCGGACTGACTGGCCTTGTACAGCGCGCGGATGACCTTCGGGTCGGTCAGCGAGTTGAACTTGGCGATGATGTGCGCCGGTTTGCCATCGAGGGCGAACTGGGTCTCGCGGGCAATCATGTCGAGCATGCCCTTCTTCAGGGTAAACGGCGCGTGCAGCAGCTTCTTCATGCGCAGGGTTTTACCCATGCCGATCAACTGACTGAACAGTTTGCCGACGTCTTCGCACAAGGCGTCGTCGGAGGTCAGCAGGCTGTAGTCGGTGTACAGGCGGGCGTTGGCGGCGTGGTAGTTGCCGGTGCCCAAGTGGGCGTAACGGACAATCTCGCCGGCCTCGCGACGCAGGATGAGCATCATCTTGGCGTGGGTCTTGAAGCCGACCACACCATAGATCACCACCGCGCCTGCCGCTTGCAGACGGCTGGCCAGTTGCAGGTTGGACTCTTCGTCGAACCGCGCACGCAATTCGATCACCGCAGTGACTTCCTTGCCGTTACGCGCGGCATCCACCAGCGCATCGACGATTTCCGAGTTCGCGCCGCTGCGGTACAGGGTCTGACGGACCGCCAACACGTACGGGTCCTTGGCGGCCTGGCGCAGCAGGTCGACCACCGGGGTGAACGACTCGAACGGGTGCAGCAGCAGGATGTCCTGCTTGCTGATCACGCTGAAAATGTTCTCGCTGTTCTGCAGCAGTTTCGGGATCTGCGGGGTGAACGGCGTGTATTGCAGCTCCGGGTGACTGTCCAGACCGGTGATGCTGAACAGCCGCGTCAGGTTGACCGGACCGTTGACCTGATACAACTCGGTCTCGCTCAGGTTGAACTGCTTGAGCAGGTAGTCGGACAGGTGTTTCGGGCAGGTATCCGCCACTTCCAGACGCACCGCGTCACCGTAGCGACGGGAGAACAGCTCACCGCGCAGCGCGCGGGCCAGCTCTTCGACGTCTTCGGTGTCGACCGCCAGGTCTGCGTTTCGGGTCAGGCGGAACTGGTAGCAGCCCTTGACCTTCATGCCCTGGAACAGGTCATCGGCGTGAGCATGGATCATCGACGACAGGAACACGTAGTTGTCACCCGTGCCACCGACCTCTTCCGGCACTTTGATCACACGCGGCAGCAAACGCGGGGCCGGGATGATCGCCAGACCGGAATCGCGACCGAACGCATCGATACCTTCCAGCTCGACGATGAAGTTCAGGCTCTTGTTCACCAGCAACGGGAACGGGTGCGTCGGGTCGAAACCGATCGGGGTGATGATCGGCGCGATCTCGTCGCGGAAATAGCGGCGGACCCAGGTTTTGAGCTTGGTCGTCCAGTAGCGGCGACGGATGAAGCGGACCTGATGTTTTTCCAGCTCCGGTAACAGAATGTCATTGAGGATCGCGTACTGGCGATCGACGTGGCCATGCACCAGATCGCTGATGCGTGCCAGCGCCTGATGCGGTTGCAGACCATCGGCACCGGCCTGCTCACGGGCGAAGGTGATCTGCTTTTTAAGCCCGGCAACGCGAATCTCGAAGAACTCGTCCAGGTTGCTGGAGAAAATCAGCAGAAACTTCAGCCGCTCCAGCAAGGGATAGGACTCATCCAGCGCCTGTTCCAGCACGCGGATGTTGAACTGCAGTTGCGACAACTCGCGATGAATGTACAGGCTGCTGTCATCCAGCCCCGGAATCGCGATTGCCGGCGCCGGCGCAGCTTCGGCCACCACCGCGGGTGAAGCCGGCGCAAGCGCAGGCCCGGTTTCGACGACGGCCTCAACCACCGGTTGAGCTTCGTTTACGGCAACTTCAGTGAATCCTTCGGTATTCATCGGATGTTCCTGGGAGGGCTATTGTTGCTCTCGTAACAATTGAGCGGCACGTACGGCAAAGTATGTCAGGATGCCATCAGCGCCAGCACGTTTAAAAGCGGTCAGGGATTCAAGAATAACCCCTTCGCTCAACCAACCGTTCTGGATCGCTGCCATGTGCATCGCGTACTCGCCGCTGACCTGATAGACAAAGGTCGGCACTTTAAATTCTTCTTTGACGCGGTAAAGGATGTCCAGGTACGGCATGCCTGGCTTGACCATGACCATATCCGCGCCTTCTGACAAGTCGCTGGCCACTTCGTGCAACGCTTCGTTGCTGTTGGCCGGGTCCATTTGATAGGACGCCTTGTTCGCCTTGCCCAGGTTCAGTGCCGAACCCACCGCATCGCGGAACGGGCCGTAATAGGCGCTGGCGTACTTGGCCGAGTAAGCCATGATCCGCACGTTGACGTGACCGGCCAGCTCCAGCGCTTCACGGATCGCCTGGATGCGGCCGTCCATCATGTCCGACGGAGCCACCACCTGCGCACCGGCAGCGGCATGGGACAACGCCTGTTTGACCAGCGCATCGACGGTGATGTCGTTCTGCACATAGCCTGCTTCATCCAGAATACCGTCCTGGCCGTGGGTGGTGAATGGGTCCAGCGCGACGTCGGTGATCACCCCCAGCTCCGGGAAGCGTGCACGCAGGGCGCGGGTGGCGCGCTGGGCAATGCCGTCCGGGTTCCACGCCTCGGCAGCGTCAAGGGACTTGAGTTCGGCCGGGGTCACCGGAAACAGCGCCACGGCTGGAATGCCCAACTCGACCCAGCGGGCCGCTTCTTCAAGCAACAGGTCGATGGTCAGACGTTCGACGCCTGGCATCGAGGCGACCGCCTCGCGACGGTTTTCTCCGTCCAGCATAAAGACCGGCAGAATCAGGTCATTGGTGGTCAGGACGTTTTCACGCACCAGACGACGCGAAAATTCATCACGACGGTTGCGACGCAGGCGGGTTGCAGGAAACAAACGGTTGGCGGGGGTAAAGCTCACGACAGACTCCTGAGCCCGCGCTGGCGGGCGAGCGTGACAGTTATAAGCGGCCATTATGACCAACACATTACGTAGCTGTCCCGTCTTGAAATCAACTGTTCAGCTGCAGCGGCGGCTTTTGTCGCCATGCTGCGTTGCCGCTCCTCGCCATAGCGGGCTATGACTCGTCGCGGCGCCTTGCCTGTCACCAAAATCCACTCGCCGCATCTTGAACGTGATTCCAAGACGGGACAGCTGTGCACCCCTGTGACCTGTAGTCGCAACCATTGTCCTTGTAGGAAATGTTCACGTCGAGACGCATTTCGACACTTTCCTGAATGTGCCTGAAGGGTTAGGCTGCGCGTTCATTTCGCCAGCACCCAGACAATGCTCCAACAATTTCTGCATGACTTCGGCTACTTTGCCCTTTTCCTCGGCACGTTCTTCGAAGGCGAAACCATTCTGGTACTCGCAGGCTTCCTCGCGTTCCGCGGATACATGGATATCAACCTGGTGGTGGTCGTGGCGTTCTTCGGCAGTTATGCCGGCGATCAGCTGTGGTACTTCCTGGGGCGCAAGCACGGCCGCAAACTGCTGGCGCGCAAACCACGCTGGCAACTGATGGGTGATCGGGCGCTGGAGCATATCCGCAAGCACCCGGACATCTGGGTGCTGAGCTTTCGCTTCGTCTACGGCCTGCGCACGGTGATGCCTGTGGCCATCGGCCTGTCAGGTTATCCGCCGGGACGCTACCTGGTGCTCAACGGCATCGGCGCGGCGATCTGGGCCGCGGCCCTGGCGGCAGCAGCCTACCACTTCGGCGCGGTGCTCGAAGGCATACTCGGCAGCGTCAAGAAGTACGAGCTGTGGGTACTGGGCGCCCTGCTGGTGCTGGGCTTCTGCCTGTGGCTGCGTCGGCGTTTCAAGAATGCTCGCCTGGCCAAACAGATCTACGAAGACGAGCAGGTCCAGAAAGCCGAAAAGGCCAAGGCCAGCGAACCTACTACGCCAGTCGAGTGATGCGGTTTCTGCAGCAATAGAGACCGATACCGCTGAGCAGGCTGTAACTGAGCAGGCCGACCCAGCCCACCGCGCTGGCCGGCCATAGCCCGACCAGCGGTGCCAGCCACACCAGGGGCAGGTTCAGCGCCAGCCGCAGCAGCTCCAGCTTCAAGGCCTGCGGGCGATTCTCCAGCGCCACGCCCAGCACGAACAAACCCAGCACCACCGCCCCCCAGCCCAGCACCAGGGCGGCGGTCGACAGGCCTCGTTCCAGATTCATCAGGTAGCTGCCCAGCGCGATGTACACGCAAAACTGCAGCGCGATATACACCTGCTGTCGTCCGTCCAGCGGCACCTCGAATTTGCGGAACTGACTCAGGTCCGGCTTGTTCATCGGGTACTTCGCCGCCACGTCTGCTGGCCGCCAGCCGGTGCGCATGAACCAGATCCGCAGCTTGTCCCACAGACGCTCGGCACGTCGCGCATCCGCCCATAACTGCGCATAGAACTGCATGTTCGCCCACAACGGATTCCAGCTCGCCAAAGGCGTGGTCACGCCGAAAATCACCGGCTCGTTCTCGTCCTCTTCCTGGAACGAGCCGAACAACCGGTCCCAGATAATGAACACCCCACCGTAGTTGCGATCCATGTAGAGCGCGTTCTGCGCATGGTGAGCCCGGTGATTGGACGGCGTGACGAAAAACCACTCGAACCAGCCGAGCTTGGGGATGTGCCTGGTGTGAACCCAGAATTGATACAGCAGGTTCAACGCCGCGACGCTGACGAACACCAGCAGCGGCACGCCGAGCACCGCCATCGGCAGGTAGAAAATCCAGCTCAGCAGGAATCCGGTGCTGGTCTGGCGCAGCGCCGTGGAAAGGTTGTAGTCCTCGCTTTGATGGTGCACCGAATGCGCCGCCCAGAGGATGTTGCGCTCATGGCCCATGCGGTGCAGCCAGTAGTAGCAGAAGTCGTAGAGGACAAAGGCGAACACCCAGACCCAGACGCTCTCGGCCGACAGCTCGAACAACGCCAGATGCTTCAGGGCGAACGCATACGTCACCAACCCCACGCCTTTGGTCAACAGGCCGGTGGTGGTCGACAGTACGCCAGTGCTGAGGCTGTTGATCGCGTCGGCCAGGCGATAATTGCTCACCCCGCGCCAGCGGTCCGCCAGCAGTTCGACGGCAATCAACACAAAGAAAAACGGCACCGCATACAGAATGAAGTCCATGGCGCGACCTGATCGCAAGTGTGATGACAGATCCTAGGTGTAGCCGTGAAATAACCCTATGGCAACGAGTGACAAATTAGTGGACATTTAACGCCATGAATCTGGAGAAGAACCCATGAGCAAAAAAGTTGCAGTGATACTTTCCGGCTGTGGCGTGTATGACGGCGCCGAGATCCATGAAAGCGTGATTACCCTGCTACGCCTCGACCAACGCGGCGCGCTGGTCCAGTGTTTCGCCCCTGATATCGCGCAACTGCATGTGATCAACCACCTGACGGGCGAAGCAATGCCCGAATCGCGCAACGTACTGGTGGAGTCGGCGCGCATCGCCCGCGGGCAAGTGAAGGACCTGCGTGAGGCCAACGCCGAAGACTTCGACGCGTTGATCGTACCCGGCGGTTTTGGCGCTGCGAAGAACCTGTCCAACTTCGCCATCGAGGGCGCCGGTTGCAGCATTCAACCCGACGTTCTGGCGCTGGCCGAAGCCTTTGCCGAAGCTGGCAAACCGGTGGGCCTGATCTGCATCTCACCCGCACTGGCAGCGAAGATCTACGGCCCGGGCGTGACGTGCACTATCGGCAACGACGCCGACACCGCAGCGGCCATGGCCAGAATGGGCGCCACCCATGTCAATTGCGCTGTCGGCGACATCATCGAAGACAAGGCACGCAAACTGGTCAGCACCCCGGCTTACATGCTGGCGCAGTCGATCAACGAAGCGGCCTCGGGGATCAACAAGCTGGTGGATCGGGTGCTGGAGCTGACGCACGAGAACGATGCGTAAGGAAGCAAGATCAAAAGATCGCAGCCTGCGGCAGCTCTTATGGAACAAAAAATAACTTA
>CAYNGZ010000272.1:0-7766 GCA_964396695.1 uncultured Pseudomonas sp.
ATCGCATTAGAAGCCCAGCGTGCGCTCATCGAGAGTTATGTAGAACGATGAGTGCCCTGCGTGGGAACGATCATTTAACGATCAAGCATCAGCCTCACGGCAGCAAAATCACCTTGTCGCCACTGCCTTGGTTCACCTCAGCATAACGCTCAAGCCCCTCGGCCAGTGGCGACTCCACCAGCCCTTCCGGCAACGGCAACAATCCTTCATCGAAGAACCGGCCGAACTGCTCAAGCATTGCCGCGCAGGCTTCGACGCCGTACAGCAGCGAGTTGATTCCGACCACCGAACCGCCCCGGCGATACAGCGACAGCGCCGGCAGTTGCACCTGCCCGTCGACTGGTGCGGCGATGATTGCGATGCGGCCGAAGGTCGCCAACGCCGCTACCGACGCCGGCAGCCAAAAACCGGTGGTGTCGAAAATCACGTCGGCACCTCCCGCGAACACCGCATTGACCTGAGCACCCAGCGCTTGCGGTGTGTCCAGTTGAATGGTGTTAAAGCCCTGGGCCTGCAAGGCCTTGACCTGCTCGGGACGCCGCGCCGCTGCCAACACCTGGGCGCCGCGAATTTTAGCCAGCGCCAGCGCCGCGCTCCCCACCGCACCGCCACCGATCACCAACAAACGGGTTTGCGCGTTAACCAGGCTGCGCTCCAGCGCATCCCACGCCGTGGTGTATGGCACGCCAAGACTGGCCGCCTGGGCAAAGCTCAAATGCTTTGGTTTGAGGGCAATACCCTTGGCCGGCAGCTTCACGTATTGCGCATGGGAACCATCGGCGAAAAAACCCAACTCGCGACCCGTGCCCCAGACTTCCTGACCAATCAGCGCCTGCGGACCTTCAATCACCACACCGGCAAAATCGCGACCAGGAATTCGTGGCAGCGTGGTGTAGGGAAAACGTCCGAGCACGTTCTTCACATCGCTGGGATTCAGGCCAGCAGCCTTGATCTGCACCAACACCTCGTTGGCACCCGGAACCGGGGTCGGCACCTCAACGTAGCGCAAGGCCGCGAGATCACCGGTTTTATCGAATTGCAGTGCTTTCATGGGAGTGTCCATCTGACAAATGAAGGGATTTCAGGAGATCCAGCCAGCAACCAGTTGCCGCCCCATCGGCCACAGCTGTTCGCCGGCCAACATCCCCAGCAAGCCCACCAACGCAATGGCCGGTGGCGCGGGCGAACGAAAATCCAGCGCGCCGTAGAGCAGGCCGACGCCAAGGCCGATGGCCAGTGAAATGAGGTAGTTCATGCTGAACTCCGTGCAAAGGGGGGATGCACCGAGTCTAGAGAGTCGCCGCTAAAGCGATCGGCCAAGTACTTCAGGATTTCGGCCAAATCCTTCTTCCCCTGTCTACCGTTTTACCCCAACGTCCGGCGCCAGGTGAGCAGCGTGCGTCGTACACGGGCGTGAAAACTCCAATGACAGAACATTGGGAAGCGTTGCGTCTATGGCGTAAAGCAACCCATGACCGACGCCCGATATCCCCAGCATTAACCCGAGATCCGGGACGCTGTTTTGGTCGAGAAAGTCCTCCTTAAAGAAGTTGTGTGCTGCCTCGCCGAGCGCCCGCTCGACCCTCTCGATACCCTTGCTACTTCCAATGCTGCGATACAGGTCCAGCAAGCAGATCAGATTCCCAAAGTCGCCGTGACACAGACTGTAGCCAGCTCCCAGACCATGGCACCAGATATTGTGCTCACACGTTGCGATATCCCTCTCGATCAAAACCTTTATCTCGGCCCCCAAGGTGTCTCCCAGAGCATTCCTCAGAAACAACCTGGATAACAGAATGCCCGCATCCCCATGACACCACTTGGTCATGCAGCCAGGGTTCGATGGGTCACGCAGATCCAGCCAGAAGCCCTGAGCCGTATGATGGTTTTCCCCTCGCAGCAGCTTTGCGATCAATACCGCAAGCGCGGAATCACGAGTAATGTCATACACTTTTCCAAGTGCATAGAGGACGCCAGAAATCCCATGAGAGAACCCCGTCAATAAGGGAGCACGAGTGCTGCTGTGAAAAAACACCCCCTCTTCGCAAAACAATTCTGCCTGTATGGCTTCAGAAAACCTTTCAATAAGGGGAAGTAACGATTCTCGCGCCTCCAGCCTGTAGAGGTTTACCAGCAACGTGGCGGCACCACACCAACCATTGAGGAAGTCGAACTCGTCACCCTTGCGCGGAAACGTGCCAAGCTTAAGCAGTAATTCATCAATGGCAGTGCGGTAAATTTCCCGCCCCGTCACCTGCTGATAATTGACCAGGACGTAAATATAAGACGCCAGACCAAAGTAAGCGCTGAGTGTCATATCACTATCAAAGTGGCCATGAGACCTGTCCATCGAACACACTATCTCGTCAGTCCTGTCCAGGTATTCTTGTAAACCACTGACCTTGAACAGACTCAAGTAAAAAACAGCCAATCCACCCATGCCATCATACAAACCGTTGCCCATGGGAGAAATATACTTTCGTCGGCTCTTGGGGTGAGTATTCAAGCCCCCCCAACCTACATCGCCATCTTCGCCACTTATGCACATCCTATCGATCACCGCTGCGATTTTTTGCGCGCCTTCAAAGAACTGTTGTGTACCCAGGCTCGGCCCTCCTTTGGCTCCGTGCCTCCTGTTCAATGGCAACGCCTCATTCGCCACCGGGAACAGACAGGCATCCAGAATGGAAATCTGGTACGCCTTATCACCTGGAGATAACCCTCTGATCTTTCGAATACAGCTCTCCAAAGGGCTCTCGATATCGAGTACTGCGACCGCCACTCCCTGGGCATTGACTAACTGGTTGGAATTGATAGGTATTGCAAAATACGGAACATTTGCTCTCGCCAGATCGACTATCTCGTGTCTGGGGATATCATGACCGGCAAGTGTCTCATTCGACTCCGACCAGAGCGTCGCCAACAACAACTCACGTTGAAGCATACATTGCATAAAACGCGGATGAAGCATCAACTCAATAAAATCATCATAGCGCTTGGTATTTTTTATCAGTACACGGGTGTTCAGCTCACTGGAGTACTGCGTGATCAACTCAAGCACAGCGTCCTGATGATTCATTACTTCATCGTAGGCGGTCTGAAACCCTTGAAAAAGTTCGCCCTTGTAACTCTGCAACGTTTGAGGCTCGCCCTTGAAAACGGGTCTACTATTGAGAACCAGTGCTCTGTGGGACTTGACCTGTTTCAACCGATAAAAACCTTGCTCAAAGACCAATTGTTTCTTGCTGGAAATGAATTGCCTCTGATGGGTCAACCCACTGAAGTCATTATCAGCGTCTGGCGAAAAAGGAACAAAGCCACTGGAAAAAATAGACTGACTGTTCTGCTTGAGGGTTTTGAATAGCGCGCCGGAGTGTGGAAGTTTGACTTTCAAATCAATCATGGCGGCGGTGAACAAACACTCCAGATCAATCATCACAGGACTGTTTGCGCAGGCAATGATGTTTTCGTAGTGGAAGTCGATGCCGTTCAAGGCATGGATAACAGCAACCTGTGCGCCCATACGTCGATAAAAAAGGGCAACATCCGCTTCGGTTTCGCAGGCCAGGTTCTCGATTTTTTCGACCCAGCAGCGCCCGTCCAAAGAAACCATTGATGGCGTATGAGCAGAAAAACACTCTTCTTGTGTTTTCTCATGCAGAAGCTTGAGCAGTGAGCCGTAGAACAACGCCTCGCCATTGCTTTTTGGCTTGTAGATAAGCGCCTGATTGCCGACCTGAATCGAGCAGACTGTTTCTCCCGCAGCATGAGGATCGCCCAATCCCAGAGTCACCGAATCTATTCGTCTGCCCGGCAATGAGAACTCACGTTCTAGAACGTCAACATCACCGGCAAAATGAAAAATCACCTTGTACAGGTAAGCCACCGTATTTTCGATATGCTCGATCAATAGCCGAGTCAAAACCGGATACGCTGTTAAAATTGAACCTACGACCTGGGATTTCAGCTGCTGATTGAACGTCTCCAGATCAATCTCCCGGCGTTCGGATATTCGAGAGTTCAACGCGTGAACGAGTGACTTCTGGGATAATCGTTTGACGCTGGAAATCACATAAGGCATGACACCCGACAACAAGGCCTGAACGTCTGCATGCTCACAAACGGCACTATACCTATTATCACTCTCAAAGCACTTCATTAAATAACAATAAAAACGCAAATAAAACCAGTAAAAATTTTCTTGATCGGCACTGCTCGGCAAACCATCCAGTGACAGCGCCTCAATCATGCAAATCTTATTTCTCAACACCTCTACCGGAGGTAACTGCCCCATGCATTCGAAATATTGCTGCTGACAGATAATCCGCTGAATCAGAGCTTGTTTATCCAGACCAAAATAGTGCAGAACAGCGCGATCATCCTTATGCAGCAGATCCATTGTTTTGCGTAATGCATCAACATCAACAGCGTAACCTGCAAGCCATGTTTCACGCTCTTGAAATGTCAGAACATTAACCAGCATACATTCCTCCCTGAGGAGCATGGCGAGTCGCTGACCCGCCATACCCTACTGTCTTTAGCAACCCAAAACAGTACACCCCAGGGTACCGCACTCGAGAATTGTTGCCATGACTTCTGCGCCGGCCACATTATTATCGCCAGCACTTACATAGGCTTCGAACTCACTTTCAAAATCATCAGGCACTTCCAGAATCTGATTATTCACATTTACATCCTTATATTAAATTCACAAACGCCTTTTGGCGCCCACAAAACATAACACTGACCGCCAAGTTGCGCCGTACGAAACCCAGACTTAATGTAACAACTCACCAGGCAAGCTAACCACCTGCCGCCATCACTCTAGCAAAAGCAGTAATTATTTAGACACAGACAAGCGACGCCACGAAAATACCCAGCAACATCCAGCGCTCACATAATACGCAGCCAACGACAAATACAATGACTAGCCGTCTTGAGATTTAACACTCTGTCATGAACAGTATTAAATGAATGATCCTTTCCTCAAGTGCTCAGCCACAGCTTTACTTCAGGAGAGCTTGTCCCCCAAAGAAAACTGCGAGGGTGGAACACCCAGCTCGCGGCGAAACATGTCGCTGAAACTGCTCGGCGAATAGCCCAGTTCACGGGCGATTACGCTGACCGGTACGCCCTGGATCAGTTCGGCCGCCGCCATCGCCAATTGCACCTGACGCCGCCACTCGGCAAAGCCCATGCCCAATCCTTCCTTGAACAACCGCGCCAGGGTGCGCACGCTGGCGCCGGCATTTTCGGCGTGCTGCTCAAAGGGGATGTCCAGCGACGGTGCGGCCATGACCGCCTGACAGAGATTGACCAGCCGGCGCTCGGTATTGTCCGGCATGGGAATTTTCAACAGTGAACGTTTTGCCCGTTTCAGCTCCAGCAACGCCAGCCCTACCAGTGCCTCGTAATAATCCGCCGGCCCGCTGTCGCCCTGCTCCACCAACCCGAGAATCAACTCGCGCAGCAAACCGCCGACCTCGATCACCTGAACGCTGCTGTCCAGGGTCGCGGCCAATGAAGGGCGCAGGTAGATGTTGCGCATCTGCAAATCCGACACCACGCGAATCCCGTGCACCACCCCCGGCGGCAACCAGACCGCCCGTTGCGGCGGCACCACCAGCGCTTCGGCGGGTGTCTCGACCCACATCACCCCGCTCATCGCGTACAGCAACTGCCCCCAAACGTGTTCGTGCGGCTCGATATACAAGCCACGCGGGTAGGTGCGCGCCAGCGGCTGCACCGGCACATCGGTGTCGCTGAGATCAGGTGGAGCGGCAAGGGCCATGGACAAGCATCGCGATGAAGAGAGAAAGCCTCATGGTAACGAGGCCTCACGATTGCTGCCAGCTGACACATCCGCTCGGCAATCCGGGTTATTTTTCAACCCACGAGCAATCATTGCATTACGGCAGGAAGGAATACTGAGCGTGGAGCACGAACGGCTCCACGTTCAGGCAGAGGTTTTCAGCCATGAGCCCCCTTGGCGCACTGGCAACCTGCCGAGGTGCAGGCTTCACCGTGCTCATGATGCTTGGCGCAGCCCTCACAGCAATAGTGTTTGCCGTGACGGACGATAGAGTGCTCACCCAGTTTGCAGTTGCAGTTGGGGCAGGCGCAGGTCGTTGCTTTCATCAATCGGACTCCATACGCGTGGTCGTCCAGACGCGGCACCAATGCCGCACCTGAAGCAATGACCGCACATTGAAAACCGGTTCCGATGACATGACAGGCGGCCCTCGCTCACCTCTTAGGGTAGTCGATGCCACTCACGACCATGACCTGCGATTGCGATCTTCGCCCCCACGCTCGGGTCACATGACCTCACGTCGCCTCTTGCGCCATGACTCAAGATCGCGCTGGAGTGATCACGGTTGGCCGTGGGATGATCGCCGCCACCGCGCGATTACCCCGGGGAGTTTGCATGTCGTTCAGTAAGAAAGCCGTTGTCCTGTTCCTGACAGCGGTCACCAGCTTCGCTGCCGTCAGCGTTTACGCGGCCAAGCAACCCGCCACGAAAACCGCACCCGCGCAAAAGGTCTCGGCACTGGGCGGTAAATTCGCCTTCACCCTGCCCCAGGGTTTCATCGCCAATCCACTGGCAGGCGGCGACGCGGCCAAGGGTACGTCCGGCGCGTCGGGTACCATGTACACCAATCAGACGAGCAAAACCGTACTGATCGTCGCCGAAAACACCTTGCCCAATGGGCTGAACGTCAAAGACAACGACGCTACTTTTCTGGACGAGTCAGTGTCCGGTTTCGCCACCCAGCAACGTGAAGCCTTGCCTGACTTCAATAAACAAAGCGAAAAAAGCCTGACCGTCAAAGGCCTGGGTCTGCGCCAGATCGACAGCACCGCCACCCAGGGCGGCGGGCCGACGCTCAACACCAGCCTGCTGGCCGGCTCCGGCACGCGCATGATGCTGATCCAGATCATCTCCCGCGCCGACGACAAGGCCGGGCATGCCGCACTGGTCAAACAGATCCTTGGCGAAAAATAAGCCTCGGGTTACTGATTGATCCGCAGCAGCCAGGCCTTCAAATCCTGCATTTCGGTCGCACTGATGGTGTGGCCGATGCCCGGATAAGCATGAAACTCAGGCGTGAGCGCAATGCTCTGCAACAGGCTGTTGGCCTCGCTGCCATCGCTGTAGGGCAGTTTCAGGTCAGCCGTCCCGTGGCCGATGAAAATCGCCAGTGGCTCAAGCGCCTTGTCGGCCTTGAGCTGCGACCGCAACACTGGCAGCACCTTGCCACTCAACGCCGCAATCCCGCGCACCGTCTCGGGATGACGTAACGCGACTTCATACGACATGATCGCGCCCTGACTGAACCCCACCAGAAACACTTTATCGGCCTCGGTGTGATACTTCTTCGCCGCCTTCGCCGCGAAGTCGCCAATCAGTTCGGCGCTGCCTTTCAGGTCATCGGTATCACCGTCATAAGCGCCTTCGCCCTTCTTGCGAAACCACTGATAGCTGTCCTCCTCAACTTCCTGCGGCGCCCGTACTGACAGATACGTGTATTGCGCCGGCAACTCATCCTTGATGTCGAACAGGTCCTCTTCGTTACTGCCGGAGCCGTGGAGAAAAATCACCAACGGCTGATTGCGCGAATCCGGGTTCGATTGCTCAAGGTACGGCAACGGCAAATCATCGTTGAGCGCCGCGTGGGCAATCGAAGACACCATCAACATCAGCACGGCAGGGGGTGTCAGTAATTTTGTGTTCGGGCATAACATGAGTAAGAGGTGCATGTATG
>CAYNGZ010000273.1:0-7761 GCA_964396695.1 uncultured Pseudomonas sp.
GCCCATGTTCCTTGCGCGACAGCGCGGCCTCGAAGAGGGGGCGGCCCCTCCTACATTTCATCACCTTTTGTAGGAGCTGCCGCAGGCTGCGATCTTTTGGCTATAGGGTAATCAGCCCGGCGGCCAGTGCATCTGGCGCTGACCCAGCACGTGCATATGAATGTGGTAGACGGTCTGTCCTCCCAGTTCATTGCAGTTCATGACCACGCGAAAGCCTTCTTCGCAGCCCAGTTCCAGTGCCAGGCGCTGGGCGGTGAACAGAATGTGTCCGGCCAGTGCCTTGTCGCCTTCGGTGAGGTCGTTGAGGGTGCGAACCGGTTTCTTCGGGACTACCAGAAAATGCACCGGTGCCTGCGGGGCGATGTCGTGGAAGGCCACGACCTGGTCATCCTCGTAAATGATCCTGGCAGGTATTTCTCTGTTGATGATTTTGGTGAACAGAGTATCCACAGCTGTTTCTCCATTGTGTTGGTCCGGGCTGAGTGTACTCACGGGGGAGTCCCGAGCCCAGCCTGATACTTTTGCTTTTGGTCACGCTCAGCGCGGGCAGTACGCTTTGTTGACCATGCCGACGATGGTACGGGTCAGCCAGCGCGAACCGAAGCGCGGCAACAGTGCGAACCAGCGATTCAGGCGACCGGGAATAATGATTGCGCGATTTTTCTCCAGTGCGCGCACGGTGTACAGCGCCACTTCCTCGGGGCTCATCAGCAGTTTACTGCTGGCCAGTTTGTCGGCGTCCAGTTGCGCGGTGCGGAAAAACGGTGTGTGCGTTGGGCCAGGACAAAGGACCGAGACCTTGACCGCACACTTTTTCAGTTCCACCCGCAAACCTTCGGAAAAGTGCAGCACATACGCTTTGCTGGCGTAGTAGGTGCTCATCCACGGGCCGGGGTTGAAGGCTGCCATCGAGGCGACGTTCAGGATCTGCCCGCCGCCCTGCAAGGCCATGCTGTTGCCAATGGCGTGACACAGGCGCGTCAGGGCCAGGATATTGACTTCGATCAGATCTTGTTCGGTCATCCAGTCCTGCGCCAGAAAGGGGCCGCAGGTGCCGATGCCGGCGCAATTGACCAGCAGATCGATCTGTCGGTCACCCTCTTCGAGCTCCAGCAGAAAGCCGGACAGACGCAGCGGTTCGCCCAGGTCGCAGGCACGGAACAACACTTCGACGCCGAAGCGCTGGGTCAGTTCGATGGCGATACTTTCCAGCTGATCACGTTGGCGGGCCACCAGAATCAGGCTGCGGCCACGTCGCGCCAGCGCCTCGGCCATCGCCAGGCCGATGCCGCTGGAAGCGCCAGTGATCAGAGCGTAACGGGTCATGCAATTCTCCATCGCAACGGCTTGAGGCCTGTAGACAGAGATGTCACAGGTGCCAAGCGCGTTTATTCTTTCTCATAGTCTACAGGGGGCTGGGCGGCCTTCGCCGCATCGTCCGCTTCAACGGCGTCAGCCGGCCCACTGCTTTGATAACTGCTGACCGACGTGCTTTCGTATTCTTCGGTCAGGGTGTTGAGGCCACCGGCAAGCGCACCGACAAAAACCACCGCGATCACCACCAGCCATAGCGCACACAGGATTTTAACGGCCGTGCTGTTGGGTGGCTGCGGCGCGCCATAACGGTTCGCCCCGACGTTGCCTGGCAGCACGGCCAGCGCGATCGGAAACAGGCTGCCAATAAAGGGCACCAGGTTCAGAAACCACAACCAACCGGACCCGCCGAGATCGTGCAAGCGTTGCACGCTGATGGTGACATTTATGTAGAGGTACGCCATGAAGGCAACGACACATACAATCACGCTGAGTACCATTTGATCGCCAGCCAACAGGCTGAGCCCGAAAATGCCGGCGATAGCGCCAATGATCAGCAGCGCCACCAATGACCACGCGAGATAACGCAGGCGACCGATCCGGCCCTGAACGCCGAATACCCTGAGTTCGGAAAACTCTGGCAAGGCTTCGCCAACGGGCGCGCGAGGAGGGCTGTAGGGAGATTCGTTGTCGCTGAGTGCGGGTGCCGTGTAAGGGGGCGGTGATTCGTGAACGTCGGTCAGATTGAGCTCGATCGACGGTTCGGCTTCGATGCGTGCATCAATACCGGTTTTCGACAGGGCATTCAGATAGGTTTGAGCGTCTGCGTGGGACAGGTCGCGCTTGAGTGCGACAGGCTTTCCGCTGAACAGGCGTTCGATGGCCGCGACGTCGCTTTTGAACAGCTGAGCGAGATTGAGTGTTGCGGTAGTGATGTCAACACCCGGAAGCAGGGCTCCGTCGAAGACAATCTTGAAACGGTTTTCGCTCATGCCGGGGCATCCTTGTCGCGAGTCCAGGGTTTGTACTCGGCAGTTTAAGCCAGCCGGAATCGGCTGGCCAAACCTTGTGCGTCAGCGCGGCCAGCGTTTGGGCAGTTGGGAGGCGAGTTCCTGCGCCTTGCGGTATTCGGCGTCCAGCCGAGCGACCAGTTGATCGACACTCGGCAGGTCGTCGATTTCCCCCACGCCCTGGCCAGCAGACCAGACGGTTTTCCAGGCTTTGGCTTCATCGCTCAAGGGTTTGAGTTTGGTACCGAAGTTGACTTCACCCTTGCCTTGCAGCGCGTCTACGTCAAAACCGGCGTTTATCAGGCTTTGGCGCATGAAGCTTGCCGGCACTCCGGATACCGCTGGCGTGTGGACAATGTCGGCGGCCCTGGAGGTCAGCAGCATCTCTTTATAGGCTTCAGGTGCATGGCTTTCGGTGGTGCCGATAAAGCGTGTACCGAAGTAGGCCAGATCCGCGCCGAGCAGTTGCGCAGCGAGAATTTCGTGGCCGTGGTTCAGGCAACCGGCCAGTAGCAGGGTTTTGTCGAAGAATTGGCGAATCTCGGCAATCAGCGAAAACGGGCTCCAGGTCCCGGCGTGACCTCCGGCGCCTGCGGCCACGGCGATCAAGCCATCGACGCCGGCCTCGGCGGCTTTTTCCGCATGACGACGGGTCGTCACGTCATGAAATACCAGGCCGCCGTAGCTGTGTACCGCATCGACCAGTTCCTTCACGGCGCCAAGGCTGGTGATCACGATCGGCACTTTATGCTCGATGCAGATCGCCAGGTCCGCTTGCAGGCGCGGATTGCTGTTGTGAACGATCAGGTTCACCGCATACGGCGCAGGGTTCTCCAGTAGCGCCAGACCCGCTTCGATCTCCTCCAGCCAGGCTTTGAAGCCGCTGCTTTCACGCTGGTTCAGCGCGGGAAAGCTGCCGACCACGCCATTACGGCAGCAGGCGAGCACCAGTTGCGGATTGGAAATCAGGAACATCGGCGCTGCCACGACGGGCAAACGCAAACGTTGTTCGAGCAAAGCGGGCAGCGACATTGGAAGTACCCCGATAAATGGCGACTCATTAGGATTAGAACGGCCGTACGACGACCAGAATTACAATAGCCAGCAATATCAGAACCGGCACTTCATTGAACCAGCGATAAAAGACATGGCTGCGGGTGTTTTCGCCACGGGCAAAACGTTTTACCTGCGCGCCGCACATGTGGTGGTAGCCGATGAGGATCACCACCAGCGTCAACTTGGCGTGCATCCAGCCACCCTGGCCGAAGTAGGCGCCGGGGTTGAGACTGATCAGCCAGATGCCGAAGACCAGCGTGGCAATCATCGCCGGGCCCATGATCCCGCGGTACAGCTTGCGTTCCATGATGCTGAAGCGTTCCTTGCTGATGCTGTCTTCACTTTGCGCGTGGTAGACGAACAGCCGCGGCAGGTAAAACAGGCCGGCAAACCAGCAGACCATGCTGACGATGTGAAGCGCTTTGAGCCACAGATAAAGCATTTTTGGTTATTCCCAGGTTCACGGTAGCCCGAATAGTAGAGGCTTGAGCCTCCGTACGTCACCTTGACGGTTGTCGCAGGGCGGTGCGCGCCCTATTATCGACGGCTTTCCAGTGGGTTCGTTGAGGGCAGGTTTATGGTCAAGGTCGGTATCGTCGGCGGCACGGGTTACACCGGTGTCGAATTGCTGCGTCTGTTGGCACAGCATCCGCAAGCTGAAGTGGTAGTGATCACTTCCCGATCCGAGGCAGGCCTGGCTGTTGCCGATATGTACCCGAACCTGCGAGGCCACTACGACGGCCTGGCGTTCAGCGTTCCGGACATCAAAACCCTCGGTGCCTGCGACGTGGTGTTCTTTGCCACTCCGCACGGCGTAGCGCATGCGCTGGCGGGTGAATTGCTGGCGGCCGGGACCAGGGTCATCGACCTGTCGGCAGACTTCCGTCTGCAGGATGCTGACGAATGGGCCAAGTGGTACAACCAGCCGCACGGTGCTCCGGAACTGCTGAAGGAGGCTGTTTACGGCTTGCCGGAAGTCAATCGCGAGCAGATCAGGCAAGCACGCCTGATTGCGGTTCCGGGTTGCTACCCAACCGCTACTCAATTGGGCTTCCTGCCGTTGCTCGAAGCAGGCCTTGCCGATACCTCGCGCCTGATTGCCGACTGCAAGTCGGGTGTCAGCGGCGCTGGCCGTGGTGCCAGTGTCGGTTCGCTGTATTCCGAAACTTCCGAAAGCATGAAGGCCTACGCCGTCAAAGGGCATCGTCACTTGCCGGAGATTCGCCAGGGGCTGCGTCGTGCAGCAGGCAAGGACGTCGGTCTGACCTTCGTTCCGCACCTGACGCCGATGATTCGCGGTATCCACTCCACGCTCTATGCAACCGTGGTCGACCGCTCCGTGGACTTGCAGGCGTTGTTTGAAAAGCGCTATGCCAACGAGCCGTTCGTCGATGTCATGCCGGCCGGCAGCCACCCGGAAACCCGTAGCGTACGGGGTGCCAACGTTTGCCGTATTGCGGTTCATCGTCCACAGGACGGCGATCTGGTGGTGGTGCTGTCGGTGATCGACAACCTGGTCAAAGGCGCATCGGGTCAGGCGGTGCAGAACCTGAACATCCTGTTTGGTCTGGACGAGCGCTTGGGCCTGTCCCATGCGGGCATGTTGCCGTAAGGTTTTATCCCGCACAGCAAAAAGGCCCGTTTAACGGGCCTTTTTGCTGTGCGGGCTGACGATTATGTTGTTTGATATACCGTAACAATAGTTGACCGATTTTCTGGGAGAAGCGGATAATGCGCGTCATCACGCATTATGGCGGCGTAACGCCGGGAGATAGTCAGCATGAGCGTCGAATCCTTCACCCCCACGGCTTTGCAATTCACCCACGGTGCCGCGCACAAGGTGAAGAGCCTGGTCGATGAAGAGGGTAATGATCGCTTGAAGCTGCGCGTATTCGTTACGGGCGGCGGTTGTTCAGGGTTTCAGTACGGCTTCACGTTCGATGAAGAAGTGGCCGATGATGACACCATTGTCGAGCGCGAAGGCGTGAGTCTGGTCGTCGATCCGATGAGCTTCCAGTACCTGGCAGGTGCCGAGGTGGATTATCAGGAAGGTCTGGAAGGTTCGCGTTTCGTGATCAAGAACCCGAATGCCACCACGACCTGTGGTTGCGGCTCTTCGTTCTCGATCTGATCGCACCTTACAGCATCACAAAACGCCGCATGGCTTCACGGTCATGCGGCGTTTTGCTGTCTGGCATTCAGGCGGGATAGATGGCGCCGAGGACTCGCAAGCCGCGAGCACCCGTGACGCTTGGACGATTGGCCGGGATGCTTTCGAGGCAGCAATGGGCCAGCCAGGCGAAGGCCATGGCTTCGACCCAGTCCGGGTCTACGCCGTAAGCGGCGGTACTGCTGACCCTGGCGTCGGGCAGCAGGCTGGCGAGCCGTGCCATCAGCGTTGCGTTATGAGCTCCGCCACCACAGACCAGCAGCTCTTGCGTATCGACTTGTGCGGTTTGCAGCGACTCGACAATGGCCAGCGCCGTCAGCTCAAGCAATGTGGCTTGCACATTTTGCGCAGCAAATGAGGGTAGGTGCGTCAGGTGTTGTGTCAGCCATTGCAGGTTAAACACTTCGCGGCCGGTGCTTTTGGGGCCCTTGGTCAGGAAGAATGGGTCGCTGAGCAGGGCCTTTAGCAGTACGGGCTCTACAGTGCCGCTTGCAGCCCACTGGCCGTCGCGGTCAAAGGTTTCGCCGCGTTGCTGGTGAATCCAGGCGTCCAGCAGCACGTTGCCGGGGCCGCAGTCAAAGCCCGAGACTGGCTTGCCGGCCTCGATCAGGCTGAGATTGCTGAAACCGCCGACGTTCAGGACCGCACGGTTGCCGCTGCGCTCTTCAAACAGGGCTTCATGAAAGGCTGGAACCAGCGGTGCACCTTGTCCGCCTGCAGCTACGTCGCGGCTACGGAAATCACTGACGACGGTGATTCCGGTCAGCTCGCTCAGCAGGGCAGGGTTGCCGATCTGTACGGTGAAACCGCGTGCAGGCTCGTGGCGAATGGTCTGGCCGTGGCTGCCGATTGCCCGTACGTCGTCAGGTTTGAGGTGTTGATTGGCAAGCAGAGTATTGATGCCCTGGGCAGCCAGTTTCACCCAGTGTTGTTGGGCGATGGCGCTGCGGGCTATCTCGTCAGGCCCGCTGGCGCACAAGCCAAGCAACTCGGTGCGCAGGGATTCGGGCATGGGAATGTAGTGCGTGGCGATCAGCTTGATCGCCGGTGCTTGCTCGATCAGGGCAATGTCCAGGCCATCAAGGCTGGTACCGGACATCACCCCTATATAGAGCGCCATGGCTTAGCGTTTGCTCGAAGCCAGCAGGGTGGCTTTCTCTTGCTCCATGCGTGCCATCAACGGCTGGCTTTGTTGCAGGAAGCGCGCACGTTCGGATTTGGCGATCGGATCGGCCATCGGCAACTTCTGGCCCAGCGGGTCGACGTGAACGCCGTTGACCTGGAACTCGTAGTGCAAGTGTGGGCCGGTAGAGAGGCCGGTGGTGCCAATATAGCCGATCACTTGACCCTGCTTGACGTTGCCACCGGTCTGGATGCCTTTGGCGAAGCCCTGCATGTGACCGTACAGCGTGCGGTAGGTGTTGCCGTGCTGAATGATCACCGTGTTGCCGTACCCGCCGCGGCGACCGGCCAGCAGGACTTTGCCGTCACCGGCAGCCTTGATCGGAGTGCCGCGAGGCGCTGCATAGTCGACACCTTTGTGCGCGCGAATTTTGTTCAGAATTGGATGCTTGCGGCCCATGGAGAAACGCGAGCTAATACGGGCGAAGTCTACAGGCGTGCGAATGAATGCTTTGCGTATGCTGTTGCCGTCGGCCGTGTAGTAGCTGCTGTTGCCTTGTTTGTTGGTGTAACGCACAGCGGTGTACGTTTTGCCGCGGTTGGTGAAGCGTGCGGAAAGGATAGGTCCGTTGCCGACGGTTTTGCCGTTGACGACCTTCTGCTCGTAGATCACATCGAACTCGTCACCTTGGCGAATATCCTGGGCGAAGTCGACGTCATAGCCAAACACGCTGGCCATATCCATGGTGAGGCTGTGGGACAGGCCGGCACGCGCTGCGGATTGCGAAAGCGAGCTGTTGATCACGCCGTGAACATAGGCGGAGCGCACGGTTGGTTTGGCTGTAATGCGGTTAAAGGTATAGCCCTTGGCGTTTTTGCTCAGGCTGATGCTTTCAACGTCGCTGATCTTGCTGTGCAGGTTGGTCAACTGGCCGTCGTGGCCCAGTTCGAACTCGAGTTTCTGGCCGTGTTTAAGCTGGGTGAACTGCTTGGCTTGCTTGTCACTGGTCAGACCGTCAAGCACCGATGTGGCAGTCAGCCCGACCTTCTCGAGCCTGTTCGATGCGGGCACCGGCGCATGGTCGTTCG
>CAYNGZ010000274.1:0-7735 GCA_964396695.1 uncultured Pseudomonas sp.
CTTTAACCGGCCAGCAGATTGCTAGGTTTTCACACAGCCTGCGAAGCGGGTTTTTTGTCGATCAGGTCACACTTGGCAATCAGAGCTCGGAGAAGCACTCTTCGATGATCGCCAGACCTTTATCCAGTTGCTCGTCCGGCGAAGTCAGCGGTACCAGGACGCGCAATACATTGCCGTAAGTGCCGCACGACAGCAGGATCAGACCCTTGTCGCGTGCCTTGGCCACGACTTGGGCGACGGCTGCAGCGTTAGGCTTGTGGCTGTCGCCGTTTTCAAACAGCTCAACCGCGATCATTGCGCCCAGGGCACGCACTTCGCCGATCACCGGGTACTTGGCCTGGATGGCCTTGAGGCCAGTGACCAGACGCTCGCCGACCGCTTTGCAGCGATCCAGCAGGTGCTCTTCTTCGAACACTTCCATCACCGCCAGCGCAGCCGCGCAAGCGATCGGGCTACCGGCGTAAGTGCCGCCCAGGCCGCCTGGAGCGATGGCGTCCATGTATTCGGCCTTGCCGCACACGCCGGCCAGCGGGAAGCCGCCAGCGATGGATTTGGCGAAGGTGGTCAGGTCGGCAGCAACGCCCATCTGTTCCATGGCGAAGAAGGTGCCGGTACGGCCGGCGCCGGTTTGTACTTCGTCAGCGATCAACAGAATGCCGTGCTGGTCGCACAGGGCGCGCAGACGCTTCATGAATTCTTTAGGCGCAACGTAGAAACCGCCTTCGCCCTGAACCGGCTCGATGATGATGGCAGCGATGTCACGCGGCTCGGCGTCGTTCTTGAAGATGCGCTCGATGCTGGCGATCGAATCGTCGATGCTCACGCCATGCAGTTCATTCGGGTACAGCGCGCGGAAGATGCCGCCTGGCATCAGGCCCATGCCGGCCGAGTAAGGCACGACTTTACCGGTCAGGCCCAGGGTCATCATGGTGCGACCGTGGTAGGCGCCGGTGAAGGCGATCACGCCGGCACGGCCAGTGGCGGCGCGGGCAATCTTGATGGAGTTTTCCACGGCTTCGGAACCGGTGGTCACCAGCAGGGTTTTCTTGGCGAAATCACCAGGAACCCTGGCGTTCACTTTTTCGCACAGTTCTACGTACGGCTCGTAAGCCAGCACCTGGAAGCAGGTGTGAGTCAGCTTGTTCAGTTGCTCGGTCACTGCGGCGATGACTTTCGGGTGCAGGTGACCGGTGTTCAGCACGGCGATACCGCCGGCGAAGTCGATGAACTCGCGACCTTCAACGTCGGTCACGGTGGCGTTCTTCGCGGAGTCGGCGAAGATCGGGTGAATCTGGCCAACACCGCGTGGTACAGCGGCTTCGCGGCGTTTCATCAGGGATGCGTTGGTCTTGCTCATAAAGTCCTCATTCGCAGCTCAGGACGGCGTGGTCCAAGGAATATGTGGCGGGGAGGCAACTGCGGCAGCATGCGATGATCGACTGCCACAGCGTTCCGGCCACCGAGAAATAACGTTTGAAGCCCGCAAAGGGACAGCGCTCTCGTGCCCTTTGCGTTTAATTCCTTACCTGATCAGATGCCCAGGCAGAGGTATTTGATTTCCAGGTAATCTTCGATGCCGTACTTGGAGCCTTCGCGGCCCAGGCCCGAGGCCTTGATACCGCCGAACGGCGCGACTTCGTTGGAGATCAACCCGGTGTTGACGCCGACCATGCCGTATTCCAGGGCTTCAGCCACACGGAACACACGACCCAGGTCACGCGCATAGAAGTACGAGGCCAGACCGAACTCGGTGTCGTTCGACATCGCGATCACTTCGGCTTCGTCTTTGAAGCGGAACAGTGGCGCCAATGGACCGAAGGTTTCTTCCTTGGCCACCGCCGCGCTCGTCGGCACGTTGGTCAGGATGGTCGGTTCGAAGAAGTTGCCTTCCATCACCTTGCCACCGGCCAGCAGGGTCGCGCCTTTGCTCAGCGCATCCGCAATGTGTTCCTGAACCTTGGCCACGGCTTTGCCGTCGATCAACGGACCGGTGGTGGTGCCTTCTTCCAGACCGTTGCCGATCTTGAGTTTGGTCACGGCCACTTTGAGTTTTTCAGCGAACGCGTCGTAGATCGAATCCTGAACGTACAGACGGTTGGCGCAGACGCAGGTCTGGCCGTTGTTGCGGTATTTGGAAATGATCGCGCCTTCGACGGCCTTATCCAGGTCTGCATCGTCGAACACGATGAACGGTGCGTTGCCGCCCAGCTCCAGGGACACTTTCTTGATGTCCTTGGCGCATTCGGCCATCAGCTGACGACCGATTTCGGTCGAGCCGGTGAAGGACAGCTTGCGTACGATCGGGTTGCCGGTCAGCTCGCTGCCGATGTCACCGGCGCTGCCGGTCACAACGCTCAGCACGCCTTTCGGGATACCGGCACGTTGGGCCAGCTCAGCCAGGGCGAAGGCCGAGAACGGCGTTTGCGATGCAGGCTTGAGCACCATGGTGCAGCCGGCGGCCAGGGCCGGGCCGGCTTTACGGGTGATCATGGCCGCCGGGAAGTTCCACGGGGTGATGGCCGCGGTCACGCCGATTGGCTGCTTGATCACGATCAGGCGCTTGTCTGGCTGGTGGCCCGGAATCACATCACCGTAGATGCGCTTGGCTTCTTCGGCGAACCATTCGATGAAGGACGCGGCGTAAACGATTTCGCCCTTGGCTTCGGCCAATGGCTTGCCCTGCTCCAGGGTCATCAGGCGAGCCAGGTCGTCCTGGTTCTCAATGATCAGTTCGAACCAGCGACGCAGCTTGTTTGCACGCTCTTTGGCGGTCAGCGCACGCCAGGCCGGCAGCGCCTTGTCGGCAGCTTCGATCGCACGGCGGGTTTCGGCAGCGCCCATTTTTGGCACAGTGCCCAGAATTTCGCCCGTTGCCGGGTTGGTGACGTTGATCGTCTGACCATTGTCCGCGTTGACCCAGGCGCCATCGATAAAGGCTTGCTGGCGGAACAACAGGGTGTCTTTGAGCTGCATGTGGGCTTTTCCTTAACAGCACCGCGTGAGCGGAGCGAATTATTGATTGTTGAAAGGCGCCATGACAGGCTGCCGTCAGGAAATTCATTCACCGGGCCGAAGCACATAAATAACGCACTGGTTGAAACACGTGCGGTTCAGCACCCAGACAAGAGCGTTTGAAATCTCAAACGAATCCTAGGATCAAAGGGGGTAAAGGACAATAGGCTGTTCGAAAAAAAGAACGAAAACGCCGCATTTGCCCTGTTTTTCTGATCAACGTAGCAAACACCCACCCGGCCTGCGCGAAACATCAGGCCATTCAGCAGCATGGACGCCCGCAGCGCATATGAGTATCATGGCGCCCGCATTGCACCAGTAGCTCAGCTGGATAGAGTACTGCCCTCCGAAGGCAGGGGTCGTGGGTTCGAATCCCGCCTGGTGCGCCATACGCAATACGAGAAAGCCTCAGTCCGCAGGGACTGGGGCTTTTTTGTGGGTGTTGTGAAATCAGGACAGCGTGCGCGCCGAAACAAAACTGACGACAATTCGGGTCACGGTGGTGGGAAAACTCAGTTGTTCGGCTTTACCGAACAACTGCCGCCGATAACAAACCTTACAACACCAAATATTTTGGCCTGCCGCTGATTCTTGCGGTCGGCCGAGTCCACTCAAAACGCAGGAATTGTGGCTTTTCAGGTTCGGCAATTGATGTCGAAGCATGAAACACCTACCTTACACCGAGTTTTTTTCAACACATTCCAAGTGGCAATCAACGCCAGTTAGCGAATGTGTCCGGTGCGGCTGACAAAAATCAAGGAAACAAGATGGCCAAAATGTGGATGATTCGTGGCGAATCCGGTCGGCTGTACGACGATTTCCGTGAGCGTGGTATCGCCGCAATTGGATGGTCGAAACTTGCTCCGCTGGCCAAATCCGGCATGACGCGCAAGGAAATCACTCGCCTCTATCAGGATATTGAACCAAACATCAAACCGGGCACTGCAATTTCAGGTGCCTCGCAGGTTTGGCGCTTCATCAATGAAATCCAGCCCGGTGACTGGGTGGTGACCTACTCACCCGCAAACCGGACTTACTTGGTAGGAAAAATCACCGGCACCTACAAGCACAATCCTGATTTGGCCGACCTAGGCATGTCGTTGACTCGCCCGGTTCAATGGCAATCCGAGGAAGTCGACCGCGACAGCCTCAGCACCGCCAGCAAGAATAGCCTTGGCTCCACACTCACGGTCTTTGTCGTACCTGACTTTGCACTCCAAGAGTTGAAAGCCAAGGCGTCTGGAGACAAGCCACCCGCACTGCCGCCAATCGAAGAGGAATACCCTGACAGTGATCCACTGGCCGGCATGGAAAGTTTGGCTTTCGAACGCATCAAGGACCTGATCAACGCCTTGCCTTGGGATGATATGCAGCACTTGGTCGCAGGTATCTTGCGTGCAATGGGTTACAAGACTCAGGTCTCTCCAGCAGGTCCTGATCGCGGAAAAGACATCATCGCCTCGCCCGACGGGTTCGGCTTTGAAAATCCGCGCATCATCGTTGAGGTCAAACACCGAAAAGAACAGATGGGCAGTCAACAAATCCGCAGCTTTCTTGGCGGCCGGCACAAGGATGATCGCGGGCTTTATGTCAGTACGGGCGGTTTCAGCAAAGATGCCCACTACGAAGCCGAGCGTGCCAATGTGCCACTCACGCTGTGGACGTTGGATAATCTTGTACGGGCATTGATTGAGCATTACGCTCAGACGGATTCGGAAACCAAAAGGCTGATACCACTAAAGCTTACCTATTTGCCGTTGTAGGCTTGCGCTGCAAAACTCTAGAGCTCGACCACTTCAAACGCCGTTCAGCTTGAGAGTACATCAGTGATCCCATTCTTCATGCCGTACCGGCAGGCGGTTCAGGTCGTCCTTGATCTGCTGCCAGCGCGGTATGAGCTTGTCCAACAATGCGAAGATCTCAGTCATTTAAGCACCTCCCAGTATCCGCTTTTCGTTGGGCCCATGTGCCGAGTCCCCCCGGCTGCCCGCAGTCTGTCCAGATGATATTTGACGCCATCAGGGCTCAGACCTAGCTGTTTCGCCAGTTCGCACCGGGTGGTCGCTGGTTGCTGACGCAACACAGCCACGACCTGCCCCCTCACCATTTCCGGGCTGATTTCTTGGCTGATTTCTTGGGTGGTTTCTTGGGTAGTCTGTGGTTTGGCGGCTGGCTTGTTCGCAAACAACGATCGCGCTGTATCCCCCACCCTGTTTTTAACCGATAAGGATTGGCCGACCGCCAAGTGAGTGATTTTTGCAGGGACGCTTTTTAGCCGTACTCATCGCATTAGGCCTGTTGGCAGGCTGCTCGACGACACCGCCCAGAGAGCAAAGCAACCTTTGCAGCATCTACCGCCAATACCCGGCCTGGTACGAAGATTCGCTGAAAATGGAGAAGGCCTGGGGCCTGCCGCCGCATGTGGCGATGGCGATCATCAAGCAGGAAAGCAGCTTTGTGCACGATGCCCTGCCCCCTCGCTACTACTTTTTGTGGGTCATTCCCTGGGGACGGGTCAGCTCGGCGTATGGCTATGCCCAGGCGCAAGATCCGGTGTGGGGCGAGTACAAGAACGCGACCGGCAACGGCGGTTCGCGTGACAACTTCGATGACGCGATCATGTTCGTCGGCTGGTACGTCGCTGGCACTCAGCGCCAGTTGGGGATTTCCAAGTGGGATGCCTACAGCCAGTACCTTGCCTACCATGAAGGACGTGGCGGGTTCAGTCGCCAAAGCTACCTGCAGAAACCCTGGTTGATACAAGTGGCGCGCAAGGTCGAGCAACAGGCGAAAGATTATGGCTGGCAACTCCGACAATGCAGGGGCGAACTGGAGAGCAACCGCAGTTGGTGGTAGTCATGCCCTGGATGACTTCACCTCCACGATGTCCACTTCAGCAGGCTCCTCGTCGTCATCCTCTTCATCATCGAGAAGAAAGTCCTTGCGCGCTTCAGTGATCGCCCGGCGCATTTCTTCGCCCTTGATCGGGCAGTTGAGCAGTTGGGCAATGCGGTCGATTCGTTGTGTCACAGCTGGCCTCCAACGCCCCCGTAATGGGCTCGATAGTGCTCGCTTTCAACGAACGACGCCAATGCCCTGAACACTCAAACCGCAAACCCTGCGCAAAACCTCACATCGGCTGTGCCCGATCCGCCGAGTGCATCGCTTGCTGCTCCACCCGCGACGCTGGCGGGTCCAGTTGCTTTTGTGTGCGCGGATCGAGGAGCAGAAAGCGCGTGACCACCCGGCTGACATCGCCGGCCTCATCGTTGTGGATAACCAGAATCCCCGGATGACGCAGCTGTGCCAGCCGTTCGCCGGTCAGCTTGAAGCTCTGTTTCAAGCCGTTGTCGTCGACTACCGGGGCCGGTAAGCGCCGCTGGGCGAAGCTCTTGCTTTTGCGCTGCTGATAACGCGCCCAGCCGATCAGGAGCACCGCGTTGAGCAGCGCCACCCACAGGTAGATTTGCAACGTGCCGAGGGCGTCGAGCATCGACGACTCGACACGTTGCCCCTCTTGGGGATCGAGCAACGGCCAGAGGCCGCGCACCAGCAGATACAACAAGCCAATCCACGCCAGCACGGTGAAAAAAGCATCGATGACCACCAAGAATGGCCGTTGACGGGTTCTGATGATGTTCATTGACCGGGCGCCTCTTCATCGTCGTTCAGCGGTTTGATGCCACGGTCCGGGCTGACCCAGCGGGCACGTTTCTGGTGTTGGCCAAACAGCACTTTGGGGAAGCTGACCAGAGTGGTGAGCAGGCTGATAAACCAGAACACCAGCGGATACCAGACCACCCAGAACATGGTTTTCCACAGCCCGCGCTCGTAGCGACGGTCGATCAGGATGCTGACCGCGAATTGCAGCAGGCAAACCATCGCCAGCAACAGCCCGGTGAAGGCCGGCGGCAGCAGGTGATGCACGGCGATGGCAGACGGCATGTCGACGAATTTGCCCACGCCCCAGAAAATCACCGACAGCAAAAAGGTGAAGGCCCAGCCGGTGGACAGGCAGTACTCGAACAGCAAGGGCCAGAGGTAACGATGGCGGTACTGCCAGATGCCGCGGATGTTTTTGAACAGCACCTCGGCGCCGCCCTGGGCCCAGCGCAGACGCTGCTTCCACAACCCGGCAAGGGTTTCCGGCATCAGGATCCAGCACAGCGCGCGCGGTTCGTAGAAGATGCTCCAGTGATCCAGTTGCAGCTTCCAGCTGATGTCGATGTCTTCGGTGATCATGTCCGGGCTCCAGTAACCGACCCGATTCAGCGCTGAACGACGGAACGCCACGATCACCCCGGACACGGTAAAAATCCGCCCGAAGACCCGCTGGGTGCGTTTGATCAAACCAATGATCGAAGAGAACTCGCCGACCTGCACACGCCCCACCAGGGTCGAACGGGTTCGAATCCGCGGGTTGCCAGTCACCGCGCCGAGTCGCGCGTTGTCCAGCATCGGTGCCACCAGATAGGCCGCCGTGTTCGGTGCAAGCAACGCATCACCGTCAATGCACACCAGGTATTCGCTGCGTGCAGCAATGGCGCCCATGCGCAACGCCACCGCTTTGCCCTGGTTCTCCGCGAGGTGCAGCACCCGCAAGCGCGGATCTTCGGCAGCGAGGGCATCGAGGACGGCGGCGGTGTTGTCCTTGGAGCCGTCGTTGATCGCGATCACTTCGATGTTCGGGTAATGCTGGGCCAGTGCGGCCTCGATGGTCTCG
>CAYNGZ010000275.1:0-7723 GCA_964396695.1 uncultured Pseudomonas sp.
CAAGAGCCTTAACCGTGATGGCTTTACCTTCGTAAATCATCAACTGATCTCCACGATATGGAAGCTGAACAGTACACGTCGGACGCTGACGTTCAGGCGTGGCATGGACGTTTACCGTCGATGCTACGCCATTCCACCAGGCACACCCGCCAACGCGATAGTCGGGATTCTGTAGGAGCCGTCTGTAATACAAACGCTCAATTCATACGCCCGTTTGATTTGGGTACGCCACCTTCACGGAATTTCCGACAATTGTCAATCGCCCAAAATGCGGGTTGTCACTCGACTTTGCGGTCATATCCGTACCACGAAGACCTGCAACACGCGGATGCATGTTCAGCCATTCATAGAATCAATATTTAGAAACGTCGCCCTAATTACCGGCGCGACTTGAAATACAAGCTACGCTGGCCGAGGACGATAAACGAAAAACAGAGGCGCTTATGGCGAACGCCAGGCGCAAGATCAGCGCCACACCTGAGATAGCGTGACGAACCAGCGAATTTCCGGCCTGCCTGGCCAACTCCAGCCCGATGAAGATGTCGGGCTTTTTATTGCTTGCCGCTCCTACGGGGATTGCGTTTCAGGCTAACGCCCTCAGCACTGCATCGATCTCATTCAAAACAGTGGCCTCGCCCCTCTCGCCCCAATACAAGGTGATCATTTGCTTGTCGGCCTCGATCTTGTAGACGTTGGCCGGCAATGTCTGGAAATGAATCAGCAACGACTCATCCTGACAAACTTCCCGCCATTGATTCACCCACACGCCCGGCGCACTTTGCCAATAAACCCAGCACACCGGCCGATTACCCCGTCGCGGGCGATGATATTGCGCACACGGGCTGGGAGGCTCTGGCTCCAGCCAATGCGGCCACTCCTGCGGCGCCAGTTGCATGGCCAGGCCGATACGTCGCGCCTCCATGCGCAAGGCCATTTGCCCCCCCTGCTTGCGCGAAGGCCGCAACCACGCCAGCGGGCTCAGCACCACTGCGAGGATTGACACCACTATCCAGACCGTCATATCTGTACTCCCGACTCTAGATGGCAGATTGATCCATGTCGGAACCAATCCGCTTGAAACCAGCCATACTTATCGTTATCGCAATTCTCAGGAGGAGCACCTCATGCCCTACCACCATATTCTGGTCGCCGTAGATCTAACCGAAGAGTGCGATCCTGTGATTCACCGTGCTCGCGAGCTATCAGTCAGTAACGGTGCCAAATTGTCCCTGGTTCACATTGTCGAACCGATGGCCATGGCCTTTGGTGGTGACGTGCCGATGGACCTGTCGCAATTGCAGCAACAGCAATTCGACCAGGCCAAGGAGCGCCTCGAGCGCCTGATCAACAAATATCCAGAACTCTCCAAAGAGAACAGCCACCTGACCTATGGCCAACCACGCCAGGAAATCCATCATATGGCCAAGGAACAGGAGTGCGACCTGATCGTCGTCGGCAGCCATGGCCGCCACGGCCTGGCACTGCTGCTGGGTTCTACTGCCAATGACGTGCTGCATGGTGCGCCTTGCGATGTACTGGCGGTACGCCTGATCAAAAGCTGAAGCCTCTTACGAAAAGCCCGACGTTCAGCGATGAACGTCGGGCTTTTTTACATCAGCAACGGATCAATCACGCATCCAGCTCGGCCCAGCGCTCGACCAACACGTCGAGTTCCACTTGCAGTTGCTCAAGCTGCGCGATGACCTTGGCGGTTTCGGCGGCAGGACGCTGATAGAAACCGGCATCGGCCATTTCGGTTTGCACCGCGACGATCTGCTGTTCTTTGGCGTCGATATCGCCCGGCAGCGCTTCCAGCTCACGTTGCAGCTTGTAGCTGAGCTTTTTCTTGACCGCTGGCGCCTCTTGAGCCACCACTGGCGCAGGCGCCGCGGGGACGACTGCGGAGTTCAGGTCTGCCTTGCCGGATTTGCTCTCGGTCACGCCCAACAGGCGCGGCGAGCCGCCCTGACGCAGCCAGTCCTGATAACCACCGACATACTCACGAACCTTGCCCTCACCTTCGAAGACCAGAGTACTGGTGACCACGTTGTCGAGGAATGCCCGGTCGTGGCTGACCATCAATACGGTGCCCTGGAAGGTCAGCAAGACCTCTTCCAACAGTTCCAGGGTTTCCACATCGAGGTCGTTGGTCGGTTCGTCGAGTACCAGCAGGTTAGCCGGCTTGCTGAACAACTTGGCCAGCAACAGGCGTGCACGCTCACCGCCGGACAATGCCTTGACCGGCGTGCGGGCACGCTGCGGGCTGAACAGGAAGTCGCCGAGGTAGCTCAGCACATGACGACTCTGACCGTCGATTTCGATGAAGTCACGACCTTCGGCAACGTTGTCGATCACCGTCTTTTCCAGATCCAGCTGATGGCGCAGCTGGTCGAAATAGGCCACTTCGATTCGCGTGCCCTCCTCGACTTTACCGCTGGTCGGCTGCAAACCACTGAGCATCAGCTTCAGCAAGGTGGTTTTGCCGGTACCGTTGGCGCCCAGCAGACCGATACGGTCGCCGCGCTGCAGGACCATGGAGAAGTCCTTGATCAGGAACGGGCCATCCGGGTGGGCGAAGCTGACGTTCTCAAGGATCATCACCTGCTTGCCCGACTTGTCAGCGGTTTCCAGCTGAATGTTGGCCTTGCCGGTACGCTCACGACGCTCGCTACGTTCTACACGCAGGGCTTTCAGGGCACGTACGCGGCCTTCGTTACGGGTGCGGCGGGCCTTGATGCCCTGACGGATCCAGACTTCTTCCTGGGCCAGACGCTTGTCGAACAACGCGTTGGCGGTTTCTTCGGCCGCCAGGGTGGCTTCCTTGTGAACGAGGAAGCTGGCGTAGTCGCCGTTCCAGTCGATCAAGCCACCGCGATCCAGCTCCAGGATGCGGGTTGCCAGGTTTTGCAGGAAAGCACGGTCGTGCGTAATGAACAGCACCGCGCCCTGGAAATCCTTCAAGGCCTCTTCGAGCCAGGCAATCGCACCGATGTCCAGGTGGTTGGTCGGCTCATCGAGCAGCAACAGATCCGGTTCGGAAACCAGAGCCTGAGCCAGCAGGACCCGACGACGCCAGCCACCGGATAATTCGGCGAGGGTTTTGTCAGCCGGCAATTGCAGGCGGCTCAGGGTGCTGTCGACCAATTGCTGCAAACGCCAGCCATCGCGGGCTTCGAGGTCGTGCTGGACGTGCATCAGTTTGTCCAGATCGGCTTCGGTAACGCAATTTTGACTCAGGTGGTGGTACTGCGCGAGCAGCTCGCCCACACCGTCCAGACCTTCGGCCACCACGTCGAACACTGTCCGCTCGTCGGCCACCGGTAATTCTTGCGGCAATTCGCCGATCTTGAGGCCTGGTGTGCGCCAGACGGAGCCGTCATCAGGCTTCTGCTCGCCCTTGACCAGCTTCATCATGCTGGATTTGCCAGTGCCGTTGCGGCCGATGATGCACACCCGCTCACCACGGGCGATCTGCCAGGACACCTTGTCCAACAACGGCATAGCGCCGAAAGCAAGGGACACATCGCTGAATTTGAGCAGGGTCATGAGCTTCTCCAAAAACCGGGCGCGCATTCTACCTGACTTGCAGCGTCAGAAGGCCGGCATTTTCAATGTCGAAGCACCAGGGGACGTTCTCGATCAGTTTCCCCGCGGCGAGGAAACTGATCGAGAACGCCCCCTGGCACCACAATTGTTGCGAACTTGTGCCAACGGACCGGCAAAGCTTTCACCGGTTGCTGGCAAAAGGCTAAGCTACAGGCAATCAGTGCTGGCACCTGCTGGCACTTGTCATGATTTCTCTGCCCGGATGTCTCATGCGCAGTCGCCTTTTCAGCTTGTTATCCTGTTTGCTTCTTTCCGCCACTGCCGTTCAGTCCGCCCAGGCGGTAGACCTGTTTACCCAGCGCCAGTATTACGATGAAGCCAAGCGCGCCTTGGCCAAGGGTGATTCCGGCCCGTATTTTCGCTACAGCCAGGCCCTTAGTGATTATCCGCTGGAACCCTATCTGGCCTACGACGAGTTGACAGCGCGCCTGAAAACCGCAAGCAACGATGAAATCGAGAGATTCCTCGCCGAGCACGGCGACCTGCCGCAAACCAACTGGATGAAGTTGCGCTGGTTGCGCTGGCTGGCCGACCGTGGCGACTGGTCGACCTTCGTCAAGTACTACGACCCCAAGCTCAATTTCACCGAACTGGACTGCCTCAACGCGCAGTATCAGATCGGTCACAACCTCAAGTCCGAAGGTTACGCCAACGCTGAAAAGCTCTGGCTGACCGGCAAATCCCAACCTGAAACCTGCGATTCGCTGTTTGCGCAATGGGCCGCCGAAGGTCAACTGACCGAGCAGAAACGCTGGGAGCGCGTCAAACTGGCCGCTCACGCACGCAACTATACGCTGGCCAACAGCCTGATCAACAACATGACCACCCTGGCACCGCGTGGGCGTTTATTGGTTGACGTCGCGCAAAGGCCTGAAATGCTCGACCAGCCTTCGCGCTTCACGCCAGCCGATGAAGCCATGTCCGACATAGTCAGCCTTGGCCTGCGTCGCTTCGCGCGCCAGGACCCGGACCGGGCGATGGACCTGCTCGAGAGTTACGCCAGCAGCATGCATTTTTCCCGCGATGAAAAAGTCGCTATCGCCCGTGAAATTGGCCTGACTCTGGCCCGGCGCTATGACAGCCGCGCCCTCGACGTGATGACCAAGTATGACCCGGAGCTACGCGACAATACCGTGTCCGAATGGCGCTTGCGCTTGCTGCTGCGCCTGGCGCGTTGGGACGACGCTTATCAACTGACCCGCCGCTTGCCACAGGACCTGGCCACCACCAACCGCTGGCGCTACTGGAAGGCCCGCAGCCTGGAGCTGGCCCAGCCGCAAAACCCGGAAGCGCAAACCCTGTACAAGAGCCTCGCCCGTGAGCGTGATTTCTATGGGTTCCTTGCCGCCGACCGCTCGCAATCGCCTTATTCGCTGGTCAACAGGCCTTTGGTGTTGAGTCAGGCGCTGATCAACAAAGTCCGCAATACGCCGGGCGTACGTCGGGCACTGGAGCTCCATGCCCGCGGACAGATCGTCGACGGTCGCCGCGAGTGGTACTACGTCAGCCGCCACTTCAGCCGTGACGAAATGGTTGCCCAGGCGAAACTGGCCTACGACCTGAAATGGTATTTCCCGGCGATCCGCACCATCAGTCAGGCGCAATACTGGGACGACCTGGACATTCGCTTCCCGATGGCTCACCGCGACACCCTGGTACGTGAAGCCAAGGTCCGCGGCCTGCATTCGAGCTGGGTGTTCGCCATTACCCGTCAGGAAAGTGCTTTCATGGACGACGCCCGCTCCAGCGTCGGCGCTAGCGGCCTGATGCAGTTGATGCCCGGCACCGCCAGGGAAACCGCACGCAAGTTCAGCATTCCGCTGGCCTCACCACAGCAAGTGCTGGACCCGGACAAGAATATCCAGCTCGGCGCGGCCTACCTGAGTCAGGTCCACAGCCAGTTCAACGGCAACCGGGTTCTCGCCACTGCCGCCTATAACGCCGGGCCCGGCCGTGTTCGCCAGTGGCTAAGCGGTGCCAACCACCTGAGCTTCGATGTCTGGGTAGAAAGCATCCCGTTCGATGAAACCCGCCAGTACGTACAGAACGTGCTGTCCTATTCGGTGATCTACGGCCAGAAGCTCAACTCGCCACAGCCGCTGGTGGATTGGCATGAGCGGTATTTCGACGATTTTTAAGCGGTAATGCGGGTTATGCAGGAGCTGGTCATTCTGACCCGAAAAGATCGCTGTCTTCAGTTGCACCTACAAACTGCAACGCCGCCAGCCGCGCATACAGCGCGTTGCTGGCGATCAGCTCGTGATGTGTGCCAACCGCGACCAGTTTTCCCTGGTCCATCACCGCGATTCGATCGGCGTTCTTTACTGTGGCCAGGCGATGGGCGATGACCAGCGTGGTGCGGTTTTTCATCAGGCTGGGCAGCGCTTGCTGGATCAGGTGTTCGCTTTGTGCGTCGAGGGCGCTGGTGGCTTCGTCCAACAGCAGGATCGGCGCATCCACAAGCAATGCTCGGGCGATGGCCAGACGTTGGCGCTGACCGCCGGACAGGCCAAGACCGCCGTCGCCAAGATGCGTCCGGTAGCCATCAGGCATTTTTTCGATAAAGTCGTGTGCGTAGGCAATCTTCGCGGCCTCCTGGACCTGAGCCAGTGTCGCCGAGGGTTTGCCATAGCGAATGTTCTCTTCGATGCTGCCGAAGAACAGCGCCGGATTTTGCGACACCAGTGCGAAACAACGGCGCAAATCCATAGGATCAAGTTGGGTCAGCGGTACGCCATCGAGCAGGATGCGGCCCGCTATCGGATCATAGAAACGCAGCAACAGGTCATAAACCGTCGACTTGCCAGCACCTGAAGGTCCAACCAGTGCGAGGGTTTCGCCGGCCTTGATCGCGAGGCTCAAGCCATCGATCGCGTAGCTTTCGGGCCGTGAAGGGTAGGAAAAGCGCAGATCTTCGAGCAGCAAATTGCCGCGTACCCGATCAGGCAATGTCACCTGTCCAGTCACCGGAGGCTGGATGATGTTTTCCGAACGCAGCAACTCGGCAATCCGCTCTGCCGCACCGGCCGCCCGCTGCAGCTCGCCAATCACTTCGCTCAAGGTGCCAAAGGCGCTGCCAACGATCAGGCTATAGAACACGAACGCTGCCAGCTCACCCGCGGAAATGCGCCCGGCAATCACGTCCATGCCACCCACCCAGAGCATCACCGCGACCGCCCCCAGTACCAGCATGATCACCAGAGTAATCAACCAGGCGCGCTGGATGATACGTTTACGCGCGGTATCGAAAGCCTCTTCCACGGTGACGGCAAAGCGCTGTTCGTCCTGCACCTGATGGTTGTAGGCCTGCACGGTTTTGATCTGACCGAGGGCCTCCGACACATAGCTGCCGATATCGGCAATTCGATCCTGACTCAAACGCGACAGGCGGCGCACCCGGCGACCGAAGATCAGGATCGGCGCGATCACCAGCGGTAACGTAACCACTACGATGCTGGTGAGTTTCGGGTTAGTGATGAACAGCAGGACGATGCCGCCGATCACCATCAACGCATTGCGCAGGAACAGCGACAGCGACGAGCCGATCACCGATTGCAGCAGCGTAGTGTCGGCGGTCAAGCGCGACTGGATCTCCGAACTGCGGTTGTTTTCGTAGAACCCTGGATACAGGTAAATCAAGTGATTGAACACCTGCCGACGGATATCGGCGACGCAGCGCTCACCGATCCACGACACCAGGTAAAAACGTGTAAAAGTGCCAATCGCGAGGCCCAGCACCAGCAACATGAACAAGCCAATGGACTGATTGAGCAACTGTGCAGACTGGGTCATGAAGCCCTGATCCACCAACAGGCGAATACCCTGCCCCATGGACAACGTAATGCCGGCAGTGACGATCAGCGCCAGCAAGGCACCGAGCGCCTGCCAACGGTAAGGCGCGACAAAACGACTGGCCAGGCGAATCGCACGGCGGTGACGAGCAGAAAGCATCAGGATCATCCGAAAGCGAAAAACTGAAGGGATCAACCCGGTCAAGCCTACACCGGCCGGTCCGCCACAACCCTGTAAATCACAATGAGTCAGGTTAAATATGACCCCTGACACTAGGCTCTGTACGAAAAATATTGTCGCAAACACCGCATGGCACAGGCCAATG
>CAYNGZ010000276.1:0-7632 GCA_964396695.1 uncultured Pseudomonas sp.
TACCAGCTGAAAGCAGGTTGAGGGCTTCCCCTCAACCATAGAATCTCCCACAGTTTTGATTGGTGTACATCTACAAAAGTCAGGTCGGCTGTCAGGCCGCCAGGATCAAAAGATCGCAGCCTTCGGCAGCTCTTATGGAACAAAAAATAACTTATTGATTTATATATTATTTTTAAGGGCTGGCTTGCCAGCCCTGGCCCATGTTCCTTACGCGACAGCGCGGCCTCGAAGAGGGGGCGGCCCCTCCTACGGATATCAAGCGCCCACAATGAAGTAGCGCACCCGCCCCACCACTCAACAGGCCGAGCGTTAGCTCGCCTACCGCTTTTGATCTTGATCCACCCGCCCCCTCGATCTGAAGCAGGCAATGACAAACTTACAAGGGTACGCCGAGCCTTGGCGAGGGGCCGGACGCTTGGGGCGAGACCTTTTGGGTACTTTTGGCTGGGCCGGCACTCCGGGCGTTTGCCAAAAGTGCCTCGCCGTCAGGGCGAAACCGCCAGCCGCCGTGACCGCAGGAATGGATATGTACACCTGCAAGAGGTTGGTCGGCTGTCAGGCCGCCTTCGCGAGCAAGCCCGCTCCCACAGTAGATCAATGTACATCCGCAAGAGATTGGTTGGCTGTCAGGCCGTCATCGCGAGCAGGCTGGCTCCCACAGTTTTGATTGGTGTACATCTACAAAAGTCAGGTCGGCTGTCAGGCCGCCAGGATCAAAAGATCGCAGCCTACGCGTTAATGAACTTCGCCCTTGAGGATGTCGAACAACGCCTGCGCCGCCGCCGATAGCTCGTGAGCGGGTTGGGTCAATACGCCGATGGCGCGTTCGATCACCGGATCACTCAGGGTGATGCAGCACGCACCAAGTTCGCGCATCTGCTCGGCACACAGCGCCGGCACCGCACTGACCCCCAGCCCGCTGGCGACCATGCGCCCGACGGTTGCCAGTTGATGACTTTCAAATTCCACCGGCAGTTTCATCTGCCGCGCCTGCAAGTGCTCTTCAAGCATGACCCGCACGCTCGACGGCCGTTGCAAGGTGATGAACGGCTGCTCCAGCAGGGTTTGCCAGTCGACCTCGGCGCGCTCGGCCAATGGCGAGTCATTGGGCACGACCGCGACGAAACGGTCGATGTACAACGGGGTGAATTGCAGCGACGAACTCTGCATCGGCTCGAAGGCCACGCCGAGTTCCACCTGACGATCACGGACCATTTCCAGCACCTGTTCGTTGATCACGTCGTTCACCGTGACGTTGACCTTGGGGTAGCGCGCCCGAAAGGTCTTGAGGATCGGCGGCAGCAAATTGCCGGCAAACGATGGCATCGCCGCCAGCGTCACCCGGCCGCGCTGCAGGGTGAAGCGCTGGCGCATTTCATCCTCGGCGTTGTCCCAGTCAGCAATCAACCGCCGGGCCAGCGGCAGTAAGGACTCACCTTCCGGAGTCAATGCAACGTTGCGGGTCGTACGGCTGAACAGCCGCCCACCCAGTCCGTCTTCCAGCGCCTTGATGGTCAAACTCAACGCCGACTGCGACAGGTGCAGCCGTTCACAGGCCACCGCAAAGCTCAAACTCTGCGCCACTGCCAAAAACGCCCTGATCTGCTTGACTGTCATCTCCGCCCCTCAACATGCAGCTGCAACTGATTACTGAGTTTTATCTATCAATCAACCTTAAAAATCAACTTATCAAATGAATCTGGTCGAGCAACACTCCCTGCATACGGCTAGCCAGCCGCCCACCAAGAATAAAAGAGGTGTCTATGGCAGGTTTCGATAAACGCGTGGCTTCCTATGAGGAAGCGTTGGCCGGTCTGGAAGACGGCATGACGGTCATCTCTGGCGGCTTCGGTCTGTGTGGCATTCCGGAAAACCTGATCGCCGAGATCAAGCACCGAGGCACCCGCGAGCTGACCGTGGTCTCCAACAACTGCGGCGTCGACGGTTTTGGCCTGGGCGTGCTGCTGGAAGACCGGCAGATCCGTAAGGTGATCGCCTCCTACGTCGGCGAAAATGCCCTGTTCGAGAAACAGCTGCTGAGCGGCGAAATTGAAGTCGTGCTGACCCCGCAAGGCACCCTGGCAGAAAAAATGCGCGCTGGCGGCGCTGGCATTCCGGCGTTCTTCACCGCCACCGGCGTCGGCACTCCGGTGGCCGAAGGCAAGGAAATCCGCGAATTCAAGGGCCGTCCGTACCTGATGGAGGAATCCATCACCGGCGACTTCGCCATCGTCAAAGGCTGGAAAGCCGACCACTTCGGCAACGTGGTCTACCGCCATACCGCACAGAACTTCAACCCGCTGGCCGCCACTGCCGGCAAGATCACCGTGGTCGAAGTCGAAGAAATCGTCGAACCCGGCGAGCTGGACCCAACGCAGATCCACACCCCTGGCATTTATGTCGACCGGATCATCTGCGGCACGTTCGAAAAGCGCATCGAACAACGCACCGTGCGTAAGTGACCACCCCCTGCCCCCAGCTCAACGGAGAATAACAATGGCTCTTACCCGCGAACAAATGGCTCAGCGCGTCGCCCGCGAACTGCAAGACGGCTACTACGTGAACCTCGGCATCGGCATTCCGACCCTGGTCGCCAACTACATTCCCGCAGGCATGGAAGTCATGCTGCAATCGGAAAACGGCCTGCTCGGCATGGGTGCCTTCCCGACGGACGACGAAGTCGACGCCGACATGATCAATGCCGGCAAGCAGACCGTCACCGCGCGCATTGGCGCCTCGATTTTCTCGTCCGCCGAATCCTTCGCGATGATCCGCGGCGGCCACATCGACCTCACCGTGCTCGGCGCTTTTGAAGTCGACGTACAGGGCAATATCGCCTCCTGGATGATCCCCGGCAAACTGGTCAAGGGCATGGGCGGCGCGATGGACCTGGTGGCCGGTGCCGACAACATCATCGTCACCATGACCCACGCCTCCAAGGACGGCGAATCGAAACTGCTGCCGCGTTGCAGCCTGCCGCTGACCGGCGCCAACTGCATCAAGCGCGTGCTGACCGATCTGGCCTACCTGGAAATCGAAAACGGCGCGTTCATTCTCAAGGAGCGTGCGCCCGGTGTGAGCGTCGAGGAGATCGTCAGCAAGACCGCTGGTAAACTGATCGTTCCCGACCACGTTCCGCAAATGCAGTTCGCCTGAACCGCACCTTGAGGAGAAATTCGATGCAAGAAGTCGTGATTGTTGCCGCCACCCGTACCGCCATCGGCAGTTTCCAGGGTTCGCTGGCCAGCATCCCGGCACCGGAACTCGGTGCCGCGGTGATTCGTCAATTGCTCGCGCAAACCGGTCTGGCGGCGGATCAGGTGGATGAAGTGATCCTCGGCCAGGTACTGACCGCAGGCTCGGGCCAGAACCCGGCGCGTCAGGCGTCGATCCTCGCCGGCCTGCCCCACGCCGTACCGGCGCTGACCCTGAACAAGGTCTGCGGCTCGGGCCTCAAGGCCTTGCATCTGGGTGCACAAGCGATTCGTTGCGGCGATGCCGAAGTGATCATCGCCGGCGGCATGGAAAACATGAGCCTGGCGCCGTACGTGTTGCCGGCCGCTCGCACCGGCCTGCGCATGGGCCACGCGAAAATGATCGACAGCATGATCAGCGACGGCCTGTGGGATGCGTTCAACGATTACCACATGGGCATCACCGCCGAGAACCTGGTGGACAAGTACCGCCTCACCCGTGAGGAACAGGACGCCTTCGCCGCCACTTCGCAGCAAAAAGCCGTAGCCGCTATCGAGGCCGGGCGTTTTGCCGACGAAATCACGCCGATCCTGATCCCCCAGCGCAAAGGTGATCCGTTGTCCTTCGCGGTCGACGAACAACCTCGCGCCGAGACGACCGCCGAGTCATTGGCCAAGCTCAAACCGGCGTTCAAGAAAGACGGCAGCGTCACCGCTGGCAACGCCTCTTCGCTCAATGACGGCGCCGCCGCGGTGTTATTGATGAGTGCCGACAAGGCCAGGCAACTGGGCTTGCCGGTACTGGCGAAAATTGCCGCCTACGCCAATGCCGGCGTCGACCCGGCGATCATGGGCATCGCTCCGGTTTCCGCGACCCGCCGCTGCCTCGACAAGGCCGGCTGGGGCCTCGATCAACTGGACCTGATCGAAGCCAATGAAGCCTTCGCCGCGCAATCACTGGCGGTCGGCAAAGAGCTGGAATGGGATGCCGGCAAGGTCAACGTCAACGGTGGCGCCATTGCCTTGGGCCACCCGATTGGCGCCTCGGGTTGCCGGGTACTGGTGTCGCTGCTGCACGAAATGATCAAACGTGACGCCAAGAAAGGCCTCGCCACCCTGTGCATCGGTGGCGGTCAGGGCGTGGCCCTGGCAATCGAGCGAGCCTAAGCCCGCACGCGTTCAACAGTCAGCGAGCGGACCCACGATATCCGCTCGCTGACTGGCAACACACCCGGCGCGACTTCGGTTGCGCCGGGTCTTTTTTGCTTACATCATTTTTTGCGAGGAATCTTCAGGGTTATTTGCCAGACTCAAGAACCACCCCTCACCCTAGCCCTCTCCCAGAGGGAGAGGGAACTGACCGAGGTGTTCTTTCGAGTTACATCGACCTGAAAGTCCGAGTCGAACTCAGGTTTTGAAAGGCGTGGAGATCTGCTCCCTTTCCCCTCTCCCCCGTGGGGAGAGGGCTGGGGTGAGGGGTGGATTTCGGATCAGAACAGAGCATTCAAACACTGAATTTTCTTAACTGATTGGCACTGAGCACTCCAGCGTCCCTCTTGTTGGTTCAGCACTGCATACCGTACGCACTGATCAATCGTCCAATGGCGTTGGTGGCGCTGCCGGTTTTGCTCCTTTACCCTTTTTTCCGCCCTTGACCGGCGTGGCCTCTACGGGCGGCGGTGCGGGCGGCGCCGCTTCTTTCTCGGCGGCAGGAAGCTGGTCAATGGTGGCGAACAGGTCCTTGACCTCTATCGGCCCCAGATGGTCGAGTTTTTTCTCGCCGTCCTTGCCCACCAGAATGACTTTGGTCTCGCCACTGACGCCCAGTTTCAGTTCGCGAATCAGCGCCATGGTGGTTTGCGCATCGAGGTCCTTGCCGTCACGTTGGCCCATGAGGTTGACCACGGTGAACAGCACCATGCTGCGTTCTTTGAAGGCCTGGCTGTTGGCAGGCTCTGCCAGGGATTTCTTCAGGCTGACCAGTGTCGGGTCGATGCTGCTGGGAGCGATGACGATCAGCGGCCGGTTCCTGCCGCGTTCCTGGGCCAGGGGGGTGTCGTTGTCAGCGGCGAGCAACGGGCCGGCGACAGCGAGCAGCGTAGCGAGGGTCAGTGACCGAATGAGCATGCGCATCTCCTTTTGATTTCCACGCTTTATGATTGCGCATCAAAGCGAAAGATCCAGCCTGAAATTTCTATCGCCATGTTGCGAAGCTTAGGTCAGCGCGCTTATTCCGCAACCGTATCGAGCAACACGGGCTCAGGTCACTCCATTTGTCCGGGCTCACGCTGCAAGCGCCAAAACACACGGCACGCAGCGCTATCGCGTACTACACTTAATTTGTCCCCCGTAGGGGGGACGTTGCCAAATCCGGGTCCATAAGCAGCGAGTTGACCAATAAAAACCTCGCTCACGACGCTGGAGACAATGGCCATTCATCAGCGTCCTGTGGGGCTCTGCCCCACAGTGACATCCACAGGACGACATTCTCGCGTCCCACTCGCCCGGACATATCTTATGTCCGGGCATTCGCGTGGCAGACGGTTTGGCTTCACAACGCGCCTGCACTGTCGCCCTGAACATCCATCCGACCACCGCCTGAAAGGTTGCTGCCTCTGCGCGCCCCTTCTCCGGTGGCTTTTTTTTCAGGAGGAGCGGTAATGGACGAAGCCAAACTCAATGACTTCATGGGCAAGGTGGTTTCCGATATGGGTGGCGCAGCGATGCTCGCTAACGTGATCCTGGGCGATGAACTCGGTCTGTACCGGGCCATGGCCGACAGCCAACCCGTCACCCCCGAAGCGCTGGCCAGCAAGACCGGCTGCAATGCGCGACTGCTGCGCGAATGGCTCAGCGCCCATGCGGCCTCCGGTTACATGGAACACGTCGACGGAAAGTTCCGCTTGCCGGAAGAACAGGCCCTGGCGCTGGCGGTCGAGGATTCGCCGGTTTATGTCGCTGGCGGCGCCTCGGTGATTGCCTCGTTTTACCATGACAAAGACAAACTGATCGCGGCCATGCGCGGCAATGGTGCCCTCGCCTGGGGCGATCACCATAGTTGCATGTTCAACGGCACCGAGCGCTTCTTCAGGCCCGGCTACCGCGCGCACCTGGTCGGCGAGTGGTTACCCGCGCTTGAGGGCGTGGTGGAAAAACTGCAAGCCGGTGCCAAGGTCGCGGATATCGGCTGTGGCCACGGCGCGTCAACGGTGGTCATGGCCAAAGCCTTTCCGGCCTCGAATTTTGTCGGCTTCGACTACCATGCACCTTCCATCACCACCGCCACCCAGCGCGCTGAAGAAGCCGGTGTGGCTGATCGTGCCCGCTTCATTCAGAGCACTGCCAAGAACTACCCGGGCAATGACTACGATCTGATCTGCTACTTCGATTGCCTCCACGACATGGGCGACCCGGTCGGCGCAGCCAGGCACGCCTACGACTCGCTCAAACCCGATGGAACGGTGCTGCTGGTGGAACCCTATGCCAATGACCGGCTCGACGAAAACGCGACCCCGGTAGGACGCTTGTTCTACGCTGCGTCGACATTCATTTGCACGCCGAACTCGTTGTCTCAGGAAGTCGGTCTGGGACTTGGCGCCCAAGCGGGAGAAGCACGGCTGCGGGATGTATTCACCCAGGCCGGATTCAAGTCTTTGCGCCGGGCAGCGGAGACACCGTTCAACCTGATTCTGGAGGCGCGCAAATAGTGCTGCCGTGACATCCCGTGCCAGGCGCTGAAGGAGCAGTGCCCGGCCGGGATCAGAACGCCAGTTTGTAGCCGATGAACACCAGCATGGCGGCCAGGCAAGGACGCAACATGCCATCGGAAACTCTTCCGGTCAGGTGGCTGCCGATATAAATCCCCGGCAACGACCCCATCAGCAGAAAACCCAGCAGATGCCAATCCATGTTGCCCATGCTCGCATGCCCCAGCCCTGCGACCAGGGTCAGTGGTACGGCGTGGGCGATTTCCGTGCCCACCAGGCGTTTGGTGGCCAGAAACGGGTACAGGATGAACAGCGCCACCGTCCCCAGTGCGCCGGCACCGATCGACGTCAACGCGACCATCGTGCCGAGTATCGCGCCCGTGACGATCGTCAGCAGGTTCAGGTTCCGGCTACTGAGGTGGTAATGGTCGCCCGCATGTTTCTGGGCAAATGCCAGGAGCTGTTTTTTGAAGAAAATGGCCAGCGCGGTCAGCAGCAAGACAACGCCCAACGCCTGCTTGATAACGGCATTGGTCGCTTGCGGATCGGTATTGAGGTACTTCAGGAACAACAAGGTCAGTGCGACAGCAGGCACGCTGCCCAGCGTCAGCCAGCCGGTGATTTTCCAGTCGATGTTCCGGTTCTTTTGATGAACCAGCACCCCACTGGACTTGGTGATCGCCGCATACAACAAGTCCGTGCCGACGGCGGTGGCCGGATTGATGCCGAAC
>CAYNGZ010000277.1:0-7501 GCA_964396695.1 uncultured Pseudomonas sp.
GTGGGAGGTAGGCCATGTCCTGCCAGGTCAATTGAATACCGGGCGCCATGGCGATGGCCGGCATGTGCAGGGTGTGGTTGGTCGAGCCGCCGGTGGCATGCAGCGCCACAATCGAGTTGACCAGCGAACGCTCGTCGACGATTTCGCCGATGGGCATGAAGTTGCCGCTTTGCTTGGTCAGACGGGTGATCTGGTGCGCGGCTTCGCGGGTCAGGGCGTCACGCAACGGGGTGTTCGGGTTGACGAAGGACGCGCCCGGCAAGTGCAGGCCCATGACTTCCATCAACAACTGGTTGGTGTTGGCGGTGCCGTAGAACGTGCAGGTGCCGGGGCTGTGGTAGGACTTCATTTCCGACTCCAGCAACTCTTCGCGGCTGGCCTTGCCCTCGGCGTATCGCTGACGCACGTCGGCTTTTTCCTTGTTGGAAATTCCCGACACCATCGGCCCGCCTGGAACGAAAATCGTCGGCAGATGACCGAAGCGCAACGCGCCCATCATCAGGCCCGGCACGATCTTGTCGCAGATGCCGAGCATCATCGCCGCATCGAACATGTTGTGAGACAGCGCGACGGCGGTCGACATCGCAATCACTTCGCGGCTGGCAATGCCCAGCTCCATGCCCGGCTCGCCCTGAGTCACGCCATCACACATGGCCGGCACGCCACCGGCGAACTGGCCGACCGAACCGATCTCGCGCAGCGCGTGTTTGATTTGTTCCGGGTAATGCTCGTACGGCTGATGCGCCGAGAGCATGTCGTTATATGACGAAACAATCGCCACGTTGGCGGCGTTCATCATCCGCAAGCTCTGCTTGTCTTCGGCACCACACCCGGCCACGCCGTGGGCGAAGTTGGCGCATTGCAGCTTGCCGCGCATCGGGCCATCGCTGGCGGCGCCGCGAATCAATGCAAGGTAGGCCTCACGGGTAGCGCGGCTACGGGTGACAAGCCGTTCGGTGACCTCAAGTACGCGGGGATGCATGTGTAGAACTCCAGGCTAACGGATGTGGCGACCTGTTCGTGTCTATGCTGATCAAGAGGCGTGACGCGTGATGCGTTGACGGTTTTCTTGACCACTCGGACCCGTTGACTCAAGTCACTCGTTGTAGATAAAACAAAATACTGCCACCAAAAAGGCTTGTTTTCTATTTTTTTGCGAATAATCTTGTAATTCCAACAACAAAACGAAGATGGCGCCTTTCAAATGACTCTACGAATCGCAATCAATGGTTTTGGCCGCATTGGCCGTAATGTCCTTCGCGCACTGTATACCCAAGGCTACCGTCAGGATTTGCAGATCGTCGCCATCAACGATTTGGGCGACAGTTCGATGAACGCCCACCTGCTCAAGTACGACTCCGTGCACGGCACCTTCGATGCCGATGTGCAGCACGATCAGGAAAGCCTGACCGTCAACGGCGACCGGATTTCGGTCAGCGCCATTCGCAACCCGGCCGATTTGCCGTGGGCTGCCGAGAAGGTCGACGTCGTGTTCGAATGCACCGGTCTGTTCACCGACCGCGCCAAAGCCGCCGCCCATATTAGCGCCGGCGCGCGCAAAGTGATTATCTCGGCTCCGGCCAAAGGCGCCGATGCCACCGTGGTGTACGGGGTCAACCACGACATTCTGCGTCAGTCGCACCAGATCATTTCCAATGCGTCATGCACCACTAACTGCCTGGCCCCGGTGGCTCAGGTGCTGCACCGCGAACTGGGCATCGAGAGCGGTCTGATGACCACCATCCACGCCTACACCAACGACCAGCACTTGACCGATGTCTACCACGTCGACCCGTACCGGGCGCGTTCGGCGACCCAGAACATGATCCCGAGCAAGACCGGCGCCGCCGAAGCGGTGGGCCTGGTGCTGCCGGAACTGGCCGGCAAACTGACCGGCATGGCCGTGCGGGTGCCGGTGATCAACGTGTCGCTGGTGGACCTGACCGTGCAGCTCAAGCGCGAAGCCAGCGCCGACGAGGTCAACGCGTTGCTCAAGGAAGCCAGCCAGCACTCGAAGATCCTCGGCTACAACACCCTGCCGCTGGTCTCCAGTGACTTCAACCACAACCCGCTGTCGTCGATTTTCGATGCCAGCCACACCAAGTCCAGCGGCAAGCTGCTCAAGGTGCTGGCCTGGTACGACAATGAATGGGGTTTCTCCAACCGCATGCTCGATAACTGCCTCGCCCTGTGCAACGCCGAATAAGGCCGATTGCCCGGCGTACCTGCAAGGCCGCAAATAATTCTCACCGGTAGCGCTTGACCTTTCAGGTGGATGATAAGCATTATCATTCACCTGAAATGGATCAGGTCCTACTGTGAGTCAATCTCGCTTCAACCATGTCTTCCTCGCTCAGCGAGTCTCGCTGCTGCGTACCCTGGAGCGGATGGTCAACAACCACAGCACCGCCGAGGACCTCTTGCAGGAAACCTACCTGCGAGTGGCCCGCGCGTTGAGTGAGCGGGCCATCGATCACCTCGAACCGTTCGTGTTTCAAACCGCCCGCAACCTGGCGCTGGACCATTTGCGCGCACGGCGCATTCAGTCCCGCACGATGCTTGAAGATGTTCCGCTGGACGTCGTGCAAAGTATTGCGGCGCCACTCAGCAGTGCCGAGGACGCCGCCCATGCCGAACAGATGCTTGAACGCTTGAACATCAGCCTCAGCCAACTCACCCCGCGCCAACAACAGATCTTCATCCTCAGCCGCCTGCACGGGCACAGCTATCTGGAGATCGCCGAGCGGCTCAGCGTGTCGTTGAGCACCGTGCAAAAAGACCTGAAGCTGATCATGGCGATCTGCATCGGTGTCGCTGATCGCCTCAACGAGCACTGAGGCTTCCCGCCATTATTTCGCACCACTGCGCCAGCACTCAGGCTTTGCTACCCTTGGCCGACGTTTGCACTCTCACTATTAAAAACCACTATTAAAAACCAGCCGCGCACAGACGCCGCCGAGGAACACCCGTGACGGACAGCCCACACGCCCACCCGCCAGCCCCGGCGCGGGACTCAGACAGCACCGGCGCCATGGACCAGGCGCTGGACTGGCTGATCGTGCTGGACCGTCCGAGCGAGCAACAGACCCGCGAATTCCACGACTGGCTCGCCGCCGACCCGCGCAACGCCGAGGCATTCGCCAAGGCGCAGGCAATCTGGGACGGGCCGCAGGTCGCGCAATGCGCGCAGGGCTTGAGTGCCACCAAACGCAAAGTCTCAGTCCTTGGCCGCTTGCGTCCGCACTGGAAACCGCTGGCCACGGCGGCCGTGTTGATACTCGGGCTGTTCAGCTTCAGCAACCTGCCGATGCGGATTCAGGCGGATCATCTGACCGTGGTCGGCGAGCGTCAGCGCTTGCAACTGGAGGACGGCTCAAAAGTCCTGCTGAACACCAATTCGGCGTTTTCCAGCACCATCAACGACCAGCAACGAATCGCCCGCCTGTATCAGGGCGAGGCCTATTTCGAGGTCGCGGCCAATCGCGGCCTGCCCCTGGAAATCGACGCCGGTCCAGTCACCGCCAGCGTGCGCGACACGACTTTTGCCGTGCGTTATCTGGACGGTATCGCCCAGGTTCGCGTGCAGCGCGGCGATGTCGATTTGCGCACCACCCGCAGCGACGCCCACGTGCGCCTGAGCGCGGGTGAGAGCATTCGCATCGGCCCCAATGGCTTCGATCAACCGGTCAGACTCGACCCGACGACCGATCTGGCCTGGGTCCAGGGTCGCCTGGTGTTCGAAAACTGCCCGTTGAGCCAGGTGCTGGCCGAACTGCGCCGCTACTACCCGGGCTGGATCATCAACACCAACGAGCAGTTGGCCAACATTGCGGTAACCGGTAACTACCGCCTCGACCAACCGCTGGACGTGGTTCGCTCGCTGGCTCACATCACCTCGGCCAGGCTCGAGGAATTTCCGGCGCTGGTGATCCTGAACTAAATGAGAATTATTTTTACTCGATAGCGTTTCATCGTTCGTCTCGTTATAGCCAATGCAATTGATTCGCATCTTTGATGCAGATCTGCACCTATAAGATTCGTGCGACACGGAGCGCTTTTGATGTCCTCTCGCCTTACCCGCCGGTCCTCTTCACCTTCCTGCGTGCTGTCCCTGCTGACTGCCGACATTCTGTTGGCCGGTAAAGCACCGGTCATGGCCGCCACCGCACGAGAACCGAGCCGTAACATGGGCGACTACTCGTTCGCGATTGCCCAGCAGTCACTGGTGTCGGCACTCAATGCCTTTACCGCCGTAACCGGTTGGCAGGTCGGCTTGCCGGCTGAATTGGCCGAAGGCGTCGCCTCGCCGGGCGTACACGGCTCGCTGCCCCCGGAAAAAGCCCTCGATCGCCTGTTGGTGGGGACCAACCTGAGCTATCGCAAGTTGGGCAATCACAACATCGTGCTGGAGAAACGCAGTGCTGGCGGCACCCTCGCCCTGCAACAGATGACCATCAGCGCCACCCGACAGGAGCAGAGCGTCGACAGCGTGCCAAGCACCGTCACCGTGCACACGCGCGAAGAGCTGGACCGCAACAACGTCAACACCATCAAGGAACTGGTGCGCTACGAACCGGGGGTTTCGGTCGGTGGCACCGGGACCCGCGGCGGCATCAGCGGCTATAACATTCGTGGTATCGACGGTGACCGGATCCTGACCCAGGTCGATGGCGTCGAGGTGCCCAACGGTTTCTTCAACGGTCCGTACGCCAAGACCCAGCGCAACTATGTCGACCCGGAAATCATCAAGCGTGTGGAAATCCTCCGCGGCCCGGCTTCGGTGCTGTACGGCAGCAACGCCATCGGTGGCGCGGTCAGTTACTTCACCCTCGACCCGGACGACATCATCAAGCCCGGCAAAGACGCCGGCGCCCGCCTGAAAACCGGCTACGACTCCGCCAACGACAGCTGGCTGAAATCCGCCACCGTCGCAGGCCGTGCCGAGCAGTTCGACGGCTTGCTGCACGTGAGCCAGCGCGACGGCCATGAAACCGAATCCTTCGGCAGCAACAACGGCACGGGACTGAATCGCACCGCCGCCAACCCGGAAGACGTGCGCACCACCAACCTGCTGGCCAAAGCCGGCTGGAACTATGCCGATGACGCACGCCTGGGCCTGACCTACGAGAAGTTCAAGGACGACCGCGATACCAACCAGAAAAGCGCCGTCGGTGGCCCGTTCAACAATGGCCAGCCTATGGGCATGTACCGCTCGCGCACCGGCAACGACACCATCACCCGCGAACGCTTCGGCCTGGAAAACACCTTCGCCCTCGATTCCTTGCTGGTCGATCACGTCAAATGGAGCCTGAACTACCAGATCGCCAAGACCGATCAAAGCACGCTGGAAAACTACTTCCCGTTCAGTCGCAACGTGATGCGCACCCGTGAAACCCTCTACGAAGAAAAACAGTGGGTATTCGACGCACAGCTGGACAAGGCCTTCAGCCTCGGTGAAACCGACCACCTGCTGACGTACGGCACCACCCTCAAGCAAGAGAAAGTCACCGGCTCGCGCAGCGGTAGCGGAACGTGCCTTGCCGTTGGCCGTGGTTGCACTGCGATCGGCGCGATCAGTCCTTCTGACGTACTGAAGCAGTCCAGCGACTTCCCGGACCCGACCATCAACACCTACAGCCTGTTCGCCCAGGATCAGATCAGCTGGAACCAATGGACTTTCCTGCCGGGCCTGCGCTACGACTACACCCAGCTCAAGCCGCACATCACCCAGGAGTTCCTCAACACCGTGGCCGCCGACGGCAAAGGTACGGTCAGCGACGAGAACAAGACCTGGCATCGCGTATCGCCCAAGTTCGGCCTGACCTACGCCCTGACCGACAACTACACCTGGTACGGTCAGTACGCCGAAGGCTTCCGCACCCCGACCGCCAAGGCGTTGTACGGCCGTTTCGAGAACACCACCACCGGCTACCGCGTGGAACCGAACCCGAATCTCGGGCCGGAAAAAAGCCAGAGTTACGAGACCGGCCTGCGCGGCAACTTCGAGTCCGGCCACTTCGACGTGGCGGTGTTCTATAACAAGTACCGCGACTTCATCAACGAAGACGCCGTCACCCCGGGCTACAACGAGCTGACGTTCCAGAGCAACAACATCAAGCACGCGACCATCAAGGGCGTGGAACTCAAAGGTCGCCTGAACCTCGACACCTTCGGCGCACCACAGGGCCTCTACACCCAGGGCTCGGTGGCTTACGCCCACGGTCGCAACAACGACACCGGCGAACCGCTCAATGCGGTCAACCCGCTGACCGGCGTGTTCGGTCTGGGTTACGACCAGGACAACTACGGCGCCTTGCTCAGCTGGACTTTGGTGCAGAAGAAAAACCTCGTCGACAGCAGCAGCTTCAAATCGCCGGACGGCGTCAGCAGCCAGTTCAAGACTCCGGGCTATGGCGTGGTCGACCTGAGCGGTTTCTACAAAGTGACCGACGACGTCACCGTCAGCGCTGGCGTGTACAACCTGGCCGACAAGAAATACTGGCAGTGGGACAACGTGCGCGGTTACGACAGCGTCGGTGAAGCCGCCGTACTCAGCCCGGCCAACCTTGATCGCCTGACCGAGCCGGGCCGCAACTTCGCGATCAACCTGATCTGGGATATCTGATCCCTGCGAGCCTCACTGCGCTCTATAGATCAAAGCGCAGTGAGGATTTTTACTGTGGCGCGTCTTCTGGTTCGTCTAGTTACAACGCGCCTCCCATTCTCAAGGACTTCTTCATGACCGCTGCCCAAACCTGCGAACGCCCGAGCCTGCGCTCGCAACGCCTGAACCAGATCACGAACGAGCCGCACAGCAAACTCGACGCATTGGTCAAAGCCCACGCGCCGTTCGAAACCCAGGCCAACTTCGCCCGTTTCGTGGTTGCCCAGTACCTGTTCCAGTCGGAATTGGTGTCGCTGTACAACGATGCCGAGCTGATCGCCGTCGTCCCGGACCTGCCAGAACGCTGCCGTGCCGAAGCCGCGAAGGCTGACCTGGCCGACCTGGAAAACGACGTCCCGGCTCCAGTGGCGGGCGCCGGGAAAAACCCGAGCCAGGCGCAAGACCTGGGCTGGAGCTCTGTCTCCCAAGGGGCGAAACACGGGGCTCACATTCCTGATAAACGCGCCGTGTGGCTGGGGCGTGGAGAAACATCTGGGGCCCCCGCCCCCGGTGAACCTGCCGGTGGTCGCGCCGAAGGCTGGAAAAGCTTCGTCAAAACCCTCGACGGTCTTGAGTTCAGTGCCGAAGAAGAAGCAGCGGTCGAGAAAGGTGCGATTGACGCGTTCAACCGCTTCACCGTGCTGCTGGAACAGGCTTACGCCACACCCCCTGAATTGGCCTGACACTCCCTTCGCGGGCACGCTGGCAACTATCGGGAATCCCCCTGAGCTGGCGAAGCCTGCGATCTTTTGATCTTGCTCTTGAGACTCAAGTGACCTCGAGAAAAAGATCGCAGCCTGCGGCAGCTCTTATGGAACAAAAAATAACTTATTGATT
>CAYNGZ010000278.1:0-432 GCA_964396695.1 uncultured Pseudomonas sp.
ACGCTCATCCCGCGATCGAGTTCCAGATCGAGATGTTCAACGATGGCGTAGTTATGTACGGACAGGTGCACCAGCATAGAGGCCGCTCCCAGGCTTTAAGTCTGGTTATTTATACAGTGTTTTGTTTCTGGCTGACAATGCCCGTGTTTAGCTCGATTTGCTTGGCAAAAGAATTTTTTTAAAATCCTGTGGAATGTCAAATCGGCTGTTTTTGTAAGGGCAATGGCATTCAGCGCTCCGACAGCCCTTGAAGCTGAAAATTGCGACCCCATATACCGGGGCAGAAGCGCGAGTCGAGTTCGCGCACGATTTTGAAAGGAGAAATCTATGGCTGACGAACAGACGCTGGATACGCAAAATCTAGACGCCAATCAGGCTTCCGAGGCGTCGGGTGAAGACCTGGTGGCTCGTGTACAAGTGCTCGAAGAGCAA
>CAYNGZ010000278.1:442-7485 GCA_964396695.1 uncultured Pseudomonas sp.
AAGAGCAACTGGCTGAGGCGAAGGATCAGTCTTTGCGTGTTGCTGCCGATCTGCAGAACGTCCGCCGTCGCGCCGAGCAGGATGTAGAAAAAGCTCACAAATTCGCGTTGGAGAAGTTCGCCAACGACCTGCTGCCGATCATCGACAGCCTGGAGCGTGGTCTCGAGCTGTCCAGCCCGGACGACGAAAGCATTCGCCCGATGCGTGAAGGCATCGAACTGACCCTGAAAATGTTCCAGGACACCCTCAAGCGTTATCAGCTGGAGGCGATCGATCCTGAAGGTGAACCGTTCAATGCTGCACATCACCAGGCAATGGCCATGCAGGAAAGCGCCGACATGGAGCCCAACAGCGTGCTGAAGGTGTTCCAGAAGGGCTACATGCTTAATGGCCGCCTGCTGCGCCCGGCCATGGTCGTGGTCAGCAAGGCTCCGGCGCCGGTTTCGCCTTCGATTGACGAGCAGGCTTGAAATCCGCCGTAAGGCCCCCATCTAGAGGTCAAGCGTTTAAGTGCTACCGCAGTCAGCCACCACTACTGCGGCAACCAAATCCAAAGTTTCGGGAGAGTTAACATGGGTAAAATCATCGGTATCGACCTGGGCACCACCAACTCCTGCGTCGCCATTATCGAAAACGGCAGCGTAAAAGTTATCGAAAACGCTGAAGGCGCGCGTACCACGCCGTCGATCATCGCGTACGCCAACGATGGCGAAACTCTGGTTGGCCAATCGGCCAAGCGTCAGGCAGTGACCAATCCGCACAACACCCTGTACGCGGTCAAGCGTCTGATCGGTCGTCGCTTCGAAGAAGAAGTGGTCCAGAAAGACATTCAGATGGTCCCTTACAAGATCGTCAAGGCTGATAACAATGACGCCTGGGTTGAAGTGAACGGCCAGAAAATGTCGCCGCCACAGATCTCGGCTGAAATCCTGAAAAAAATGAAGAAAACCGCCGAAGACTACCTCGGCGAGACCGTGACTGAGGCGGTTATCACCGTTCCGGCTTACTTCAACGACAGCCAGCGTCAGGCAACCAAGGACGCCGGTCGTATCGCTGGCCTGGACGTAAAACGTATTATCAACGAACCAACCGCAGCCGCTCTGGCTTACGGCATGGACAAGGCCAAGGGCGATCACACCGTGATTGTTTATGACCTGGGTGGCGGTACTTTCGACGTTTCCGTCATCGAAATCGCCGAAGTCGATGGCGAGCACCAGTTCGAAGTGTTGGCCACTAACGGTGACACGTTCCTCGGCGGTGAAGACTTCGACATTCGCCTGATCGACTACCTCGTTGACGAATTCAAGAAAGAAAGCGGCATGAACCTCAAGGGTGACCCGCTGGCCATGCAGCGCCTGAAAGAAGCTGCCGAGAAAGCCAAGATCGAGTTGTCTTCGAGCCTGCAGACTGACGTCAACCTGCCGTACATCACTGCAGACGCTACCGGTCCTAAGCACTTGAACGTGAAAATCTCCCGCGCCAAGCTGGAAGCGCTGGTTGAAGATCTGGTTCAGCGCACCATCGAGCCTTGCCGCATTGCCCTGAAAGACTCGGGTATCGACACTAGCGCAATCAACGACGTGATTCTGGTCGGTGGTCAAACCCGTATGCCACTGGTTCAGAAGCTGGTGGCCGAGTTCTTCGGTAAAGAAGCCCGTAAAGACGTTAACCCGGACGAAGCGGTTGCCATGGGTGCTGCTATCCAGGGCGCAGTATTGGCCGGTGACGTGAAAGACGTTCTGCTGCTTGACGTCAGCCCGCTGACGCTGGGTATCGAAACCATGGGCGGCGTGATGACTGCGCTGATCGAGAAAAACACCACGATTCCTACCAAGAAATCGCAAGTGTTCTCGACTGCCGATGACAACCAGGGCGCAGTGACCATTCACGTGCTGCAAGGCGAGCGTAAGCAAGCTGCCCAGAACAAGTCCCTGGGCAAGTTCGACCTGGCCGAGATTCCACCTGCACCACGTGGCGTGCCGCAAATTGAAGTGACCTTCGACATCGACGCCAACGGCATTCTGCACGTAGGTGCCAAAGACAAGGCCACTGGCAAGACTCAGTCGATCGTGATCAAGGCCAACTCCGGTCTGTCCGAGGAAGAAATTCAGCAGATGATTCGCGATGCTGAAACCAACGCCGACGAAGACCGCAAGTTCGAAGAACTGGCCACTGCCCGTAACCAGGGCGACGCACTGGTTCACTCGACGCGCAAAATGGTTGCTGATGCCGGCGACAAAGTGACTGCTGAAGAGAAGACTGCAATCGAAGCGGCCGTGGTTGCTCTGGAAGCCGCTGTTAAAGGCGACGACAAGGCTGCCATCGAAGCCAAGGTTGAAGAACTGTCGAAAGTCTCTGCTCCAGTGGCGCAGAAGATGTACGCCGAGCAGGCTGAAAAGCCTGAGGCGGGTGCGCAGCCAGCTCACGAAGAGGCTCACAAGGACGACGTCGTTGACGCCGAGTTCGAAGAAGTCAAAGACCACAAGTAAGTTGTTGGTCGGCCGGTTGACTGCCTTTGCGCGGTGACTGGTAGGATGTCGCCGCGCGGGAGCTTGCTCCCGCGTTGGCGTGTCTGGAGTAGACGAATTTTTACAGCATGCGACAACGTTCGGGTGCTGGCGGTAAGGTCGGGAATGCTCCTGCTTTCCGATTCATGAATGCCGCAATAGCAAGCTGGTGTTCCAGCTGCGAATCAAAGACCAGGATCGTTGAATTGACGTGAGTTGGGTCCGGGCCTGTATTGGGGCTCAACGAGTTTGGCGAAGCTCAGGAGGGGTTTGCCGAACGTCCTTAAGAGTGCAAAGACTTATGGCAAAGCGTGACTATTACGAAGTGTTGGGTGTCGAGCGTGGCACGAGCGAAGCGGACCTGAAAAAGGCCTATCGTCGCTTGGCGATGAAGCATCACCCGGACCGTAATCCTGATGACAAAGCGTCGGAAGAGAAATTCAAAGAGGCCAACGAGGCCTACGAAGTACTGTCCGATTCCAGCAAGCGCGCGGCGTACGACCAGTATGGTCATGCCGGTGTCGACCCAAGCATGGGCGGCGGCGGTGCCGGTTTTGGTGGTCAGAACTTCTCCGATATCTTCGGTGATGTGTTCAGCGACTTCTTCGGTGGTGGTCGTGGCGGCTCTCGTGGCGGCGCTCAGCGCGGCAGCGATCTGCGTTACACCCTGGAGCTGAACCTGGAAGAAGCGGTGCGTGGCACGACCGTGAATATCCGTGTTCCGACACTGGTCAACTGCAAACCATGCGACGGCTCGGGTGCCAAGAAAGGTTCTTCGCCGGTCACGTGCCCGACGTGCGGCGGCATCGGTCAGGTGCGCATGCAGCAAGGCTTCTTCTCGGTGCAGCAAACCTGCCCGCGTTGCCATGGCCAGGGCAAGATCATTTCCGACCCGTGCAACTCCTGCAACGGCGAAGGTCGCGTCGAAGAGTACAAGACCCTGTCGGTGAAGGTCCCGGCGGGTGTCGATACCGGTGACCGCATTCGCCTGTCGGGCGAAGGTGAGGCGGGGGCTCAAGGCGGGCCGACTGGCGACCTGTACGTCGTGATCAATGTGCGCGAACACGCAATCTTCCAGCGTGACGGCAAGCATCTGTTCTGCGAAGTGCCCATCAGCTTCGTCGATGCGGCGTTGGGTGGCGAGCTGGAGATTCCGACCCTTGATGGCCGGGTCAAGTTGAAGATTCCTGAAGGCACGCAGACCGGCAAGCAGTTCCGGGTGCGTGGTAAAGGCGTTGCGCCGGTTCGCGGCGGTGGTGCGGGCGACTTGATGTGCCGTGTGGCGGTCGAGACTCCGGTCAATCTGGGGCGTCGTCAGCGCGAGTTGCTGGAAGAGTTCCGCAGTTCCTTGGCGGACGACAACAGCCACTCACCGAAAACCACCGGTTGGTTCGAAGGCGTGAAGCGCTTCTTCGGCGATCTGTAAGGAGTCGGCATGCGACGTATAGCTGTGATGGGCGCTGCCGGGCGCATGGGCAAGATACTGGTCGAGGCGGTGCAGCAGCGCGCGCCGCTGACGGGGCTGACGGCGGCCATCGTGCGCCCCGGCAGTACGCTGATTGGCGTGGATGCCGGTGAGCTGGTCTCGCTGGGGCGTATCGGTGTGCCGCTGTCCGGTAGCCTGGATGCGGTGGCTGATGAGTTCGATGTGTTGATCGACTTCACGCTCCCGGAAGTCATGCTGAAAAACCTGGCGTTCTGCCGCAAGGCGGGCAAGGCCATGGTGATCGGCACCACGGGATTGGGGGCTGCGGAAAAGCAGCTGCTGGTCGAGGCGGGCAAGGACATCCCGATTGTCTTTGCAGCCAATTTCAGTGTCGGCGTGAACCTGTCGCTGAAGCTGCTTGATATGGCGGCTCGTGTGCTGGGTGATGAGGCGGACATCGAAATCATCGAGGCTCATCACCGGAACAAGATCGATGCGCCTTCAGGTACGGCTTTGCGCATGGGCGAGGTGATCGCCAGCGCACTGGATCGTGATCTGCAGAAAGTTGCGGTCTATGGGCGTGAGGGGCACACCGGTGTGCGCGAGCGCGAGACCATCGGCTTTGCCACCGTTCGTGGTGGTGATGTGGTTGGTGATCATACGGTGCTGTTTGCTTGTGAGGGTGAGCGGCTGGAGATCACTCACAAGGCGTCGAGTCGCATGACTTTCGCCAAGGGTGCGGTGCGTGCTGCGTTGTGGCTGGAGGGTCGAGAGCCGGGTCTTTACGACATGCAGGACGTGCTGGACCTGCGTTAAGATGCATCCGAAATCGGGTTCAAACGCTGTGTTTGAGCCCGATTTACCCCGTCAAGCGACGTCCTGTCGCATTCCCTGGCCTTTAAGGCTCATTGGCGGTAGACCCAAAAAGCCTTTTTCTGTAAGCTACAGCTTTAGTGTGTCCACTAAAAGCGCGCAGAATAATTCAGTGAAGAAGCGGGGTGACGTGTCCATACGTCACTCCGCTTTTTTACAACCTGCGATCGCCCTTTCAGGCTTTATTTACGGGAGGTCTTCTTGACTAAGCCAGCCATACTCGCCCTTGCTGATGGCAGCATTTTTCGTGGCGAAGCCATTGGAGCCGACGGTCAAACCGTTGGTGAGGTGGTGTTCAACACCGCCATGACCGGCTATCAGGAAATCCTTACCGATCCTTCCTACGCCCAACAGATCGTTACCCTGACTTACCCGCACATCGGCAATACCGGCACCACGCCGGAAGACGCCGAGTCCGACCGCGTCTGCTCGGCAGGTCTGGTGATTCGTGACCTGCCACTGGTTGCGAGCAACTGGCGTAACACAATGTCCCTGTCCGATTACCTGAAAGCCAACAACGTTGTGGCAATCGCGGGTATCGACACTCGCCGCCTGACACGCATCCTGCGTGAAAAAGGCGCGCAAAACGGCTGCATCATGGCTGGCGACAACATCTCCGACGAAGCTGCGATTGCAGCGGCGCGCGGCTTCCCGGGCCTGAAGGGCATGGATCTGGCGAAAGTCGTCAGCACCAAAGAGCAGTATGAGTGGCGTTCGACTGTCTGGGACTTGAAAACCGACAACCACGCGACACTTGAAGCCTCCGAGCTGCCGCATCACGTGGTGGCCTACGACTACGGCGTCAAGCTGAACATCCTGCGCATGCTGGTCGAGCGCGGCTGCCGCGTGACCGTGGTGCCGGCGCAAACCCCGGCCAGCGAAGTCCTGGCACTCAAGCCGGACGGCGTATTCCTGTCCAACGGCCCGGGTGACCCGGAGCCTTGCGACTACGCGATCCAGGCGATCAAGGACATCCTCGAAACCGAGATCCCGGTGTTCGGCATCTGCCTCGGTCACCAACTGCTGGCCCTGGCCTCTGGCGCCAAGACCCTGAAAATGGGTCACGGTCACCACGGTGCCAACCACCCGGTCCAGGATCTGGATTCCGGTGTCGTCATGATCACCAGTCAGAACCACGGTTTTGCGGTAGACGAAGCGACCCTGCCAGGCAACGTTCGCGCGATCCACAAATCGCTGTTCGACGGCACCCTGCAAGGCATCGAGCGTACCGACAAGAGCGCGTTCAGCTTCCAGGGTCACCCTGAGGCCAGCCCTGGTCCGAACGATGTGGCGCCGCTGTTCGATCGCTTCATCAACGAGATGGCCAAGCGACGTTAATCGCTGGCCTTGAGCATGTAGCGAGAAGTTCCTGAGGGTGGCCCCGGTCACCCGGCGGCCCCTGAAGGACTTCAGAGATTGATCAAGACGGCTTCTCCTTGGGGATTGCCGTCGGACCTGCGGATTTGAGTGACTACCCATGCCAAAACGTACAGACATTAAAAGCATCCTGATTCTCGGCGCTGGCCCGATCGTGATCGGCCAGGCTTGCGAATTCGACTACTCCGGCGCCCAGGCCTGCAAGGCCCTGCGCGAAGAGGGTTACCGCGTCATCCTGGTGAACTCCAACCCGGCCACCATCATGACCGACCCGGCCATGGCCGACGCCACCTACATCGAGCCGATCAAGTGGCAGACCGTTGCCAAGATCATCGAGAAAGAGCGTCCGGATGCGCTGCTGCCGACCATGGGCGGCCAGACGGCTCTGAACTGCGCCCTGGACCTGGAGCGCGAAGGCGTTCTGGAGAAATTCGGCGTAGAGATGATCGGCGCCAACGCTGACACCATCGACAAGGCTGAAGACCGTTCGCGTTTCGACAAGGCGATGAAGTCCATCGGCCTGTCCTGCCCGCGTTCCGGCATCGCCCACAGCATGGAAGAGGCCAACGCGGTCCTCGAGAAGCTTGGCTTCCCGTGCATTATCCGTCCGTCCTTCACCATGGGCGGCACCGGTGGCGGTATTGCTTACAACCGTGAAGAGTTCGAAGAAATCTGCGCCCGCGGTCTGGACCTGTCGCCGACCAAAGAGCTGCTGATCGACGAATCGCTGATTGGCTGGAAAGAGTACGAAATGGAGGTTGTCCGCGATAAAAAGGACAACTGCATCATCGTTTGCTCGATCGAAAACTTCGACCCGATGGGCGTGCACACCGGCGACTCGATCACCGTGGCGCCGGCGC
>CAYNGZ010000279.1:0-7420 GCA_964396695.1 uncultured Pseudomonas sp.
CATGTTCCTTGCGCGACAGCGCGGCCTCGAAGAGGGGGCGGCCCCTCCTACAGGTACGGAGGATGGCTCAAAACGGTGCCGGACATTCGAAGCGCAGGCGTTCGCCACTTTGTGGGTGGGTGAAGCTGAGCATGCTGGCGTGCAGGCACAGGCGCGGCCAGGCGGCCAGGGCTTGCGGGTGAGCGTAGAGCCCGTCGCCCAGCAGCGGATGACCGATGGACAACATGTGCACGCGCAACTGATGCGAGCGACCGGTGATCGGCGTCAGTTCCACCCGGCACCAGTCGCCGCAGCGTTCCAGCACGCGCCAGAAGGTCAGCGCGTGTTTGCCGAATTCATGGTCCACCACGTGGCGGGGTTTGGTGGGCGGGTCGTAGCGCAGCGGTAAGTCGATGCTGCCGCTGTCCAGTTCCGGCTGGCCCCAGCACAGTGCGGTGTAGGCTTTTTCGGTTTCGCGGTCGTGAAACTGCCGAGACAGCTCGCGATGGGTATCCGGGTCGCGGGCCAGCAGGATGATCCCGGAGGTTTCCCAGTCCAGTCGATGGACGATACGGGCTTCCGGGTAGCCGTTTTCTTGCAGACGGGTGATCAGGCAGTCCTTGTTGTCATCGGCACGACCGGGCACGGAGAGCAGCAGGGTAGGCTTGTCCACCACCAGTACGGCGGCGTCCTGATGGAGGATGCGGATATTCGACAGCGGCATTAAAACAGCCTCGTAACAAACGCCAACGGCGGCTCGATCACTTGCCCGTCCCGTTGTTGTACGGGCTGGCAAGTGTTCGAGCCGCCGTGGCTCCCGCCGGATCGACTCAGCGATCTGGCAGGGTGATATTGAGTTCCAGAATCGAGCAGCTGCCCTGGTTTTCCAGTGCGACATGCACGTCGTCGGACCCGATATTGACGTACTTGCGAATCACCTCGACCAGTTCCTTCTGCAAGGCTGGCAGGTAATCGGGGGTACTGCGCTGGCCGCGTTCGTGCGCCACGATGATCTGTAGACGCTCTTTCGCTACCGACGCGGTGCTTACCTTTTTGCTGGCACGAAAGAAGTCAAAAAGATTCATTATCTACCTCCAAACAGGCGCTCGAAGAATCCCTTCTTCTCGACATCAAGGAACCGGTGTTCGCGGTCTTTGCCCAGCAGACGGTCAACGGTATCGCTGTAGGCCTGACCGGCGTCGCTCTGGTCGTCGAGAATCACCGGAATACCCTGGTTGGATGCCTTGAGCACCGCCTGGGATTCAGGGATCACGCCGAGCAATGTCACCGAGAGAATATCCTTGACGTCTTCGACGCCGAGCATTTCGCCCTTGCTCACACGCTCTGGATGGTAGCGGGTGATCAGCAGGTGTTCCTTGATCGGGTCTGCACCGTTTTCGGCGCGGCGCGACTTGCTTGCCAGCAGGCCCAGCATACGGTCCGAGTCACGTACCGACGAGACTTCCGGGTTGGTCACGACAATCGCTTCATCGGCGAAGTACATGGCCAGGTGAGCGCCTTTCTCGATGCCCGCCGGAGAATCGCAGACCACGAATTCGAAGTCTTCCTTGAGCTGCATCAGCACTTTTTCCACGCCTTCCTGGGTCAGCGCGTCTTTGTCGCGCGTCTGACTGGCGGCCAGCACGTAGAGGTTTTCCAGACGCTTGTCTTTGATCAGGGCTTGCTGCAGGTTGGCTTCGCCGTTGACCACGTTGACGAAGTCATATACCACGCGACGCTCGCAGCCCATGATCAGGTCGAGGTTACGCAAGCCGACGTCGAAGTCGACGATAACTGTTTTGTGACCGCGCAAAGCGAGGCCGGTACCGATAGCGGCGCTGGTGGTGGTCTTACCCACACCACCCTTGCCGGATGTAACCACGAGAATCTTGGCCAAGGTGTTTCACCCCTAAGGAAAAAGGACTTTTAGCCCCTGAAAAACATCTCTTGAAAACTACTGCAGTCGGACAGCCTTGGCTGGAATCCGGTGTTGGGCGGGGTTTACCTCCGGTAAACACTGCCTTATGCCTTTTTCCTACTTCGTTTGAGCCGTTTTCGCTACGTTTTAGAGATGCTTGGAAAATGCGGCAGTATCCGTTAAAGCCGAATGATGTTCAACACGTCGCCCGACAGGCTGACTTGTACACCGGCCCCCCACAGCGGGTCGCGGCGCAGATCTTCGGAAACCTTGTAATGACCGGCGATGGAGAGTAGTTCAGCACTCAATTGCTGACAGAAAATCCGTGCCTTGGTGTCACCCTTTACACCCGCCAGCGCACGACCGCGCATCGGCCCGTATACATGGATGTTGCCATCGGCGAGAAGTTCCGCCCCCGGGCTGACCGAGGAAACCACTACCAAATCGCCACCCTGGGCATAAATCTGCTGGCCACCACGTACTGGCGAAGTGATTATCCGCGTCGGCTTGATGGTCGGTTCAGGCGGTTTTTCCGGCTTTTTCCTGATTTCGCCTTCGTGCGGATCGAGTGCACGTTCGCGCGCGCCAGACGGCGGCAGTACCGGCAGGTCGACGGCAATGGCCGCGGCGATGTCTTCGATGCGGCTGGCGCGGATGGCCAGCGTGCGCAAGCCATGGTGGCGGCAAACACGCATCAGCGCAGGCAGGTCGATGGCGCCTTCAGTGGCCGGGAGTTTGTCCAGGGCCAGCACCAGCGGCGCATTGCTGAAAAAATTGGGCGCCAGGGCGACCTTCGCGGCCAGTTGTCGGTCGAGGCTTTCGAGGTCATTGCGGGCCAGCTCCAGCACCGTAATGGCGAGCATGCTGCCCTTCAACTGGAACACGGGATCTTGGTCTAGCGGTTCGGTTTGGCTCATGGTCGGCATAAAACGGCTTGTCACTAAAAGTGCCGAGACTTATAACGAGAACGCCCGTAAGCCGCAAGCCGGGTCGAACCGTTGTAGAATGCGCGGCCTTGTTGTCTGTCCGGAATCGTTAATGGATCGCCCGCAATTTCGAGCTGCATTTTTTCGTCCGCGTTTTTGGCCGCTATGGTGCGGTCTAGGGCTGCTGTGGCTGGTCGTTCAACTGCCATATCCGCTGCTGCTGCGCATTGGTCGCCTGCTGGGCCTCGGCATGTATCGGGTTGCCACCGACCGTCGGCGCATTGCCAAGCGCAACCTGGAACTGTGTTTTCCGGAAAAAACACCTGCCGAGCGCAAGCGCCTGCTCAAGGACAACTTCGCCTCGACCGGCATCGCGTTCTTCGAGATGGCCATGAGCTGGTGGTGGTCCCGGGCGCGTCTGGCGCGTCTGGCGCATGTCGAAGGGCTGGAGCACCTCGAGCAGGCGCAGCGCGACGGCAAGGGTGTGATCCTGATGGCGTTGCACTTCACCACGCTGGAAATCGGCGCGGCGTTGCTCGGCCAGCAACACACCATCGACGGCATGTACCGCGAACATAAAAACCCGCTGTTCGATTACATTCAGCGGCGTGGTCGTGAAAGGCATAACCTCGATTCGCTGGCGGTGGAGCGCGACGACGTACGCGGCATGCTGAAATTGCTGCGCGCAGGTCGGGCGATCTGGTACGCGCCGGATCAGGACTACGGCGCCAAGCAAAGTATCTTCGTGCCGTTGTTCGGCATTCTGGCCGCGACCGTTCCTGCCACCAGCAAGTTTGCCAAGCTGGGCAAGGCGCTGGTGGTGCCGTTCACCCAGGAACGCCTGGCCGATGGCAGTGGTTACCGTCTGGTGCTCCATGCACCGCTGAGCGATTTTCCGGGTGAAAGCGACGAGGTTGACTGCATCCGGATCAACCAGTGGGTCGAAGGTTGCGTGCGCGATTGCCCTGAGCAATACCTCTGGACCCATCGACGCTTCAAGAGCCGTCCGCCGGGCGAGCCGAAACTGTATGCCAAGCGCGGTTGAAACAAGCCCGCTGAATTGAAAAAAACCAGGCACCATGGAGTGTTGCGATGAGTTCAGCTGAGCCGGTTACAGGGTTGATTCTTTCCGGTGGCGGGGCTCGGGCGGCGTATCAGGTCGGGGTGCTGGCGGCGATTGCCGAGCTGCTGCCGGCAGGTGTGCCCAATCCGTTTCCGGTGATTGTCGGCACCTCGGCCGGGGCGATCAATGCGGTGAGTCTGGCCAGCGGGGCGATGGACTTTACCGCGGCCATCGAGCGGCTGACCGCGTTCTGGCAGGGCTTTCGCAGCGACCTGGTACTACGCAGCGACTGGCCAGGCGTCATCAGCCAGGCCACCCGGTTTGTCAGTCACAGCCTGCTGGGGATCGGCGCAAAAGTGCCGGTCGCGTTGCTCGACAGCTCACCCTTGCGCGATCTGTTGAGCGACAAGCTGCACCTGTCCGGCATCAACGAAGCCATTGCGCACAAGCAACTGCACGCCGTGGCTGTGACCGCCTTCGGTTATGAGTCCGCGCAAGCGGTGACCTTCTATCAGGGCGGCCGCAGCATTGATGCCTGGCTGCGTCATCGACGCATTGGTGTGCCGACGCAATTGACGGTCGACCATTTGCTCGCCAGTTCGGCGATCCCTCTGTTGTTTGCGCCGGTGAAAATCGATAACGAGTATTTCGGCGACGGCGCGGTGCGTCAGTCGGCGCCGATCAGCCCGGCCCTGCACCTGGGGGCGAGCAGGGTGCTGGTGGTGGGCGTCAGTGGTAACCCGCGCGGCGTGGATCCCGAGAACCCTTTGCAGCGCACCTACACCGGCCAGCAGCCGTCGCTCGCCCAGATCGGCGGGCACATGCTCAACAGTACGTTCATTGACAGTCTGGAGAGCGACATCGAGTTGCTGCAGCGTTTGAACCAGTTCAGTCACCTGTTGCCGACGAGTACAGCGGGGCGCAGCCTGGGGGTGGCGCCGGTGGAGGTGTTGGTGATTGCGCCGAGTCAGCCGATCGACGAGATTGCCGCTCGGCATCGGCAAGAGCTGCCGGCGGCGTTACGATTGTTCTTGCGCGGGCCGGGTGCGACCAGGACCAGCGGCGCCGGGGTGTTGAGTTATTTGCTGTTCGAGGCGGGGTATTGCAGCGAATTGATCGAACTTGGCCGTCGCGATGCCTTGGCCAAACGCGAAGCATTGTGTCGGTTTTTGGGGTTGGAAGAGCCGGCAGTCCTGGCTTGAAAACTGCGGCGCGTCCTTCGCGAGCAAGCCCGCCCACATTTGATCTTCAGTGCACACAATATTTGTGTCGACGACGATCCCCTGTGGGAGCAGGCTTGCTCGCGAAGGCGTCCTTGCAGACGATGCACAACTCAGGTGGTCAACCGATCATCGCGAAAATCACGCAACGCCTGTTCGATCTCGTCACGGGTGTTCATCACGAACGGCCCGTACTGCACGATCGGTTCCCCCAGCGGCTTACCGGCAATCAACAACACTCTCGCCCCGGACTCGCTGCTCAGTTGCAGCTCACCTTCATCCGACAAACGGACCAGTTTGCGGGTGCCGACGCTTTGAGGTTGCCCTGGCAACTCTACGCTGCCGTCGTACACATAAAGCAGGGCTCGATGCCCATCAGGCAGTTTCGGCGTAATACCCGTGCCGGCTGGTAGATGGAAATCAAAGTAATACGGCTCGGTGTCTGGCCGTTGCACCGCGCCGGTTTGTTTAACGGTGCCGTCGTCGAATAGACCGGCGATCACCACCACCTCGACACCTTGTGCGGTTTTCAGCCGTGGAATGTCCGCCGGCTGTATGTCCCGATAACTGGCCGGATCGAGTTTGTGTTTGCCCGGCAGGTTCAGCCACAGCTGGAAGCCGCGCATCACGCCTTCTTCCTGCTCCGGCATCTCGCTGTGAATGATGCCTTTGGCGGCGGTCATCCATTGCACGCCACCGCCCTCCAGTAAACCGACGTTACCCAGATGGTCTTCGTGGCGCATGCGACCTTCGAGCATGTAGGTCACGGTTTCGAAACCACGGTGCGGGTGAGGCGGGAAGCCGGCGATGTAGTCGTCGGGGTTTTCCGAACCGAACTCGTCGAGCATCAGGAACGGGTCGAAGCGCTCTACACCCAGGCCGCCGAACACGCGGGTCAGCTGGACCCCGGCGCCATCGGACGCGGGTTGGCCGGTGTGCAGGCTCAGCACTTTGCGAAATTGAGTCATCGGTGCAACTCCTTGATCAGAGTGGAATGACGCCATGCTATGCCAGACGGATTGATCAATGGTTGCGAATTTTGCGGGGGTTTAATCGGAATATCCGATATTGATCGTTCCCACTCTGCGTGGGAATGATCGACCGCAGCCGGCGCCAGCACCTGCACTCGATGCGCTTATGCAGGTGCTGGCGAGGTCTGCGATCTTTTGACGTTGGATCAGAAGTGGTACTTCACCAGCAAGCTCGTGGCGCTCTGATTGGTGGTGAAGTCCTTTGTGTCTTCGATGGCGTACTTGTTTTTCCAGTAGTCGTACTCGACACCGACGTACAGCTGCTTCTCGCCCCAGTGCAAGGCTTTGCCCAGGTCGTACTTGATCTGCGGGTTGAAGTGCAGGTTGGCGTGGTAGGTGCCTTGGCTGTTCTTGTCGTTGTCGACCACCCAGTCCATGTAACCGTCGATCAGCACGCTGGAGCTGCCCACCGGGATGGTGTAGGACCAGACCGGAGTGATCTGCCAGATGTTGTTACCCGGGCGTTTGTCGTCGGTGTGGCGATTGTAGAAGTTCAGCTGGAAGTAATCGAAACCGGGAATGGCCAGGTCGAAGCCCGGGCCGATCAGGTAGGAGTTGACGTCGCCTTCACCGGTTTCGTAGGTCATGGCCAGCAGGACGTCCTTGATCGGGCCGAATTCGAGTTTCTGGTCGAAGATCTTGCCGAACGACAGGCGCGGGCTGAACTCACCGTAGTACGTGTTATTGCCGAGGTAGGCGTCTGGTTTGCCGTTGTAGAAAATCTTGTCGATGAACAGGAAGTTGTCCCCGTATTTCCAGGCATCGGCGTGCTCGAAGGTCACGGTTTGCTGGATGCTCGGGTTGACTTTAAAGTCTTTGCCGTAGAGATAGGTCAGGCTGTTGTTCTGCCACTGCAGCAAGTCGCCGGCCATTGCCTGGCCCCCCGCCAGCAAGGATCCAGCGAGCATCAGGCTAGTGCACGTACGGTTCATTCGGTTGCTCCCAATAAGTGGTTCCACGTTTTTTTTGAGTCGGCGCTCTGGTGTGGCGCCTTTTTTTCGCTGATGAAGAAATCATCCAAGCGGTCAGTTCTGGAGCCTGGCAAGCGTTGAACCGGGTTTTTAAAAAGCAAAAAGACGCCCGTTCGGCTGTTCGAAAACAGTCGATCAGGAGTCCATTCAGTTTTTATCAGAGGGTGCCTTTTGACCGTCCAGAGCCGGGATAAACTGGCTTTCTGGTCAGGAATCAAAACCGGGCTTTTTTTTTGACCGGATTCAGGCGGCCGCGGAGAATACTGGCTCACGCGCCATGGCTCAAGCGCTCCGCAACGGAGCTCCGCTATC
>CAYNGZ010000280.1:0-7345 GCA_964396695.1 uncultured Pseudomonas sp.
CGTCAAGATTGCCGCCGAGCGACTGCGTGCCGCGCGTGCTGGAGAAACGGTCAGCCAGTCATGGCTGCTTCCGAACGTCGGTGCATCGGTCTCCGGCAGTGACCGCAGCACTGGCTTCAATTCGGCAGTAAAACAGGGGTATCCGGATACCAAGACCGCCAGTGTGGGCTTGGACGTCTCATGGGAACTCGATCTGAGTGGCCGCCTGCGAGCCGGTGCAGCGGCGGCGGATGCCGATGCATTAGCCGCGGAACACAACATGCGCGGTGTGCGCCTGCTGGTGATGAGCGATGTCGTCAGCAACTATTTCACCCTGGTCGGGGCGCAGCGCCAGGTTGCAACATTGCGCGCTATCTCGGCGATGCAGGACGAGACGCTACGACTGGTCAGCGCACGTCAACAGGTGGGGCTGGCATCCGCTTTCGACGTCGAGCGCGCACAAACCGATGCCTTGTCGGCGCGGGCGCAAATACCGCCACTGGAAACCCAAGCGGCGGTGGCTCGCCACCGTATCGCGGTGCTGATCGCCGACCAATCTTTCAACACCACCAACATTCAGCCTTCAAGCAGCGAAATGACGGATGTGCCTGAGGCCAAGCCCGGGCAGCCAGCCGAATTGCTGCAACGCCGACCTGACGTGCTGGCATTGATGGCCCAGCTCGATGCTGCCAATGCGCGTCGTCAGCAAGCGAAAGCTGAGTGGTTCCCCCAACTCTTTCTCGGTGCGTCCTTCGGCCGCCAGGGCCTCAATCTGAACGGTGCCGATCTTGGGGCTGCGCGCTTCACCAATGTCGCGGGTCTGCTGGCAATGCCGCTCTTCAACGCCGGACGCACGCAAGCAATCAACGAAGCGGCCGAAAGCGCTCAACAAGAAGCACTACTACGCGCCGAAGACGGCATCGTGCGAGCGCTCGAGGATGTGGAAAACGCCCTTGTCACGCTTGCACAGGAACGCCGCCGCTCCGGCTCGCTGCAATTGGCCGCTGCTTGCGCGGAGTCGGCTCAAAGTCGCGCCCAGTCGCTCTATAACCGTGGGCAGATTGACCTGTTGCCTTTGCTGGATTCGCAGCGGGCGCGCCTGGCGGCACGCCTGAATTCTAACGAAAGCAACACCCGACTGCTGCTCGACAGCGTGCAACTCTACAAGGCACTGGGCGGGGGCTGGCAGGTGTTCGAACAACCCGCCAACCCAACCGCATCCACCAAAGCCGATCGGCCTCCACTTTCCTAAGTATCTGTCGTTTTCCAAAGAGGAACCGTCTTGAAGAATTCCCTTACTGTGGCCGGCGTCTTGGCCGTCGCCGCTATGCTGTGCGCGTGCAGCCCGGACCAGCCGTCCGTGCCGGCCCCCAGAGTGGTACGTACCGTTGAAATCAACTACGACAATGCCCGCGACGTCAGCCGCTATGTGGGCACCGTGCAGTCGCGCCACGAAGTCGACCAATCCTTCCGTGTGGGCGGCAAGGTTGCCCAACGCAAGGTCGACGTGGGTCAGTTGGTGCGCGAAGGCGACATATTGGCTGTCCTGGATGACAGCGACTACCGCCTCGCGGAAGAAGCGTCGCAACAGCAATGGTCCGCTGCCATGGAGCAGACGCGCCAGGCCGAATCGGATCGTCAACGCCTAACGGCCCTGAAGGCGGATGGCTCAGTCAGCGCGGCCGACGATGAGCGTGCACATACCAATGCCCAGACCACGCGTGCGACCGCCGAGTCTGAAGCGCGAAAGCTTGAGCTCGCACGCAACCGCCTCAAGTACACCGTACTGCGCGCCTCCCGTAGCGGCGTAGTCACGGCAGTACGCATCGAAGCGGGACAGGTCGTGGCGGAAGGCCAACCGGTTATTTCGATTGCCAATCCGGACGAATCCGAGGTCGTCATCGATGTCCCCGAAGACCAGTTGTCTGTCTTCAAGGAGGCGCATTTCAAAGGCGCGCTGGCCAGTGCGCCAAACGAAAGCTTCGATGCCACCTTGCGCGAATTGTCGCCACAGGCTGCGACGCAAACTCGCACCTACCGCGCTCGACTTAAACCAGCCAAGGCCCTGCCACTGGGTGCCACTGCCACGGTCACGGCCGAGCGCCTGATGACCAGTGTCGCAGTGGCAGCAGTACCGGCGACGGCACTCACGCAAAGTGGCGGGCAGCCAGCGCTTTGGACGGTCTCGTCGGAAGGTCTGGTCGATCTGGGGCGTGTGGCCGTCTGGGGCTATCGCAATGACGAGGTGCTCGTCACTGGACCGCGGGCTGGCACATTGGTCGTTACTGCCGGTGTACAGAAGATGACCTCCGGACTAAAAGTCGTCTTGCGCAATGTCGCAATCGATGAAAAAGACACCATGCAGCAGGCCGCCCGATGAGCAACTTCAATCTCACCGACTGGGCATTGCGCCACCGCGCCATTGTCCTGTTCATGCTGCTCGTCGTTGCAGTAGCCGGGGCCTTCAGTTTCACCCGGCTTGGCCAACTGGAAGACCCGAACTTTTCTGTGCCCTCCATGACCGCTATGGTCATCTGGCCGGGCGCCACTGCCCAGCAGTTGCAGGACCAGGTCCTCAACCGCATGGAGAAGAAATTCGAGCAGATCGACAACTTCGAGAAGGTCGTTACTTATGCGCGGCAAGGCTATGCCGGCATGACGCTCACCGTCCGCGGCGGCACCTCAAAGGCTGACCAACGCGAGGCTTGGTACCAGGCGCGCAAGAAGCTCAACGATTTGAGCCTGGAGATGCCTGACGGCGTGATCGGCCCAATCCTTAACGACGAGTACGGCGACGTGTATGGCCTGATGTATGCGGTCAAAGGCGACGGCATCGGCCACGCCGAGTTGTCGGACGCGGCCGAGGACATCAAGCGCCAGATGCTGAAGGTGCCGATGGTCAAGAAGATCGATCTCATCGGCAAGCAGGCCAAGCGTGTCTACGTTGAGTTCTCGCACGAGCGCTTGGCAGCGCTGGGCATTACACCGCTGGCCATCGCCGAAAGCCTCAAGAGCCAGAACGCCATGCTGCCCGCAGGCCAGATCGACACCCATGGCGACCGTGTCATGGTGCGCGTGAGTGGCCAATTCGCCAGCGAGGAAGCCATCCGCAACGTGCCGATCTCCGCGGGCGGACGGCTGATCAAGCTCGGCGACGTCGCAACCGTTACCCGTGGCTTCGAGGATCCGCCGACCTACACGGTACGTCACAACGGCCAGCCCGTACTGATGCTCGGTATCACGATGACCAGTGACGGCAACATCGTGGACCTTGGCAAGGCGATGGACACGGCAGTCGCCAAGATCCAGTCGGAACTGCCGCACGGCGTGGAGCTGGAGCTGGTGGCCGATCAGCCCACCACGGTGAGGGATGCAATCCTGGACTTTGGGCGCGCGCTGGTCGAGGCGCTGGTCATCGTGATTGCCGTAAGTCTGGCCAGCCTGGGCTGGCGCGCCGGCCTCGTGGTTGCGGCCACGGTGCCTCTTGTCCTGGGTGGCGTGGCGCTGGTGATGCTGGCGATGGGCTGGAACCTCGAGCGTATCTCGCTCGGCTCACTGATTATCGCGTTGGGACTGCTGGTGGATGACGCCATCATCGCTATCGAGATGATGGTGGCGAAGATGGAAACCGGCATGGACCGCGTGAAGGCCGCCGCCTTCTCCTATCAGTCCACCGCCATGCCACGCCTGACCGGCGCGCTAATCACGGTCGTAGGCTTCCTGCCAATCGGCCTGTCGAAGTCCACCACCGGCGAGTACGCGGGAGGCATTTTCTGGATCGTTGGCGCCGCGGTGCTGTTCTCGTGGATCTGTTCGGGCATCTTCACGCCGTACCTGGCGGTCAAGATGCTGCCCAACGACTTGGGCACACACCATCACACTGATCCGCACGACACCAAGTTTTACCGCAGCCTGCGCCGCTTGATCGACGCCGCCATCGAGCGCCGCTGGGTGGTCATTGGTGCGACGGTGGGCGCTCTGGTGCTTGCTCTGGCCTGTATTAAGCTCGTGCCGCAGCAATTCTTCCCCAACAGTTCGCGTCCTGAGCTGGTTATAGACCTGCGTGTCAAGGAAGGCTCCTCGTTTGCCGCGACAACCGAGCAGGTCAAGCACATGGAGGAGATCCTGGCGAAGGATGAGGACGTGCGTTTCTATACTGCCTACACCGGCGCCGGCGCACCGCGTTTTTATCTCTCGCTCAACCCCGAGCTGCCCAATCCGGGCTTTGCCCAGTTCGTGGTGATGACCAAAGATCTGGATGCACGCGAGCGAGTGCGTGCGCGGCTGGTGGACTCGGCTAACCAACAATTCCCACAAGCGTGGATACGCGTGACCCGCCTCGAGTTGGGGCCTCCCGTTGGCTACCCGGTACAGTTCCGCGTGGTCGGCCCCGATACCCAGGTAGTACGCAAAATTGCGCGATATGTGGAGAAGGTGGTGGCGTCCAATCAAAAGGTGCGCGACCTCCAACTCGACTGGAACGACCCGGTGCGTACGCTGAAAGTGGAGCTTGATCAGGACAAGGCGAGTGCGCTTGGCCTCACCCCGGCCGACGTGTCGTTGGCGACCCAGACCGTGATGAACGGCGCAACCCTGTCGCAGCTGCGTGAGCGCGAGGACCTGATCGACATCATGGCCCGTGCCGTGCCAGAGGAACGCTTGAACCTCGATACACTGAAAAACATCAACCTTTACACACGCCAAGGCACGGTGGTGCCGCTGTCGCAAGTCGCCCAGGTGCGCGCTGAACTGGAAGAGCCGGTACTGTGGCGCCGCAACCGCGACATGGCGATCACTGTGCGTGCGGACGTGAAGGATGGTGAACAGGGTGTCTCGGTGACGCAGGAAATCCTGCCGTTGCTCAAGGACATCGAAGCCAAGCTGCCGACCGGATACCGCATCGATGTAGGCGGAGCGGTTGAGGAAAGTGACAAGGCCAACAAGGCGCTGCTCGCGGTAGCCCCGTTGATGCTGATCACCATTCTGCTGTTACTCATGCTGCAATTGCAGAACTTCTCCCGCATGTGGATGGTGATGCTGACTGCACCGCTGGGCCTGATCGGTGTAGTGCCCGCGCTGCTGGTGTTTCAATCGCCGCTGGGCTTCGTCGCGATCCTGGGCATCATCGCACTGGGTGGCATGATCATGCGCAACGCGGTGATCCTGATCGATCAAATACAAATCGAGATCGCCGAGGGGCGCGACCCGTGGAATGCTGTGCTGGATGCCGCCATTCACCGAGCCCGCCCGGTGATGCTAACGGCGCTGGCCACCGTACTCGCAATGGTCCCACTCACGCGCAGTGTGTTCTGGGGACCGATGGCGATCGCGATCATGGGCGGTCTCACTGTGGCCACGCTACTGACGATTTTCTTCGTTCCAGCATTGTACGCCGCATGGTTCAAGGTGGTGCGTCAAGCGACCGCTGATCCCCAGCAAGTACAAGAGAACGCCACGCTTGCTTCTGGGTGATGAGTGCCGTGGCCTTTGTACCCGGCCTCATCACTGTTAGATAAACCTATTAAGGACGGTTTCTGAAACAACCAAGCCCACCCGTGAGCTCCTGCGTAAGACACAAGCGGGCTTGCTCGCGAAGAGCCTGGCACTGACGCCCGAGACATCGGCACCCACCATAAATCCCACACACACAAAGCCCCTCTTTCGAGGGGCTCCTTGTATAGCGCTACCCGCCAACCAGCATCAGGTCATCTGGATGATGGTCTGCATGATGGTGCTTTGGGTCGAGATGGTCTTGGCGTTGGCCTGGTAGTTACTTTGCGCCTTGATCAGGTTGACCAGTTCGTTGGTCAGGTTGACGTTGGACTCTTCCAGGGAGTTGGACTGAATCGCACCCAGCGTACCGGTGGTTGGCGCGTCATAACCCGGGATACCCGAGGCGAAGGTTTCTTTCCAGCTGGTGCCACCTACCGCTTGCAGACCTTGTTCATTGGTGAAGCTGGCCAGGGCGACCTGGCCGATCGCCTTGTTCTGGTTGTTGCTGAAGTTGGCGAACAGGGTGCCGGTGCCGTCGATGGTCAGGTTGGTGATTTCGCCCGTGGCGTAACCGTCCTGAGCCGGGATGGAGCGGGCCGAATCAGCGTTGAACTGAGTGGTGTTAGTCATCGAAATGGTCATGCCGCTAGCGCTTGGTGCCGCGCCGTTGGCCGCCCACACACCGTTGGTGACCTTACCCGGCACCCAGTTGGCCAACGTCACGGTGTTGGTTGCGTTAGGTGCCGCAGGCGTCGCCGGTGGTGTGGCCACCGAGACCAGTTTGCCAGTCGTATCGAACGTCATGGTCGTAGCAACCGGGGGGGTGACTTTCGGGTCGCTGCCGGTGGCATCCGGGTTGCGACCGTCTACCAGGGTGTAGGTCTTCCAGGTGTTGGCACCGGTCTTCACCATGTATTGATCCATGACGTGCGAATTGCCCTGGCTGTCATAGATCGACGTACTGAACGATTTGGTGTAGGTAGCGAGGGTGCCCGGGTCGAATGTGTTGGCCGGGAGCGTGTCGTCAATCACCGGAGAACTCGAGTTCAGGTTGATCGTCGAGGACACGGTCGACGTCGCTTTTGGTGCCAGGTTCGAGGTGTCGATTTTCAGGTCGGTCAGCACACCGTTGATGATCTTGCCATTGGCATCCGCACCGTAGCCTTGCAAACGGGCGGTTTGATCGGTGTTGGTGATGAAACCATCCTTGTCGACCTTGAACGTACCGGCACGGGTATAGGAAATCGAACCGTTGTTGCTCAGGGTGAAGAAACCCGAACCATTGATGCCCATGTCCAGCACGTTACCGGTGTTGTTGATATCACCCTGGGTGAACTGCTGGGATACGTTGGCCAGGCGTACGCCGCTGCCGACGACTTTAGAGCCGTTACCCAGCTTGGTTGCCGAGTAGACATCGGCGAACTCGGCACGCGAGGACTTGAAACCGGCGGTCGCGACGTTGGCGATGTTGTTACCGGTCACGTCCAGTTGTTTGTTGGCTGCATAGAGACCGCTAAGGCCGATATTGAAAGACATATTCCACTCCTTTGTGCCGCGTTAGCCGGCTCTATATACCAATGGTTTGAACTTTGGACAGGGCGATGGAGCCCAGGCCTGCCAGATTGAGCATCAACTCTCCGCCGGTTTGACTCAGCGTCACGCTGTTGACCGTTGCAGGCAGGTAAGTGGCCAGATCGGTCGCCTTACCGTTGACCGGAGCATTGGCCTTGAAGGTGTAGGTGCCCGTCGGAACCAAAGCGCCGCTGCTGTCCTTGCCGTCCCACGTGAAGCTGGCACTGCCCTTGGGCTGACTGCCCAGATTGAGGGTTCTCACGACATTTCCGCTTGAGTCGGTGATCTTCACCGTACCTTC
>CAYNGZ010000281.1:0-7317 GCA_964396695.1 uncultured Pseudomonas sp.
GATCGACTGTACGCCGGCCCGGACGATTTCGCAGAAGTACGCCGCTTCGAACATCATGAACGCCACGATGCAGGAGGTGAACGCACCGATCGGCGTGTCTTCACCGGTGATCCAGCGCAGGACGAACGGTACCGCCAGGTAGAACCAGGTGATCACCAGCAGCAGCGGGATCGAGCGGAAGTAGTTGACGTAGGCGCCGGCGACATTGGCCAGCAGCTTGTTCGAAGACAAGCGCATCAGCGCCAGGAGCGTACCGATGACCAGGCCGCCGATAACGCCCAGCACCATCAGTTGCAGGGTCATCAGCATGCCATTCCACAGGCCGGGAATGGCCGGGATGATGCCACTGAAATCGAAATCCATTATTTACCCCCCCACGGAAATCAGGCCGGGCACCGAGACTTTCTTCTCGACCATGCGCATCAACAGCATCAGGCTCATGTTCAGGGTGAAGTAGATCAGCGTCGCCAGGGTGAAGGCTTCGAACAGGTTGGCGGAGAACTCGGCGGTCTGTTTGGTCTGCGCGAGCAGTTCCATCAGGCCGATCAGCGAGGCGACGGACGAGTTCTTGAAGACGTTGAGAAATTCCGAGGTCAGCGGCGGAATGATGATCCGGTAGGCCTGGGGCAGCAGCACGTTCCAGTAGATTTGCGGCAGCTTGAAGCCCATGGCACGGGCGGCCGACTCCTGGCCACGCGGCAGCGCCTGGATGCCGGTGCGCACTTGCTCACAGACCCGGGCGGCGGTGAACAGGCCCAGGCACACGACAACGCTCAGGTAGGCCGAGGTGGTCGGGTTCAGGTCCTGCTTGTACCAGTCCTGCAGATCCGGCGGCAGCAGGTCGGGCACCAGGAAGTACCAGATGAACAGCTGAACCAGCAGCGGTACGTTACGGAACAGCTCGACGTAGCAGGTCGCGATGCCTGACACGATGCGGTTCGGTACGGTGCGCATGATGCCCAGCAGCGAGCCCAGCAGCAGGGCGATGATCCAGGCCACGACGGCGATGGCGATGGTCCAGCCCAGTCCGGTGATGTACCAGTCGAGATAGGTCTCGCTGCCCACGCCGGTGGACTTGAAGAACACGCCCCAATCCCAGTTGTAATTCATTAGGGTCTCCCCTCGGATGCGATCGATGTACAAGTGCCTGCCTGGGGAAGCTCCGTTCCCGCCCCGACTGAAAGTCGGGCACACGCGATCGGCTCGACAACCACCGGTTCGAGTGTTTCCAGAATGTGCCAGCAGGTAGTGACAGCCTCCTGAAAGGGCGCGGGCCCTGTCAGGAGGTAAGGTTAGTCAGAAATCAGGATTTCTTTTCTTCAGCCGCTTTGTCGGTCGGATTGGCGATCAGGGCCTTGAGCTCGTCGCTCATCGGGAACATCAGGTTCAGGCCTTTTGGCGGGATTGGCTGCATGAACCATTTTTCGTAGATCTTGTTGATCTCGCCGGACTTGTAGGTCGCAACGATCGCGTCGTCGACCGCCTTCTTGAACGGCTCGTCGCCCTTGCGGACCATGCAGCCATAGATTTCGTAGGACTGTGGAGTACCGGTCACGGCCCAGTCGGTCGGCTTCTTGGCCTTGGCCATTTCACCGGCCAGCAGTGCGTCGTCCATCATGAAAGCAACGGCACGACCCGATTCCAGCATCTGGAAGGATTCGCCGTGGTCTTTGGCAGAGATGACGTTCATGCCCATCTGCTTGTCGGCGTTCATCGACTTCAGAATGCGCTCGGACGTGGTGCCGGCGGTGGTCACGACGTTCTTGCCTTTGAGGTCAGCGAAGTCTTTGTAAGTCGAATCTTTTTTCGACAGCAGCTTGGTGCCGATTTCGAAGATGCCAACGGAGAAGTCAACTTGTTGCTGACGCTCGACGTTGTTGGTGGTGGAGCCGCACTCGACGTCCACAGTGCCGTTCTGCACCAGTGGAATACGGGTTTGCGAGGTGACCAGGTTGTACTTGACCTTCAGGTTCGGCATGTCCAGGTCTTTTTTGATGGCTTCGACGATTTTCAGCTGAATATCGTGGGAGTAGCCGACCGGTACGCCGGAAGCGTCTGCAATGTAGGAAAACGGAATGGAAGCGTCGCGATGCCCCAGGGTAATGGTGCCGGACTCTTTGATCTTCTTCAGGGTGCCGGTGAGTTCGGCGGCGAAAACTGGCGTGCTGATCAGTGCGGCAGCAATGGCTGCGCCCAGGATATGGGGAACGATGCGCATCAAATTTTCCTCGACATTGTTTTTATATGGAGCCAGTTCGTCGGCCCTTTTGTACTGCGGAATGCCTTGACGGCTCCTGAAGTGTTGGCCCATCAGACATTCGTCCAGGAGTGTAGAGCATGACTCGTGCCAGGCCAGGTGACTTGGATCAAGGTATTGATTTTAAAAGAGATTAAGCATTTATGGCGTTGATTTTCAGGGGGGATTATCCGGTTTACCGAATCGACCGAAGAGTCGCGTTCGGAAAACCGAATGCAAAAGATCCCATTCCAACGTAGGAGCTGCCGAAGGCTGCGATCTTTTGAACTTCAAAATAAAAAAGCCCCTGAATCGTAAGATTCAGGGGCTTTCGTTGAACCGGACGAGTGATCAGGCCGCTTCGATCTTGCTGCGGTTCTGTTCGACCTTGTTCAGGTACAGCTGCACGTTCTCTTGTTGCGCCTGGGTGGTGAACAGGCCCAGTTTGCTGCGACGCCAGAGAATGTCGTGAGCGGTGGTGGCCCATTCTTCGCTGCACAAGTAATCGACTTCGCGGGTGTAGAGACCGCCACCCAGATGTTCGCCCATGTCGTTCAGGCTCTGTACGCCTTCTAGCATGCGCCAGGTGCGGCTGCCGTAGCTGGTGGCCCAGCGCCGGGCAATTTCTGTCGGTACCCAGTCGAACTTGTCGCGAATCAACGCGCTCAACGCCTGCGGCGTAGTCATGCCTTCGCCGCCCGGCAGGGTCACCTGTGCGGTCCAGCCTGGCTTCATGTCCTTGAAGTACGGTGCCAACTGCGCCATGGCCGATTCGGCGAGTTTGCGGTAGGTGGTCAGCTTGCCACCGAATACCGACAGCAGTGGGGCTTCTTCGGCACTGCCGGACAGCGCCAGGGTGTAGTCGCGGGTCACGGCCGAAGGATTGTCGGATTCGTCGTTGCACAGCGGACGAACACCGGAATAGGTGTGCAGGATGTCATCGCGGCTGACTTGTTTCTTGAAGTGCGCGTTGACCACCTTGAGCAGGTAGTCGGTCTCGCCTTCGGTGATCGCGACTTTTGCCGGATCGCCGGTGTATTCGCGGTCCGTGGTACCGATCAGGGTGAATTGATTGAGGTACGGAATGGTGAACACGATGCGCTGGTCTTCGTTCTGCAAGATATGCGCGTGTTCTCCGTCGTACAGTTTCGGCACGATCAGGTGGCTGCCCTGGATCAGGCGGATGCCGTAAGGCGATTCCATCTTCAGGTCATCACGAATGAACTTGGCGACCCATGGACCGGCGGCGTTGACCAGCGCCTTGGCGCGGATCGAGAACAGGCTGCCGTCGGCGCGCTCCAGGTTCAACTGCCACAGACCTTTGCTGCGACGGGCGCTGACGCAACGGGTCTGGGTGTGAACGTGGGCGCCTTTTTCGCGGGCGGCCATGGCGTTGAGCACGACCAGTCGGGCGTCGTCGACCCAACAGTCGGAGTATTCGAAGCCCTTGGTGATTTCGCTTTTCAGCGCGCTGTCGGCGCCGAACTTCAGGCTTTTGGAGCCGGCGAGTTTTTCCCGCTTGCCCAGATTGTCATACAGGAACAGGCCCGCGCGGATCATCCAGGCCGGGCGCAGGTGCGGGCGGTGCGGCAGCACGAAGCGCATCGGCTTGACGATGTGCGGGGCCTTGGCCAGCAACACTTCACGCTCGGCCAGGGCCTCACGCACCAGGCGAAATTCGTAATGTTCCAGGTAACGCAGGCCGCCGTGGATCAGCTTGCTGCTGGCGGACGAGGTATGGCTGGCCAGATCATCCTTTTCGCAAAGAAATACCGAAAGACCGCGACCGGCAGCATCTGTTGCAATCCCCACACCGTTAATCCCACCGCCAATGACGGCAATATCGTAGACCTCGGCAAGAGGGGGCATAGGCAAGGTTGAAGTGGGCATCGGCGGGCCTCGGTCATTCTCTTGATATTTGAATTCGAATATTAATGTTCATTTTCGAAAATGGTAGCGCATAAATTCGGGTGCGACCAGTCAGCTTCGATTGAAAATACTGATCGAAGGGGAATAAAAAGAACATTTTCGAACAACAGAAATGAAAAGATCGCAGCCTGCGGCAGCTCCTGCGGGGATACGACCTACCGTAGGAGCTACCGCAGGCTGCGATCTTTTGAGGTGGGAGGGTTAAACCACTTCCAGCCGAATCTTGTGCTGGCTCAGCAGTTGCGCCAATGCCGGCACTGGGGCGTGGTCGGTCACCAGGCAGTCGATCAGGCTGATCGGTCCCAGGCGAACCATGGCGTTACGACCGAACTTGCTGGAATCTGCCGCCAGCAAGACTTGCCGGGCGTTGGCGATGATCGCCTGGGAGACCCGCACTTCCTGGTAGTCAAAGTCGAGCAGGCTGCCGTCTTCATCGATACCGCTGATGCCGACCAGCGCAAAGTCGACCTTGAACTGGTTGATGAAGTCGACGCAGGCCTGGCCGACTACGCCGCCATCACGGCGCACGTTGCCACCGGCCAGCAGGACTTCGAAGTCATCCTTGGCGCTGAGGATCGAGGCGACATGCAGGTTGTTGGTGATCACTTTGAGCTGGCTGTGGTTGAGCAGCGCCCGGGCGATGGATTCGGTGGTGGTGCCGATATTGATGAACAGCGAGGCGTGATCGGGGATCTGCGCGGCGATGGCTTCGGCGATGCGTTGCTTCTCATCGCGCATCTGATCGGCACGCATGGCGTAGGCGGTGTTTTCGACGCTTGAGTCGTAAGCTGCGCCGCCGTGATAGCGCCGCAACAAATTCATCTCCGCCAGTTGATTGATATCGCGGCGGATGGTCTGCGGTGTAACAACGAACAGCTGAGCCATTTCCTCGATGCTGACATAGCCGCGTTCGCGGACCAGTTCGAGGATTTGCTGCTGACGGGGAGGCAGATTCATGGGGCTTCCTTTGGGCTGCCGTGCAAAATTTGCCCATGATGCCGCAGGAACCTGCTCCCGACCAGTTACATACCGATACGAATCCGCTACTTGGCTTATTCAGCGCCTTCGTGCGGTTCCCAGTCGCGGGTGCGGCTGACGGCTTTTTTCCAGCCGGCGTAGAGGTTTTCCTTCGCGGCTTCGTCCAGTTGCGGGTCGAACTCGCGTTCGATCACCGCCTTGCCGCGCAACTCTTCCAGGCTGCCCCAGAAACCGCAGGCCAGGCCGGCCAGGTAGGCGGCGCCCAGTGCCGTGGTTTCACGCATTTGCGGGCGTTCGACCTTGGTGCCGAGGATGTCGGCCTGGAATTGCATCAGGAAGTTGTTCGCGACCGCTCCGCCATCTACGCGCAGGGCTTTGAGGCGTTCGCCGGAGTCGTGTTGCATGGCGTCGAGCACGTCGCGGGTCTGGTAGGCAATCGACTCCAGTGCTGCACGAATGATGTGATCCACGCGTACGCCGCGAGTCAGGCCGAAGAGCGCGCCACGGGCATACGGGTCCCAGTACGGAGCGCCCAGACCGGTGAAGGCTGGCACCAGGTACACGCCGTTGCTGTCCTTGACCTTGTTGGCGAAGTATTCGGTGTCGTGAGCGTCGTTGATGATCTTCAGCTCGTCGCGCAGCCACTGAACGGTGGAGCCGCCGTTGAACACCGCGCCTTCCAGTGCATAGGCGGCTTCGCCGCGCGGGCCGCAGGCGATGGTGGTGAGCATGCCGTGCCGGGATTTCACTGCTTTGTCGCCGGTGTTCATCAGCAGGAAGCAGCCGGTGCCGTAGGTGTTTTTCGCCTGGCCCGGTTCAACGCACATCTGGCCGAACAGTGCGGCCTGTTGGTCGCCCGCGATGCCGCCGATGGCGATGCCGCTCTTGGTGTGGCCGTAGATTTGCGACGACGACTTGACCTCTGGCAGCATCTCGCGCGGGATGTCCAGCACCTCCAGCATCTTCGCGTCCCACTCCAGGGTGTGGATGTTGAAGAGCATGGTGCGCGAGGCGTTGGTGTAGTCGGTGACGTGGGTTTTGCCGCCGGTAAATTTCCAGATCAGCCAGCTGTCGACGGTGCCGAACAGCAACTCGCCTTTGCGTGCGCGTTCGCGGCTGCCTTCGACGTTATCGAGGATCCACTTGAGCTTGGTGCCGGAGAAGTACGGGTCGGTGACCAGGCCCGTGGTTTCGCTGATGTATTGCTCAAGGCCATCGCGCTTGAGCTGCTGGCAGATCTCGGTGCTGCGGCGGCACTGCCAGACGATCGCGTTGTAGATCGGTCGGCCGGTGGTCTTGTCCCAGACCACGGTGGTTTCACGCTGGTTGGTGATGCCGATGGCCGCCACCTGATCGTGGTGCAGGCCGGCTTGTGCCAGAGCCTCGACCATCACCGCGCTTTGAGTGGCGAAGATTTCCATCGGGTCGTGTTCGACCCAGCCGGCTTGAGGGTAATGCTGGGCGAATTCGCGTTGTGCGGTGCAGACCACGTTGGCGTCACGGTCGAAAATAATCGCCCGGGAGCTGGTCGTACCCTGATCGAGGGCAATGATGTAGTTCTTGTTCTGAATGTCGGTCATGTCGATTGCCTTGGACGAAATAAGGGAGTGAGCTGGGGCGCAAGATCGGTTTTGGGCAGGGCCTCGCGCCGGCTGTTTCAAGAAACTCTAGGTTTGCCGTCAATGGCCTGTTCTGCATCCTTTGTAGCTGTTACCGGGCTTGGCAGGTGGCGGGCAATCAGCCCGCGGTAAGCTGCCGCACCGAGGCAGGCACCGACGATCGGTGCAAAAACCGGAACCAGGAAGTACGGGATATCACGTCCGCCAGTGAAGGAAATTTCACCCCACCCGGCGAAGAAAGTCATCAGCTTGGGACCGAAGTCTCGCGCCGGGTTCATCGCGAAACCGGTCAGCGGGCCCATCGAGCTGCCTATGACGGCGATCAGCAGGCCGATCAGCAGCGGCGCCAGTGGACCCTTTGGCAGGCCATTGTTGTCGTCGGTCAGGGACATGATCACGCCCATCAGGATGGCGGTGATGATCACCTCAACCAGAAACGCCTGGCCCGTCGACAGGGCTGGGTTCGGGAAGGTGGAGAACACCGAGGCCAGTTCGAGGCTGGCGTGTGTGCCGCGAACCATCTGGTGAGTTTGTTCGAAATCGAAGAACAGGTTG
>CAYNGZ010000282.1:0-7220 GCA_964396695.1 uncultured Pseudomonas sp.
CTTCAGGGTACCTTCGCTCATCTCGGCGCGGGTTTGCAGGTTGATCATGAACGGACCACGAACCTGCATCGGCGTAAAGCCGGAATAGACGCCATAGGTCAGGCCGCGTTTTTCACGCACTTCGCTCATCAGTCGGGTGCCGAAGCCACCGCCGCCGAGGATCTGGTTGCCCAGGGAGACGGCCGCGTAATCCGGATCGTCACGGTCGATGCCCAGTTGCGCAAGCATCAGGTTGGTCTGCTTGGACGGAAACTCGATGTGGCCGATGCTGGCCTTTGGCTCAACCGGTTGTTCGATTTCCGCCAGCGCCGGGCCTTTTGGCAGCGCTGCGGAGATCTGTGCGGCAATCGCTTCGGCTTCGCTGCGCGACAAGTCGCCCACCAGTGCAATCACTGCGTTGCCCGCGGCGTAGGCTTTGTCGTGGAAGGCCCGCAATTGCGCCACGGTAATCGGCGGGACACTTTGCGCGTTGCCGTCGCTGGCATGGGCGTAGGGGTGGTTGCCGTACAGGCGCTTCATCAGCTCCAGGCTCGCCAGTTTGCCGGGGCTCTGCTTCTGGTACTCGAAGCCGGCGAGCATCTGGTTCTTGATCCGCGCCAGTGAGTCGGCCGGGAACGTCGGTTTGCCGACCACTTCAGCGAACAGCTTCAGCGCCGGTTCGCGTTTATCCACCGCGCTGAGGCTGCGCAGCGAGGCGACGGCCATGTCTTTGTAGGCGCCGTTGCCGAAGTTTGCGCCCAGGCCTTCGAAGCCTTCAGCGATCTTGCCGACGTCTTTACCGGCAATGCCTTCGTTGAGCATGGCGTTGGTCAGCACCGCCAGACCCGGTTTGTCACCGTCCTGGCTGCTGCCGGCGGCGAAGATCAAGCGCATGTCGAACATCGGCAGTTCCGGGGCTGCGACGAACAGCACCCTGGAGCCTTCAGCGGTTTTCCAGGTCTGCACGTCCAGCGTGCGGTGGCTCGGTGCTTTACCGTCGAGCTCGGCCAGCGATTGCAGCTTTTTGCTGGCCTTGGCCTGATCGAGGGCTTCGCTGGCGTTGGTCTCGGTCGAGCGGCTGACGTAGACGCCGAGTGCGGCGACCAGTGCGACGAGCACCAGGCCGATCAGGGCCAGACGTGGTTTTTTACGCTCACTCATGGGCGGTTCCCTCGGGCAGTGGCAGTACATGCGCAACGCTGAGACGTTCGCGAGTGAAATAGGTGCGGGCAGCGTTCTGAATGTCTTGCGGGGTCACGCTTTGCAGCTCGGCGAGTTCGGTGTCCATCAGTTTCCAGGACAGGCCGACGCTTTCCAGTTGACCGATGGCATTCGCTTGACTGGTGATCGAGTCACGCTCGTAGACCAGGCCGGCGATCACTTGAGCACGTACGCGTTCGACTTCATCCGCCGACGGTGCGGTGGTTTTCAACTGATCAAGCAATTTCCACAGACCGGCTTCAGCCTGGGCCATGGTTTTGTGTTTCTGGGTGTTCGGTGTTGCCGACAAGGTAAACAGGCTGTCACCGCGGGAATAGGCGTCGTAGCTCGACGAACCGCCGGAGATCAGCTCTTCGCCGCGCTCCAGTTGCGCCGAAATGCGCGCACTGTAGCCGCCATCCAGCAATGCCGCGATCAACCGCAAGGCATTCGCCGAGCGTTTGTCTTGCGCGGTGGCGATGCTCGGTACGTTGAAGGCCAGCATCAGGCTCGGCAGTTGCGTCTGCACATGCAGGGTGATCTTGCGCTCGCCGGGCTCGGCCAGTTCCATCGGGATCTTCGCCGGCGGCACGTCGCGTTTCGGGATTGGTCCGAAGTAGCGTTGAGCCAGGGTTTTGACTTCGTCCGGAGTCACGTCACCGACCACCACCAGGGTGGCGTTATTCGGCACATACCAGGATGTGTACCAGTGGCGCAGCTCTTCGACCTTCATGCGGTCCAGGTCAGCCATCCAGCCGATGGTCGGCGTGTGGTAACCGCTGGCCGGGTAGGCCATGGCCTTGAAGCGCTCGTAAGCCTTGGCCATCGGCTTGTCGTCGGTGCGCATGCGGCGCTCTTCCTTGATCACTTCGATCTCGCGGCTGAACTCGTCGGCCGGCAGGCGCAGGTTGGCCATGCGATCGGCTTCCAGTTCAAAGGCCACGCCCAGGCGATCACGGGCCAGTACCTGGTAATAGGCGGTGTAGTCGTCGCTGGTGAAGGCGTTCTCTTCGGCGCCAAGGTCGCGCAGGATCAACGACGCTTCGCCGGGGCCGACCTTCTCGCTGCCCTTGAACATCATGTGTTCCAGGGCGTGGGACAAACCGGTCTGGCCCGGGGTTTCGTAGCTGGAGCCAACCTTGTACCAGATCTGGGAAACCACCACCGGCGCCCGGTGATCTTCGCGCACGACGACCTTGAGGCCGTTGTCGAGGGTAAATTCGTGGGTCGGTTGAGGGGCGGCAGCCAAAGCTGAAAGGGGCAGACAAACTGTGCTGAGCAGCAGGCCTGCAGCGCGGCGGGCTAGAGCATTCATTCGTTTTTAAACCTGTTGGGCTGCCCGCTTGGTCTTAGCGTCGGCGGGCGAGGAGGTGCTAGGATACTGATCCGTTTTAGCGGTGGCCACGCCTATCAGGCCATTGTGCTTGATCAGGTTGAATAGGTTTGCGACGGAAGGCGTGGGTTTATCAGCTAAACTCCGCTTTTTCGCCGATTTTGCCGGTCCAGTCCTTCGTGAAATCGATCCCTGAGGTGCTGTTGAGCACTTCGACAAAATGTTGCGCGTGAACAAGCTGGGTGAAACGCAGTCTGTTCTGCATCGAATATTTATTTGCCGGGGCGCCATTGGCGCGTCGCTACCGTGAGATAGCCGTCCTCCATGTTTGGTTCCAACGACGACAAGAAGACCCCAGCTGCGGCTGGCGAGAAGAAAAGCCTGTTCGGATGGCTGCGCAAAAAGCCGCAGGAACCCGTCGTCGAACAGCCACAGCCACTTCCTGAGGTTGCGCCTGAGCCGGTAATAGAAGCAGCGCCTGTTGCTCAAGCGCCGGCCCCTGCCGTATTGCCGATCGCCGAGCCGGTGTTGCAACCGGTGGTCGAGCCACAGCCAGCGCCAGTGGCAGAGTTGCCGCGTACGCCAGAAGTCACGCACACGCCGTGGTTGACGCTGCCGGTGGCAGAAGAACCGGTGGCTTTGGTCGAAGACGAGTTGGCGCCGCATGTCACGCCTGCGATTCCTGCGCCGACGGTGGTCCAGCAAGCCGTGGAGCTGCTGGTGGTCGAGCCGGTGCCCGTCATCGATCCGGTGGCTGAGCAACTGATCATTGATGAGCCTGATCTGCCTGAGCCGGTGATCGCGGCATTTGTTGTGCCAGAACCTGCGCCACAGCCTGCCCCGGTGTCAGTCCCAACGCCGGCCCCTGTAGTCGTCGCAGCACCGGAAACGCCGCCAGCGCCGGTTGCACCGGTTGTTGCGGTTCCGGCTCCGGTCGCTGCCGAACCGGTTCGCACCGAAGAACCCAAAACCGGCTTCTTTGCCCGCCTGAAGCAAGGCCTGTCGAAAACCAGCGCCAGCATCGGCGAGGGCATGGCCAGTCTGTTCCTCGGCAAGAAGCTGATCGACGACGAACTGCTTGAAGACATCGAAACCCGACTGCTGACCGCTGACGTGGGTGTTGAAGCCACATCGGTGATCATCCAGAACCTGACCCAGAAGGTTGCGCGCAAGCAGTTGGCCGACGCCGATGCACTGTACAAATCCTTGCAGGGCGAGCTGGCCAGCATGCTCAAGCCTGTCGAGCAGCCGCTGAACATCACCTCGCAGAACAAGCCGTTCGTGATTCTGGTGGTCGGCGTCAACGGCGCCGGCAAAACCACCACCATCGGCAAGTTGGCGAAGAAGCTGCAACTCGAAGGCAAGAAAGTCATGCTCGCAGCCGGTGACACCTTCCGTGCGGCGGCGGTCGAGCAATTGCAGGTTTGGGGCGAGCGCAACAAGATCCCGGTGATCGCCCAGCACACCGGCGCCGACTCGGCTTCGGTGATCTTCGATGCAGTACAGGCCGCCAAGGCCCGTGGCATCGATGTGTTGATCGCCGACACCGCTGGTCGTCTGCACACCAAAGACAACCTGATGGAAGAACTGAAAAAGGTTCGCCGGGTCATCAGCAAGCTCGACGCCGACGCGCCGCATGAGGTGCTGCTGGTACTCGATGCGGGCACTGGTCAGAACGCCATCAACCAGGCCAAGCAATTCAACCAGACGGTCGAACTGACCGGCCTGGCCCTGACCAAACTCGATGGCACGGCCAAGGGCGGGGTGATTTTCGCCCTGGCCAAGCAGTTTGGTCTGCCGATTCGCTACATCGGTGTCGGTGAAGGCATCGATGACTTGCGTACCTTTGAAGCAGAACCCTTTGTCCAGGCACTGTTTGCCGAGCGGGAGCGTTCATGATTCGTTTCGAACAGGTCGGTAAGCGCTATCCGAACGGTCACGTCGGCTTGCATGAGCTGAGCTTTCGAGTCCGTCGGGGCGAGTTCTTGTTTGTCACCGGCCACTCCGGCGCCGGTAAAAGCACCTTGCTGCGGCTATTGCTGGCCATGGAGCGTCCGACCACCGGCAAGCTGCTGCTGGCCGGGCAGGATCTGGCCACCATCAGCAACGCGCAGATCCCCTACCTGCGCCGTCAGATCGGCGTGGTGTTCCAGAACCATCAGTTGCTGTTCGACCGTACCGTGTTCAACAACGTCGCCTTGCCGTTGCAGATTCTTGGCCTGTCCAAGGCTGAAATCGCCAAGCGCGTGGATTCGGCCCTGGAGCGTGTAGCGCTTTCGGACAAAACCGATCTCTATCCGGGCGACCTGTCCACCGGTCAGCAACAGCGTGTCGGTATCGCCCGCGCCATCGTCCATCGCCCGGCCTTGCTGCTGGCGGACGAGCCGACCGGTAACCTCGACCCGCGTCTGGCGGCAGAAATCATGGGTGTTTTCGAAGACATCAATCGTCTGGGCACCAGCGTGCTGATCGCCAGTCACGATCTGGCGCTGATCGCCCGCATGCGCCATCGCATGCTGACCTTGCAGCGTGGCCGATTGATCGGCGACGGGGAGGCCGGGGTATGAGTGCAACACGCAGTCCGAAGGTTTCCGAGCGCGTAGCCCCCAAGGCCGCCGATCCGCAACCACAGAAGAAACAACGCGACGAAGACGACGGCCCGGACTTCAGCACCTTGCTGAGCGCCTGGATCGAAAGCCACCGCGCCAGTTTGCTGGACAGCGTGCGGCGTCTGGGCAAGCAGCCGATCGGTAGCTTCTTCACCTGTCTGGTGATGGCCGTTGCCCTGAGCCTGCCGATGGGCTTGTCGTTGCTGCTGAATAATGTCGAGCGTCTGGGCGGTTCCTGGCAACGTGCGGCGCAGATTTCGCTGTACCTGCAACTCGACGCCAGTGCCAACGAAGGCGAACAACTGCGCGAGCAGATCAAAGGCTTGCCGGGTGTGGCCGATGCCGAATACATCAGCCGCGAACAGGCGCTGGAAGAGTTCCAGCAGCAGTCCGGTCTGGGCGAGGCGCTCAAGGAGCTGCCGCAGAACCCGTTGCCTGGTGTGGTGCTGGTTACCCCGAACGAAGTCGACAAAGCGACCCTTGAAGCATTAAGACAAAAACTTTCCGAACTGCCGAAGGTACAACAGGCGCAACTTGATTTAGTCTGGGTCGAGCGTTTGGCGGCCATCCTCAAGCTGGGCGAGCGGTTTGTCTTCGGTCTGACCGTGTTGCTGGTTTCTGCATTACTTTTGGTGATAGGCAATACCATTCGTCTTCATATTGAAAACCGCCGCATCGAGATAGAAGTGATTAAACTCGTGGGCGGCACCGACAGCTATGTGCGCAGGCCTTTTCTGTACATGGGCGCGCTTTATGGCTTCGGTGCGGGGATTCTGTCCTGGGGCGTTTTGGCGTTCGGCCTGAACTGGTTGAACGACGCGGTGGTTGGGCTGGCCGGCTTGTACGGCAGTAATTTCGCGCTGGCCGGGGTGCCGGTCGCCGATGGTCTGTCACTCTTGCTAGGCGCAGTGCTGTTGGGGTATATCGGTGCTTGGATTGCGGTAGCGCGCCATTTGAGAGAGCTCGCACCGAAGTAGTGTCTTTTTGCTTGTATGGCCTTTCAGCGTGTAGGGGAACTTGTCCTTCGGTTCCCGGTCAATTTTCGCAGTGCTGAACTGCACGAGTTATGTGAGTCGGAGGTTTTTTCGTATGACCACTTCTTTGCAACCTGCTTATGCTCTGGTCCCGGGTGCAAACCTGGAGGCCTATGTGCACACGGTGAACAGCATTCCATTGCTGACGCCGGAGCAGGAGCGTGAACTGGCCGAGAGTCTCTATTATGAGCAGGATTTGGGGGCGGCTCGGCAGATGGTGCTCGCCCACCTGCGTTTTGTCGTACATATTGCCCGCAGCTATTCCGGCTATGGGCTGGCCCAGGCTGACCTGATTCAGGAAGGCAATGTTGGCCTGATGAAAGCGGTCAAGCGCTTCAACCCGGAAATGGGTGTGCGTCTGGTGTCCTTTGCGGTGCACTGGATCAAGGCCGAAATCCACGAATTCATCCTGCGCAACTGGCGCATCGTCAAGGTCGCCACGACCAAGGCCCAGCGCAAGCTGTTCTTCAACCTGCGCAGCCAGAAAAAGCGTCTGGCGTGGCTGAACAACGAAGAAGTCCATCGCGTGGCTGAAAGCCTCGGCGTAGAGCCGCGGGAAGTGCGTGAGATGGAAAGTCGCCTGACCGGCCACGACATGGCCTTCGACCCGGCCGCCGAAGCGGATGACGACAGCGCTTTCCAGTCGCCGGCCAACTATCTGGAAGACCACCGGTATGACCCGGCCCGTCAACTGGAAGATGCCGACTGGACCGACAACTCCACCCACAACCTGCACGAAGCGCTGGAAGTGCTGGACGACCGCAGCCGCGACATCCTCTACCAGCGTTGGCTGGCAGAAGAAAAAGCCACGCTGCACGACCTGGCGCAGAAGTACAACGTGTCGGCCGAGCGTATCCGTCAGCTCGAAAAGAGCGCGATGAACAAGCTCAAGCTGTCGATTGCTGCTTAAGCGGTAACGTAATAAAAAACGCCCCGATCATTGATCGGGGCGTTTTTTTTAAGATCAAAAGATCGCAGCCTTCGGCAGCTCCTACGGTGCAATGGGTGTACTTGTAGGAGGGGCCGCCCCCTCTTCGAGGCCGCGCTGTCGCGTAAGGAACATGG